>MNEX01000101.1 GCA_001917905.1 Acidobacteria bacterium 13_1_40CM_65_14
GTACACGAGGTGTCACGCCTAACGCTGGCGCATCCGTGCAGTCTCAAATACGCGAAATCGAAAGGAGCCTGTATGTTGGAGAGCCGATCAAGCTGCAGGATGTAGCCGCACAGGGATTGACCCGACCAAGGTTCGTGATGATGATCAGCGTTTTGCTCGCCGTTGCTGCACTCCTCCTCGCATCGGTTGGCATCGGCGGCGTCCTTTACTTCCTAACGACGCAACGGACCCACGAACTCGGCATACGGATGGCGCTCGGCAGTGATCGTACGCAACTCCGCCGAATGCTCATTATTCAGCAGCTCACACCTGTCGCCGCAGGCATCGCAATTGGAACCGGAGCCGCTTATGTGTTCGCGCCATTGATGGCTGCGCAGCTGCATTCTGTCGCACCGCGAGATCTCGGTGGGTTCGCCGCGGCGGTCGGGGCCGTATTTCTCGCAGCAATCGTAGCGTGCTATCTCGCAGCGCGTCAGGCAACGAAAATCGAGGTTGTTCAAGCGCTCCGGCGAGGATAAAGATTCAGCGACTCAACAACTGGGTGCGCAGGATCCCGATGCGGGTCGGCGGACGCCGGCCTTGATCGACATCGAGGCGCGCGCCTCGCGCAAATCCTCGATCTTTTTGGGGAGGATCGTTGGCGCAATGTTTATGCGGGTGAACTCGAGGTGCGCCCACCACTGCCCCGGATTAGAGGTGATCAGCGGTCGGCACACCCTGGGCCACGACTCGGGACGAATCGCGACTGGCGCTCCATTGCGGAAGCCCGTCTGCGGCTGGCCGTCTTCGACGGCGCCGAAGCTTGGTGTTGACAGCCGACACCAGCCGGGATTAGTGTCGTCATTCGACACTATGGCTCGACACACTGTCCCCGACCTTCTGCCGGGCACGCTCGACCTGCTCATCCTGCGGACGCTGCAGACCGACTCGCTGCACGGCTGGGCGATCTCCGAGCGCATCCAGCAAATCTCCCAGGACGTCCTCCAGGTCAACCTGGTCATCGTCACGTCCTGCGCGCTGGCCGTGTCCGTTCCCGCGCTGCGCGCTGCTTGCATCGATCCGATCGCGACGCTCAGAAAGGACTGAGCCGAGCCCACGGTGCGAGTAGTGAGCAGTACACGCCCACGCCTCGCAAATCCTCGATCTTCTTGA
Organism: Acidobacteria bacterium 13_1_40CM_65_14; assembly: GCA_001917905.1. Classification (GTDB taxonomy): domain Bacteria; phylum Acidobacteriota; class Vicinamibacteria; order Vicinamibacterales; family CAVVIG01; genus QHWF01. The sequence continues at coordinate 1,153 of MNEX01000101.1, forward strand.
AAGGCTCGTTCTTCTGTCGAAGTCGCGAAGGCGTCCGGCATGCGGACGAGCCATGCTCGCGTCTTGAGGCTCGGCCGGAGACTTCCGTGCGCGCGAAACCAGTGAACGACCTACGTGCCCAAGAACGTGAGCCTTGGGGGAAGGTCTCAGCTCGGTGGGGTCTCCGTCCGTCCACCATCCGTCCATCGCAGGACGGACGAGACGGCCAGCGACTTCGCGATGTCGATCTTTTTCTAAGGAATTTTGGAGCCGGCGATCGGACTTGAACCGATGACCTGCTGATTACGAATCAGCTGCTCTACCAACTGAGCTACGCCGGCCTCGGACGGGATCCAATCTTAGCACGGGATTTTGCATCGGCCTCCGGTGGAGGCATGCATGGATCCCCAAGTGATCATCATCGGCGCGCAGGACACGCTCACGGTCCGACGCGTCTTCGGCGATCCCATCCAGACCGACGGCATCACGATGATTCCGGTCGCCAGCGTCGCGGGCGGTGGCGGCGGCGGCCGTGGAGAAAGCGGAGAGCGGGGCGCCGGTTTCGGCGTCAAGGCGCGGCCGGCCGGCGTCTACGTCATCCGTGACGGCGAGGCGCGATGGCGTCCGGCCGTGGACGTGAACCGCATCATTCTCGGCGGACAACTCGTCGCCATCACCGCGCTCATCACGCTGCGGCCGATCCTCATGCGCTGGCTCAGTGGGCGGACTGCCGCTGGATGAGCTCGCGCGGAGTATGCTGACCGGGACGTGGTGGCCACTCACAGACGCGACGTCGCCACGAAAGGGCAGGGCGACGCGCACGACATCACCGATCTCGTGTCATCCGCCGTCGCGGAGTCCGCGTGCGCGGCCGGCCTCGTCACGATCTTCGTCGTCGGATCGACCGCCGCGGTGACGACCATCGAGTTCGAGCCGGGCGCGGTCGCGGACTTGAATCGCCTCTTCGAAGAGATCGCGCCTCGCCACGATGAGTATCGTCATCATCTCCGATGGGGCGACGACAACGGATCGAGTCACGTCCGCGCGGCGCTGCTCGGACCATCGCTCACCGTGCCGTTCGCGGACCATAAGCTGCTCCTCGGCACGTGGCAGCAGATCATGCTGCTCGAGCTCGACACGCGTCCGCGCAAGCGCGAGATCGTGGTGCAGGTTGTCGGAGAGTAAGCGACGTTCTGTTCTGGATACGCGCGAGCACCACAGTGCGAGCGCGTCTGCGAGCGGGGGTGGGGCCCCGCGACATGTTAAGTAAAGTCGAATGTTACGCCGGATACAAGGGCGAGCAGACGCCGCGCGCCATCGTGCTGGGCGACCGGCGGGTGACGGTCGTAGACATGCTCGATCAATGGCTTGCGCCGGATCACCGCTACTTCAAAATCCGGGGCGACGACGGCGACGTCTACATCGTCCGACAGGACGTCGCATCGGGCGAGTGGACGTTGACGATGTTCGAGCGGCAGCGAACGACCAACGACTAACAACCGACGACTAAACACCGACGACTATCGCAGCTCGGTCCACACCTCGCGGCGCACGAGATCGCGGAGCGTCGACGCGCGCTCGCTGTTCGCCTTGCGTCGGGCTTCGTCGGGCACGACGCGCGCGGTCGCCGCGTCGAGTCCCGCGCTCAGATTCTCAGCCGCGGACGCGTCCTTCAAACGAAACACGCGCAGGTGCGTCCAGTCGGTGGTGATGCCTGATGCGGGCATGACCGTTCGCACTTCCTCGAACACGCCGGCGCGGCGCGCGTCCTCGTCGATCGGTTCGGCCACCGTCTTGATGTAGTCGTTGTAGGCGTCGAGCATCCCGGGCTTCGCGCGCCAGTAGTATGCAACGAACACGGCGCCACGAGCGGGGGCCGGCTGCTGTCGGTCGATTCCCATCGTGCACAACGACGCGAACATCAGCGCGATCAGCGTGACGCGTTTCATTGATGTTGCGACCGCTTCTTTGGCGAAGCTCCGACATCAGGCCGCGGATCCGATGTGAATCCGTCTCGGTTCGGCATCTTGATCTGCGGAAGGGTCGTCTCGTTCAGCACGTCGTGTTCGCCGACGATGCCGTTCAGGAAGAGCACGTAGGCCGTCGTCGCATACACCTCGTCGGGCATCATCGTGCTGGGATGATCGAATGGCATCGCACGATTGATGTAATCCCAGAGCGTCGTCGCGTAGGGCCAGTAGCTGCCGACGGTCTTCTGCGGCCGCGACGTCGTCAGCGATCCCTGACCGCCGGCCAGTACATCCTGCGGACCCTCTTGGCCGGTTGGCCCGTGACATGTCTCGCAGCGGCGTGTGTAGACCTCTTTGCCCGCGGCTGCGGTGCCGCTGCCGTGAATCAGCCCTTTGCCGTCCGGCGTCACCTCGATGTCGATCGCTTTCAGCTCCTCGGGTTTCGGCGCATGGCCGACGCCGAAGGTCGGCGATTGCGCGAACACCACGGCAGGGCTGCCAACGACGGCGGCCGCGCACATCAGCGCAGCGATCACATTACGCGCGGTTGCCATTGGTGATCTTCCCGTCGGCCGCCACCTTCCACACCTGGATGCCGTTGTTGTGATACTGCGAGTTGACGCCGCGGACCTTTATGAGATCCGCGAGCGGCGGTTGCGTGTAGCCGGTGTCGTCAGTGCAGCGCGACGCGATCATCGCCTCACGGCCGTCCCACGTCCATGGCCACTGGAAGCGCGTGTGCGCGCGCGGCAGCACAGGCGTCTGCAACTCCGCCGGCACCCACGTCGCACCTCCGTCGACGGTGATCTCGACGCGCGCGATCGTGCCGCGGCCCGACCACGCGATCCCGGTAATCTCGTAGCGTCCCGCTCCCGCCAACGTATCGCCGCCCGATGGCCTCGTGATGACCGACTTCGGCTCCATATCGAACGTGAACTGGCGTGCGGTGCCGTCCGGCATCAGGTCGGTGTACTTCGACGTCTCCTCGCGTGTCATCGCCGGTTCGGCTCGCCGTTCTGCGCATACGCGACGAGCGCGTCGTCCATCGCCTTCGTGATCGGGATGCTGCGCGCGAGCTTGCACGCATCGGCGCCTTCCGCGAGGATCCACGTCGCCTGCGGCTGCACGCCACATTCGCGCAACAACGTCGACACCGGTACGCCGGTCCACTCGCTGCAGCTCGTGAGCCCGTGAATCCGCTGCACATCGGATTCCGTGGAGCCGCCGCGCCACTCGCCGCCGCTGTTGCCGGAACATTCCAGGAAGTGGATCCGCGACACTGACGGCAAACGCTTCAGCTCGTCGACGGTAAACACCAGCGGTCGATCGACCAGACCGTGAACCGTCAGCGTGTGCGTCGCCGGATCGGTTTCCGGCACGCCCGCGTGATGCCGTTCAAAGTGAAGCGATGACGGCGTGATGATGCCGTACGTGTCGTGAAGCGGCGTGCCGCTCGACGCTTCCTCCAGCGGCACCTTGGTGTTCGTGTTGACGTGCCGTGCCGCCTTTTCAAAGCGCGACCGCGAGCCGTACGGGCTGACGGCCGCGCCGAGCGCATGCGGCTCGGCCGCCGGCGGTGCGGTCTTCGACCGGCACGCGACGAGCGCCGCGCTCCACGCGGCGCCGAGACGGAGAAACCAGCGGCGCGAACGGGTTGTCATGATGAGGTCGGCCGCTATTCTACATCTGGCATTGGCGCAATCTGGGAACCGCAGAGCTCGCCGAGAACGCTGAGCAATCTCTGCGTACTCCGCGGTGGCGCCCCCGAGATCGTCAGACACGGCGGTCGCGGTTGCCTCGGCCGACACGCTGCGCTACGATGGGTGGTTTAAATCTCCCTAGGAAAGCCGACTGTGGACACCACTGCGGCGCCGCTAGCGGCGCCGGTTAACGATCACGCGGCGGATCTCGTGATTCGCGGCGCGCGCACGCACAACCTCAAGAACATCGATCTCACGCTGCCGGTCGGCAAGCTGATCATCGTCACCGGCGTCAGCGGATCGGGTAAGTCGTCGCTCGCCTTCGACACGATCTACGCCGAAGGGCAGCGGCGCTACGTCGAGTCGTTGTCCGCCTATGCCCGGCAGTTCCTCGAGCGGATGGAGAAGCCCGACGTCGATCGGATCGACGGCATTTCGCCGGCCATCGCGATTCGCCAGAAGAACAGCATCCGCAACCCGCGATCGACGGTCGGCACGACCACCGAAATTCACGACTACATGCGTCTGCTCTTCGCCCGCGTGGGCCGCACCTACTGCAGGAGCTGCGGACGCGAAGTCGTCCGCGAGACGGCGGAAGTCGTCGCGCGCCAGCTGGGCGAATTGGCCACCGGCACGCGACTGCTGATCGGATTCGATCTGCCGGTCGTCGACACGTCGGCGACGACGAATGGCGATGTGCCGGAAGTTGACGAGCTCGCCGAAGCACCAGACGCCCCACCGGACGATGTCGCCGCGGAACCGCGCGTCGCGACCGTGCCTCGTATCGCCGCGTCGGCCGTCCTGGCGACGATGAACGCGCTGCGGAAGAAAGGCTTCGCCCGCCTGCTGCTCGACGGCCGGGCCGTGGCGTTCGACGATGTGGATCCGGCGACGCTGACGGATCGATCGAGCCTCCAGGTCGTCGTCGATCGCGTGCAGCTGAGCGGCGAGGACATGCGCCAGCGGCTCACCGACTCGATCGAGACGGCCTATCTCGAGGGTGGGGGAGCGGCGTGGGCGGTCGAGCAGTCAACAGTCGACGGTCAACAGTCGACGGTTCACTTGTTTTCCGAGCGCTTCGACTGCCGCGCATGCGGCATTACCTACGAGGATCCGCAGCCGCGGCTCTTCTCGTTCAACAACCCGTTCGGCGCCTGTCCGACGTGCCACGGCTTCGGCAACATCATCGAGCTCGACATGGATCTGGTCGTGCCCGATCCGGCCAAGTCCATCCAGCAGGGCGCCATCGAGCCGTGGAGCAAGCCGCACTACCGCGCACAGCTCGCGGACTTGAAGCGCGCGGCGCGAAAAGCCAAAGTCCGTCTCGACGTGCCGTGGTCGGAGCTCTCGGAGGACGAGAAACGCTTCGTGGTCGAGGGCACCGAAGAAGACATGAATTACGGGGGCATTCGCGGATTCTTCCGCTGGCTCGAGCGCAAGAAGTACAAGGTCCACGTCCGCGTCTTCCTGAGCCGGTACCGCGGCTACCTCACGTGCCCCGATTGCGGCGGCGCGCGTCTGCGGCGCGAAGCTCGCGATGTCAGAGTGTCGGGCCGCACGATCGACCAGGTGTCGTCGCTGACCGTCCGCGAGGCGCAGGAATTCTTCGGGACGCTGCAATTGAGCGCGAAGGAAGAAGCGATCGCCGAGAAAGTGCTCAAAGAGATTCGGCGCCGGCTGTCGTTCTTGCGCGACGTCGGGCTCGACTACCTCACGCTCGATCGCCTGTCGTCGACGCTGTCCGGCGGTGAAGCGCAGCGCATCAATCTGGCGACCTCTCTCGGCTCGGCGCTCGTCGGGACACTCTACGTCCTCGACGAGCCGTCGATCGGGCTGCACTCGCGCGACAACCAGCGGTTGATCGCCATCCTGCGACAGCTGCGCGATCAAGGCAACACGGTCCTGGTCGTCGAGCACGACGGCGACATGATCAGGGTCGCCGACCACATCGTCGATCTCGGACTCGGCGCGGGTGAGCAGGGCGGCCGCATCGTCTATTCCGGGACGCTCGACGGGTTGATGCGCGAGCCGCGATCGCTGACCTCGAAGTATCTGCGCCGGGAGCTGGCGATTCCGGTGCCGACGACGCGGCGCCGCGGCACGGGACAGAAGATCAAGTTGCTGGGCGCGACCGAGCACAACCTGAAGAACATCGACATCAGCGTGCCGCTCAACACGCTCACGGTCGTCACCGGCGTCAGCGGATCGGGCAAGTCGACGCTCGTGCACGACGTGCTCTACTCGGCCGTCAAGCGCGCGAAGGGTGCATGGGACAAGCGCGTCGGCACGTTCCGCAAGCTGGAGGGTGGCGAGTTCATCACCGACGCGGTCCTCGTCGACCAGGCGCCGATTGGCCGGACGCCGCGATCGAATCCGGTGACGTACCTGAAGGCCTTCGATCCGATTCGCGAGCTCTTCGCGGCCACCAAGGACGCGCGATCGCGCGGGCTGACCGCGAGTCACTTTTCGTTCAACGTCCCCGGCGGCCGCTGCGAAGCGTGTCAGGGCGAAGGCGAAGTCCGCGTCGAGATGCAGTTCCTCGCCGACGTGTTCGTGCCGTGCGATCAGTGCGACGGCAAGCGCTTCAAGCCGCAGGTGCTCGAGGTCCGATACCGCGGCCGCACGATTCATCAGGTGCTCGATCTCACGGTCCGCGAAGCGCTGACGTTCTTCAGCAGCTCACCGAAAGTTCTGCGTCGTCTTCAGGTGCTCGACGAGATCGGCCTCGGCTATCTGCGGCTCGGTCAGCCGGCGACGACGCTGTCGGGCGGAGAGGCGCAGCGGATCAAGATCGCGGCGCACCTGTCGTCGCACGGCGGCGAGCGGTTGCTCTACATCCTCGACGAGCCGACGACCGGATTGCACTTCGACGACATCGCGAAGCTGCTGACGGCATTCAAGAAGCTGCTCGAAGCGGGCCACACGCTGCTGGTCATCGAGCACAACCTCGACGTCATCAAAACCGCCGACTACATCATCGATCTCGGACCCGAAGGCGGCGAGGACGGCGGCCACGTCGTCACGGCCGGCACGCCGGAGCAGGTCGCGCAGATCGAGACGTCGTACACAGGTCAGTACCTTCGCCCTGTGCTGGCGGAAGGCCGGTCGCACGCCTATGCCGCTGGGCGATAGCACGAGGAACGCAAAGACCGCGAAGACCGCAAAGCCAAGGACTGTCTTTGCGCTCTTTGCGGCCTTTGCGTTCTTTGTTCCGGGCGGTCCCGTCACTCCCGCTCTCGGCGCGCAAGTACCCTTCGAACAGGCCCTCCGCGATTTGACGAGTGCCGACGCCGGCGCACGCGTTCGCGCGGCGCAGATGCTCAAAGAAGCGGCGTATCCGGACGCGGCGCTGCCGCTCGCGCCGCTCGTCACCGATCCCGAAGACGACGTTCAGCTCGAAGCGATCGCCGCGGAGCTGAACATTTTTCTCGCCGAGAAGATCGTCGTCCGCAAGCGCGTCGGGTTCATCGTCGAAGTGCGAAACCAGATCGTCGCCGCAGCGGCGTTTGCCTCGGGCCCGCTCGCCATCGGTCCGCGACCGGTCCCGGCGGAGGTGCTCTCGGCGCTACGCGCCGGCGCGCGCGACGAGAATCCGCGCGTCGCGCTCGAGGCGCTCTACGCCTTCGGCGTGCTCGCGGTGCAGCCCGGCGGCGCCGCGCGCCGCGACATGCTGCGCGCTGCGGGTCCCGTGCTCACGGCGTTGACCGGCGCGGCGGATCCGGCGCTCCGATATGCGGCGGTACGCGTCATCGGACGGGTGTTCGAAAAGCGATTGCAGGACGAGCCTGTCGATCAGACGGTCGGCGACGCGATCATCACGCTCCTCAACGAGAAGGATCGCACCCTGAAGGTCGCCGCGATGCAGGCGCTCGGTGCGATGCGGTACGAGCGCTCAGTCCAGGCGCTCATCGAGCTGTTTCAGTACTACGGCAAAGGCGATGAGGCGGCGGCCGCGCTCGACGCGCTGGCGCGGATCGGCCACGCGTCGGCGGTGCCGTTGTTCACCGCGCAGTTGCAGACGAGGAACGCGCCGTTGCGCGGCATCGCCGTCGAAGGGCTTGCGCGTCTCGGCGATCGCACGAAGCTCGCCGACGTCCAGACGGCGATGGGCGGCGAGCGCAACGACAGCGTGCTGCTGGCCGGCGCCTTTGCGTCGGCCATGCTGGCGAACACGCCGATCGATGCGATCACCGAAGCGCTGGCGCGGCCCAAGCTGCGCGATCGGGCCAAGCAGTACCTCGTCGAGATGGCAGCCGGACGTCCGGCGATCTTGACGCGGCAGGCACAGGATCCCGACGCGCGCATCCGAGCCGACGTCGCCGACGTGCTCGGCCTGGCCGGCGATCCGGCGGCGCTGCCGCTCGCCGAGTCGCTGCAAAAGGACAACGATCCGCAGGTCGCGCGTGCGGCCGAACGTGCCGTGGCTCGCCTCAAACAGGCCGCTTCGTAGGCTGAATCAACACCAAGGACACCATGGACACAAAGGTCAAACGCCGTACGGCTGATCCTTTGTGTTCTTTGTGCCCGTTGTGTTCGCTGTGCCTGTGAAGTTATCCCGCGCTTTCTACGATCGTCCGACCCTCGACGTCGCACGCGATCTCCTCGGCAAGGTCCTCGTCCACAATCGCCGCGGCGTCGTCACGAGCGGCGCGATCGTCGAAGTCGAGGCGTACGTCGGCGAGTCCGATCCCGCGTGCCACGCCGCGCCCGGTCCGACGCGGCGCAACGAACCGCTCTACGGCGTCCCCGGTCATGCCTACGTCTACCTGAACTACGGCATCCACGCGCTGGTGAACGTCGTCACCGAAGCGCACGGCTCGCCGGCGGCCGTGCTGATCCGCGCGCTCGATCCGCTCGATGGCGTCGACGTGATGCGCCGCCGCCGCGCGCGTGCGATGAAAGGACGTCGATCGCGTCGCGAGGCGTCGGTGCTGCCGCAGCAGGCGCTCTGCCGCGGCCCCGGCAATCTGACGATGGCGATGGGGATTACGCTGGCGGAGAACCGGCTCGATCTCCTCGGGGATCGACTCTACGTGGAAGATCGCGGTCTTCGCGTCGGCGACATCGCGTGGGGATCGCGCATCGGCATCAGAGTCGGCACCGAGCATCCGTGGCGTGCGTGGGTCAAAGGACACGCTGCCGTCTCGGGGCTGAAGGCTTGATAGCCCACGGGCTGTTAGCCCTTGTTCGTTCGAAGCCCGCTCGGTCCCACCATGTTCAGCACGTCGTGACACCCGTGGAACCTCGCCCACCAGAGCGCGTGCCAGCCGGCGATGGTGTCGGGCATGTCCATCTTCGGATCGTGCGTTTTGAGCACGCGCACCGTTTCGGTCCGGCAGCCGCCGAGCAGCGGCCGATCGATGTCCGACAGCGCACCGCCTGACACCGCCTGCGACAGCGCCGTCGCGCCTCCGTAGCCGCGCGCCTGCGGGTCGGCGCCGTACTCGAGAAGCAGCTTGACGAACGACGGATCGATCTCGACGGCGGCCATCATCAGAGGCGTCGTGGAGTCGAGGCGCGCGTTGGGATCGGCGCCGCGCTCGAGCAGCAGGCGCACGGCGCCGACGCGCTGCGTGTGAATGGCGTGGAGAAGGGGCGTCCACCCGTTGCGCGTATCGCGCGCGTTGGGATCGGCGCCGGCGTCGAGGAGCGCCGTCATCGCCTCGACGGCGCCGTTTCGCGCGGCCCACATGAGCGGCGTCAGTCCGTCAGCATCGCGCTCGTCCGGTTGGTGTCCCTCGGCGAGCAGCTGGCGCACGGTGTCAACGGCGTTGCGGGCGGCGACGAGCGCCAGCGGCACCATGGGCGCGTCGGCGCAGCCGGGCGCGGCGAGCAGCGCGTACCCCATTCCGACAAGCAGCATGAACCGGTGCATGACGACCCTCCAGTGGCCCATCATACAAATAGTCCTTTTCAATGTAAAGGACTCTGAGCGAGCCGGGCGCACCTGCCAGGCTGAGTCGCGCTACCGCGCCGCCAGCCAGCCGGTCACCGCCGCGGTCTGTTTCGCCTTCAGCTCGATGCAGTTGTTGATGCGCTCGATCGTCTGGTCCAGCGTGCGGACGGCGCCCGGCAGCTTGTGTGTGGCGAAGAAGGCCGCGATCGCGTCGCGGGATCGCGCGTCGCAGAACTCGCCGAGCGCGGCGACGAAGCGCGCGTCGCCGCCCGCGATCATGATTTTCGGCTCGAGCGCCGGCCAGTGCTCGGTCACGAACGACCACGCGCGATCGCGGGCCGCCGGATTGTGGAAGAACACCGAGAGGTAGGATGACGTGTCCTGGCTGCGAATGCTGGGTGAGAGCGTTCGCTGGAGGGCGCGGTCGATGAGTGCCGGATGGCGGAACTCAGGCAGCGCGTTCAGATAGCGGTACTGCGCCTCCGGCGACGAAGCGCGCTCCGAGGCCGCAGCGAGCGGGTCGAACAGCGCCGCGTCGCCGTGCGCGGCAGCGGTCCGAATCACTGCGCCGGCCAGCGTCGGATCGAGCCAGGCGCCGCCTGACAGCGAGCGATCGAGCGCCGCACGCGCCCTGGCGATCACGTCGGCGTCCTCGGCGATGATGCCCAGCGCCTCGACGACGGTCGCGCGCAGCACGCGCCGGTCGTCGCTGTCGGCCGCGCCGGCCTCGAATCCGAGCTCGTCGAACAGCGGGCGCAGCAGCGATCGCACGAACCCGTCGAACCGCGCGCGCGTCGTGTCGGTCGTGAGGTACTCGTCGACGAACTCGAGGCGATTGGTGACGTCGGCGAGGACGCCGCTCGCATGCTCGTGGCCGTACGCGGCGGCCAGCGTCAGATAGTCCGCGGCGCTGTGACGGCCCGCGCGCACCAGCGCCCATTCGTCGTCGATGAGCGCCAGCCGCTCGGGCGCGGTCAGATCGGTCGTGACGCGCGGCGCGATCGCGCCAAGCATCTCCGACGAGTACGCGGTGCGGTAGTAACCCTGTGCGCCCGCATTCGCGAAGACCCACGGCGCGCAGCCGCTGCCGGGCAGCATCATCGTCTGCGTCGCGTTGCTCAGGACTTCGCACGTCGGGCTCTGCTGACCGGCGGTCTTCACGCAGACGGGGACCTGCCACCGGGCTTTGTCCACACCCGACCCACCTGACTCACCCGACCCGCCCGACCCACCAGACCCAAGCAGGAATCTCTGCTGCTTGAGCGTCACCGTGGTGCGATTGTTGCCGCACGTGACGGAGACGTCGATGAGCGGGAATCCCGGTTGATTGACGAACGTCGGCAGGATGCGTTCGACCGGTTTGCCAGATGTCGCCGACAGCGCCTTCGAGAAATCTTCCGACGTCGCGTTCCCGTACGCGTGCGCCTGCACGTACGCGTTGACGCCTTTGCGGAATGTCTCCGTGCCCACGTAGCTCTCGACCATGCGCATGACCGACGCGCCCTTCTCGTACGTGATCGCGTCGAACAGCTCCTCGATCTGCTCCGGCGTCCGCACGTCGACGTGAATCGGCCGCGTCGCCATCAGCGAATCGATGTTCAACGCCTTCTGGTTCTCGAGCGCCTCGTCGACCGGGATGTTCCACTCGGGATGCGCGGCCGCGAGCGGCTTGTTCGCCATCCACGTCGCGAAGCCTTCGTTCAGCCACAGGTCGTCCCACCACTGCATCGTGACGAGATCGCCGAACCACTGGTGCGCCATCTCATGCGCCAGAATCGACGCGATGTTCTTCCGTGTCGCGACCGACGCCGACTTCGAATCGGCGAGCAGATCGGTTTCGCGATAAAAGATCGCGGCCGTGTTCTCCATCGCGCCGGCCGCGAAGTCGGGCACCGCGACGACGTCGAGCTTTCCGAACGGATACTTGATGGAGTAATAGCGGCTGTAGAAGGTGAGGATCTCCTGCGCTGCGCCGAGTGCGATGTGCCCGAGGTCCTTCTTGTCGGGCGTCGCGCAGATGCGAATCGGCACACTGTCGGCGCCTCCCTCGAGGCACTTGAAGTCACCGACCGCGATCGCCACCAGATACGACGACATCTTCGGCGACGTGGCGAATTTGATCGTGTGCTGCGTGATGCTCGGTCCGGCGACATCGGACAGCACCTTCCCGTTCGAGATCGCCGTATCGCCGCGATCGATCGTCGTCGTCAGCGCAAACGTCGCCTTGAACGCCGGTTCGTCGAAGCAGGGGAACGCGCGGCGGGCGTCGGTCGACTCGAACTGCGTCACCGCGTACTTCCGGCCGTTCGCTTCGCTCGCATAGAACCCACGAAGCTGATGGTTCAGAACGCCGGAAAAGCGGACGTGAATCTCGGACGGCCCTTTGGCGAGCGGCCGCGGCACGGTGAACGTGGCGGTCTGGTTCGCTTCGTCGCGCGTCACGGTCGCCTTCTGGGCCGCGCTCCCCGCGCCGATCGTCACGTCGCGGATCTGCAGGTCGATGGCGTTCAACACGATGCGCGTGGTCGGCTCCGCAATTCGCACGCCGATGGTCTCGGTCCCCTCGAACCTCTCGCGCGTCAAGTCAACGACGAACGCGAGGTCGTAGTGCTCGGGGGTGACGATGGTCGGAAGTCGTTGCGCGGATGCGGGTACGGCCGACAGCAGCAGAGCGGCGACGACGGAGGCGAGACGGGTTCCCATGACCTCAGTCTAGCGAGAAAAAGCGCCAACGGCCCGCGCGAGGCGCGAAGCCGCGGTATCCTCAATCCCACACATGGAGATCATCATCGTTCTCGCGTTGGCGGCGATCATCTTTGGGCCGCGGACGCTGTGGCGCATGCGCCGCCGCCGTCAAGGCCGGTCTGAGAAGGCATCGTCGGCTGCGTCCAAGCTCGGCACGGGCGGCCGGCGAGCAGTAAACCTTGACGTGGGGCACCCTTGAGCGGTAAAAAGGGGGCCTTGTGATTGGTCAGTCGACCTGCATGTGTAGCTGCTGTTGTTGTTGCGGGCTCCCCACGAGCCCCTGCGCCAATGGTCCAGCCGCTTGCATGTCAATGATCACCACCTGATCTAAACCAGCAGTCGACGGAGACCCAAGGCCCGGGAGGCTCATCAGCTTCCCGGGCCTTTTTGTTTGTACCTGTTTCTGGAGCGCGAGGCTTTAGCCGAGCGATGAGCGAGTTGTTGCCGCTGTTCCTGAACCTGACCGGACGAGACGTTCTCCTCGTCGGCGGCGGTCGTGTCGCCGAAGCGAAGCTGTGTCAATTGCTCGCGGCCGGCGCGCGCGTCCGGCTCGTCGCGCCGGTGATCGCGTCGACGATTCGGGATGTAGCGCGGGGCTTTCAGCCCCGCGATCGCGGCCCTGAAAGGGCCGCGCCACAAGTCGACATCCTCGAGCGCGGCTTCGAGGCGGCGGATCTCGACGGCGCGTGGCTCGTGGTCGCGGCCGCGACGCCGGAGGTGAATCGGGCGGTCGCCGATGCCGCAGAGACACGACGCGTGTTCGTGAACGCGGTCGACGATCCCGCGAACGCGACCGCGTTCTTGAGCGGCGTGGTCCGGCGCGACGGCGTGACGCTGGCGATCTCGACGAGCGGAGACGCGCCAGCGCTCACGGCGCTGCTCCGAGAGAGTCTCGACGCCGTCCTGCCGCGCGACCTCGCCGTGTGGGTGAACACCGCGCGCGATCAGCGGATCGCGTGGCGTCGCGAGGCTGTACCGATGGAGGCGCGCAAGCCGCTGCTGTTACGCGCGCTCAACCACCTCTATAAAGCAACAGCGGAGAACGCTGAGCACGCGGAAGAGCCTCTCTCTGCGCTTTCCGCGCGCCCGGCGAGTGATCGTGATCCGAGCGTGCCTTGGCTGAGTGGACCGGAGGATTCGTGGTTATGACAGGACATGTCTCACTCGTCGGCGCCGGACCCGGCGACCCCGGTCTGCTGACGCGTAAAGCGATCGCGCGGTTGCGTGCGGCCGACCTCGTGCTGTACGACGCGCTCGTCGACGAGGGCGTGCTGCGCTACGCGCGGCGCGCGCAGAAATTCTTCGTCGGCAAACGCGGCGCCCGCGGCCCGCGCGAGGAGAGCGAGTCTTCGAGCGCCGCAGCGCGAGCGAGCGGGGGTGGGGCCCCGCGAGCAGTGAAGGAAGCCCACGCGATGACGCAAGAGGCGATTCACGCGCTGATGATTCGAGCCGCGCGCAAGGGACGCCGCGTCGTGCGGCTGAAGGGCGGTGATCCGTTTGTGTTCGGGCGCGGAGGCGAGGAAGCGCTCGCCCTGCGGCACGCCGGCGTGCCGTACGACGTCGTGCCCGGCGTGACCAGCGCCGTCGCGGCTCCGGCGTCCGCTGGCATTCCGGTCACCCACCGCGGTCTCTCGTCCGCGTTCCTCGTCGTCTCCGCGCACGAAATGCAAGCGTTCGCGACGGCCATCGGTCAACTCCAACCGAACGGCATCACCGTGGTCGTGCTGATGGGGCTCGGCCGCTCAGCGGACATCGCCAGCCTGCTCATCGATCGCGGCTGGTCGCGCGGCACACCGTCGGCGGTCATCGTCGACGGCACGCGGCCCGAACAGCAGGTGTGGCGCGGCACGCTCGACGATCTCGCCGCGGATCGCGTAGACATCGAATCGAACGGCGCTGGAACGATCGTCATCGGAAATGTCGTGGCGCTGGGTCTCGAGGAGGCGTCTGGCGCGGTGCCACGTTTTGTTCAGGATACGCGCGAGCGCTACGGCGCGAGCGCGTCAGCGAGCGTGGCTGCGGCTCGGCAGTGACGCTCTGTTCTGGATACGCGCGAGCGCAGCGGCGCGAGCGCGTCAGCGAGTGGGGGTGGGGCCCCACGAGGATAAGACAATGTCAGTTGCAGACGATCCCAAAACGTTCGGCCGGACCCGGCTCTCGTTCGCCAGCGTCGCCGACATCGACGAGTTCGTCACGACGCTCGATCGGTTCGAGCGCGGCGAGCTGACGCCGGATCAGTGGCGCGCGTTCCGTCTCGTGCGCGGGACGTACGGCCAGCGCCAGACCGACGATGCTCAGATGCTGCGCGTGAAAATCCCGCAGGGCATCCTGACGGCGGAGCAGCTGGAAGCGCTCGCCGAGGTCGGCGAGCGCTATTCGCGCGGCTTCGGCCACATCACCACCCGCCAGAACGTGCAGTTCCACTTCGTCAAGCTGCACGACGTGGAGCACGCGATGCACCGGCTCGCCGACGCAGGTCTGACGACCCGCGAAGCGTGCGGCAACTCGGTTCGCAACATCACGGCCTGTCACTATGCCGGCGTCGCATCGGATGAACGGTTCGACGTCACGCCGTACGCCGAGGCGCTCACGCGGTATCTCCTGCGGCATCCGCTCAGCTCGACGCTGCCGCGCAAGTTCAAGATCGCGTTCGAAGGCTGCGCCACGGATCACGTCTACACCGGCATCAACGACCTCGGGTTCCGTGCGGTGCTGGGCGCCGACGGCGCGCGCGGCTTCCGCGTGACGGCTGGCGGCGGGACCGCGATCATGGTGAAGTCGGCCGGCCTGCTGCACGAGTTCCTGCCTGCGTCGGAAATCCTGCGCGCCGCCGAAGCGGTGCTCCGCGTCTTCCATCGCCTCGGCGACTACCAGCACAAGCAGCGCAACCGGATGAAGTTCCTGATCAAGACGCTCGGTTGGACGCGCTGGCGTGAGGAGTACGACCGCGAGCTGACGGCGTGCCGCCTGCGCGGCCAGGTGCCGACGCTCGACGTCGATCCGCCCGCGAGCGAATCGAGACCGGATTGGGTCAAGGATTCGTCGCCGTCGGTCGGCCACATCGCGTCGCGCGTGTCTGCCGGTCGGGTGACTGGTCCGGGACTGACGCCGACCGTCGTGCCGATCTTCCACGCGGGCGACGAGGCGTACGCGCGGTGGCGATCGACCAACGCCCGGCCGCAGAAGCAGTTCGGCTACATCGTGGTGGTCGCCACTGTTCCGCTCGGCGATCTCACGAGCGAGCAGATGCGCGTCGTCGGCGAGCTGTCGCGCGCGTACGGCGACGGCACGGTCCGCGTCACGATCGATCAGAATCTCGTGTTCCGGTGGGTGAATGCGTGCGACGCGCGGCAATTCTATCGACGCCTCGCGGCCGCCGGACTCGGACTCGCCGAGGCGGGCAGTATCGCCGACGTCGCGAGCTGCCCGGGCGCGGAATCCTGCCGGCTCGCGGTCACGCAATCGCGCGGTCTCGGCCGGCTGCTCGAGGATCATCTGCGCGCGCGGCCCGATCTCATCGCGGCCGCCGATGGCGCGCGCATCAAGATCAGCGGTTGCCCGAACGGCTGCGGTCAGCATCACATTGCGACGATCGGCTTCCAGGGCAGCGTGCGCCGCCTCGGATCGCGTGCCGTGCCGCAGTACTTCGTCATGGTCGGCGGCGGCGCCACCGACACGGGCGCCACGTTCGGCCGGCTCGCGGCGAAGATTCCGGTTCGGCGGATTCCGGAGGCGCTCGAGCGCCTCATCGATCTCTACGACCGCGATCGCAGCGACGGCGAATCGGCGACGGCGTTCTTCGCGCGCGTCGATCTCGAGGTGGTCAAGGCGCGGCTCGCCGACCTCGAGCGGCTCCAGCCGGGCGACGCGGTGCCGGCCGATTTCATCGATCTGGCCGAAGCGAATGACTTCGCGCCCGAAATCATGGAAGGGGAATGCTCCGCCTGAGAATCGGGTAATCGGGTAATCGGGTAATCGAGGAATTGAATTACCCGATTACCAGATTATCCAACTATCAAATCCATGTATCTCCATTTATCGATTTGACTTGGAGCGTGCGCGTCCGATATAGTCCGCGGGACAACTGAATACGCACTTCATCCAGAGTGGCTGAGGGACAGGCCCTGTGACGCCACGGCAACCACGCGACCGCCAGGTCGCGGTTTAGGTGCCAATTCCAACCTTCAGCGCCGGCTCAATGCCGGCGTTCAAGCGCCGGCTCAATGCCGGCCTTCGAAGAAGGACAGATGAGGGAAACCTAGTGAGCCCTACACGCTGTCGTATCGCAATCCTTGGTTTTGGTACCGTCGGTTCCGCCGTCGCCCGTCGTCTGACCGGCCCTCACGTGCCTCTCGGCCTCGAGCTCACCCACATCTTCGACCGCCGTGCGCACGAAAAATCTGAGGCATTAGCAGCCTCGCGCATCACGTGGACGACGAGCATCGACGAGGTGCTCGCCAGCGACGCCGACGTCGTCGTCGAAACCGTTGGCGGCGTCGAGCCGGCGGCCGACTGGATCCGCGCGGCGCTCGCGGCCGGTAAGTCGGTCGTCACGGCGAACAAGCAGGTGGTCGCGCGTCGGGGCGCGGCGCTGCTCACGCTCGCCGAGCGTCAGGGCCGGCAGCTGCGGTTTGAAGCCGCGGTCGGCGGCGCGATGCCGATCGTTCGCGCTGTCGGCGAAGGACTCGCCGGCGATCGCATCACGCGGATCGTGGCCATCCTGAACGGGACGACGAACGCGGTCCTCTCGCGGATGGAAGCGACCGGTTGCTCGCTGGACGATGCGGTGGTCGACGCGCGCGCACGCGGGTGGGCGGAAGCGGATCCGCGCGTCGATCTCGACGGCGTCGATGCCGCCGCGAAGCTGTCGATTCTCTGCGCCCTGGCGTTCGGCCTGCGAGTGGATCCCGACGCGATTCCGACGCGGACGGCGGCGTCAGTCACGCCGGCGGATTTCGATCACGCGCGCCGGGCCGGCGGCACCATCCGCCAGATCGCGCACGCCGAATACGATCGCACAGCCTCGACGCTCACCGTGTGGGTGGCGCCGACCGTTGTTGCACGCGGCTCGATCTTTTCGCGCACCGCGGGTCCGCAGAACGCGGCGATCATCTCGGGCGCACATTGCGGTGAGATCACCATCGCGGGCGCGGGCGCCGGCGGCGACGCGACGGCCGTCGCGATCCTCAGCGATATCGTCGCCATCGCGCGCGACCGCGCGGCAATAGTGCCGGCGCCAGTGTTGACTTCACACTTCAGACTTCAAACTTCAGACTTCGTCTTAGCGGAGGCCGTGTGAGCGCGCTCCTTGGATTGCAGTGTCATCTGTGCAAGACCATGTTTCCGGCCGAGGCGTTGTACGTCTGCGACAAGTGTCTCGGGCCGCTCGAGCCCGTGTACGACTACCGCGCGATTCGTCTCACGCGCGAGGAGATCGAGCGGCGTCCGAAGAACCTTTGGCGCTATCGCGAACTGTTGCCGATCGTCGGTCGGCCGCGCACCGGCTTCAACTCTGGATTCACGCCGCTCGTGCGCTGCGATCGGCTCGCCGTGCACCTCGGCGTGAGCGAGCTGTATATAAAGGATGACTCGGTGAATCATCCGACGCTGTCCTACAAGGACCGCGTCGTCTCGGTCGCGGCGACGCGGGCGATTGAGCTCGGCTTCCAGGTGCTCGCGTGCGCGTCGACCGGCAACCTCGCCAACAGCGTCGCTGCCCACGCCGCGCGCCTGGGCGTCGACTGCTGCGTGTTCATTCCAGACAACCTCGAGGCCGGCAAGCTGCTCGGGTCTGCGATCTTCAATCCGACGATTCTCGCGATCGCCGGCAATTACGACGATGTGAACCGGTTGTGCACGCAGGTGGCGGACCGCTACGGCTGGGGGTTCGTCAACATCAACCTGCGGTCGTATTACGCGGAAGGCGCGAAGACGTACGGATTCGAAATCGCCGAGCAGCTCGGGTGGAAGTATCCGCGCCATCTCGTCGCACCCGTGGCGGGCGGCACGCTGCTCCCGCGCATCGTTCGCGGATTGCGCGAGCTGCGCGAAATCGGTCTCGTCGACGGCGATCTGCCA
Organism: Acidobacteria bacterium 13_1_40CM_65_14; assembly: GCA_001917905.1. Taxonomy (GTDB): domain Bacteria; phylum Acidobacteriota; class Vicinamibacteria; order Vicinamibacterales; family CAVVIG01; genus QHWF01. Next base: position 19,521 of record MNEX01000101.1, read on the forward strand.
CGCGTGTATGCCGCGCAGGCCGCGGGCTGCGCGCCGGTCGTTCGAGCGTTGGAAGCGGGACTCGACTATCCGGAGCCGGTGAGGCCGGACACGATTGCGAAGTCGATCGCGATTGGCAATCCTGCTGACGGCTATCAGGTGGTGCAGACCGTCAAGTCGACCGGCGGCAGTGGCGCTGCCGTGTCCGACGCGCAGATCATCGAGGCCATTCAACTGCTCGCGCAGACCGAAGGCATCTTCACCGAGCCCGCGGGCGGCACGACGCTCGCCGCGACCATCGATCTCGTCAAGCGCGGCGTGATCCCGCGCGACGAATCGATCGTCGTGTGCGTGACGGGAAACGGATACAAGACAAGTGAAGTCGTGGCCGGCAAGCTCGTCGAGCCGGTGCGCCTGACGCGCGCGTTCAAGGATTTCGAATCGTGGTGGGCAGGGCGCTCGGCTGAAGCCTTCGCGCTACGACAGACGGTGTAGCGCGAAGCCTTAGAGCTCGTGAAGGAATCACGTTGAACGCAAAGATCGCAAAGCGCGCAAAGCATCTTTTCGAAAGATTCTTCTTTGCGGTCTTAGCGGCCTTTGCGTTGACGTGATTTCTCCAGATCCTCTTTCGGCGAGCGTCAGCGTCGCGCGGGAGAGCTCGTTGACACGATCGGCAGTTTGAATTCCATCCGGCGGCCTTCACGCAAGGCGACGATGGTCGCCAGCGATCCGATCTTCGCGTCGAGCACCAGACGGTTGAAGTGCGACGGGTCGTTCACCGCTTGCCCGTTGAACGTGATGACGACGTCGCCGGGCCGCAAGCCCGCGTCGTACACCTCGGAGTCGCGCGTCATCCGCGACACCAACGCGCCGCTCGTGTTCGGTGCGCCGACTTCTGCTGCCAGCTCCGGTGTCAGCTTCTCGATTCCGACGTAGCCGATCGATCCGCGGCGCACCTCGCCGAACTTCATCAGATCGTCGACGACTTTCTTCGCCAGGTTGCTCGGCACTGCGAAGCCGATGCCCTGGTAGCCGCCGCTCTCACTGTAGATGCCGGTGTTGATGCCGACCAGCTCGCCGCGGCTGTTGATCAGCGCGCCGCCCGAGTTGCCCGGATTGATTGCGGCGTCGGTCTGGATGAAGTCTTCGTACTGCGCGAAGCCGAGCTCCGCGCGGCCGGTCGCGCTGACAATCCCTGCTGTCACCGTCTGACTCAGTTGGAACGGGCTGCCGATGGCGAGCACCCACTCGCCGACCTTCAGCTGGCTCGAGTCGGACCAGGGAATCACAGGGAGACCGCTGACGTCGATCTTCAACAGCGCGATATCGGTGGACCGGTCGGTGCCGACGATCTTGCCGCGAATTTCCCGTTTGTCGGGTAGCGCAATCGTCACCTCGGTGCGGATCCCGCGCCCGTTGCTCTCGCCGATGACGTGGTTGTTCGTGACGACGTATCCGTCCGCTGAAACGATCACGCCGGACCCGAGGCTCAGCGACCGGCTGTCGCGCGGCGCGCCGAACACGTCGTCGTCGCCGAAGAAGTAGCGGAAGAACGGATCGGAGGCGTACGGGGATTGACGGCCGCGGACAATCTGCAGCGACGAGATGTTCGCGACGCCCTTGACGGCCTGGCCGGCGACGCGTGTGAAATCGGGTCCGCCGCTTGCGGTGGTCGCGACCGCGCCCGGCACTCGCTGGGCGTCATTATTGCCAGGGCCAAAGGGCGGCGGCGCGGTGACACCGGTGGCCGCGCGTGAATCGGCGGCGGTTCGCATCCGCCCCGTGACGACCAGTCCGGCGATGAAGCCGGCAATGACGAGGACGGTGGAAAGAACTAGGCGGCGATACATGAAATTGCAGATTTCAGAGTTCAGATTTCAGACTGATTGCAGATTCTACGATTCCAATCCTCAATGCAATCTGAAATCTGCAATCTGAAATCTGAAATCTCATGACACGTTGATGCGGCGTGTGCCTCGCTCGTTCGACTTCGGAATCGTGACGGTGAGGACGCCGTCCTTGAGATCGGCGGTGATGCCTTCGATGTCGATCGGCTCCGGCAGCGCGAAGGCGCGCTGGAAGCGGCCGTGTCCGCGTTCGACGCGATGGAACTGCTCGCACGGAATGTCGCGTCCGGGTCCGGCGGGGCGTGCGCCGCGGATGATCACGCGGCTGTCTTCGGCGTGAATCTCGATTTGATCGCGCGCGAGACCCGGCAGTTCCGCGGTGAGCACGAACGCGGCCGGCGTTTCGTAGAGATCGACCGGCGGCGTCCAGCCGGGCGCGTCGGTGCCGACGAGTTGACCGATCTGCTCATGCAGCGCGAGCAGATCGCGAAGCGGATCCCATCTCGTGAACGCCACGGTTCGCATCGTAGCACGATCGATTGGCGCCGGGCCACATGTGCTACGATTGCAAGGATATACGGTCATGGCTTCTTCCATCCAAGCGACGCGACTTCGAAAAGGGATGCTGATCAAGTTCGGGAACGATTTGTTCCGCATCATGGATCTGCACCATCTCACGCCGGGCAACAAGCGCGCGCACATCCAGGCGCGCATGCGCAACATCCGGACGCAGGCGCTGGCGGATCACAAGTTCCGCGCGGAAGAAGACGTCGAGCGCGCCGTGCTGGACGAGCGCGAGATGCAGTACCTCTACAACGACGGCGACCATTACTACTTCATGGACACGTCGACGTACGAGCAGATTCACATCTCGACCGAGGCGCTCGGCGACTCGAAGGATTACCTCATCGCCGACTCGATCATCCGCGTCGAGTTCTATGACGTCGAGCCGGTCGGCATCGAGCTGCCGCAGACGGTGGATCTCGTCGTGAAGGAAACCGTGCCCGGCATCAAGGGCGCCACGGCGAGCGCGCAGGTCAAGCCAGCGACGCTCGAGACCGGCCTCGTCATCCAGGTGCCGCCGTTCGTCAACGAAGGCGACAAGGTTCGGGTCAACACGGAAACCGGCGAGTACCAATCCAGGGTCTGACGTGGACGTCGTGCGCAGCCAGCCACAACATGGCTGGATCGAAGTCATCACCGGCAGCATGTTCAGCGGCAAGAGCGAGGAGCTCATTCGCCGGCTGCGCCGCGCGCAGATTGCGAAGCAGCAGGTCCAGATCTTCAAGCCGCTCGTCGACAACCGCTACAGCGAAGATCACATCGTCTCGCACAGCGACATGCGTATGGCGTCGCAGTGCGTGAAGAGCTCCGACGAGCTCGTGAAGTGCGTCGACGACGACACCGAGGTCGTCGGGATTGACGAAGGGCAGTTCTTCGACGCGAACCTGCCGGCCGCGTGCAACACGCTCGCGGACCGCGGGAAACGTGTGATCGTCGCGGGTCTGGATCAGGACTACCTGGGCCGTCCGTTCGAGCCGATGCCGCAGCTCCTCGCGATTGCCGAATACATCACCAAGACGCTGGCCATCTGCGTCGTCTGCGGCGATCCGGCGAACCACACGCAGCGGCTGGTCGCCAGCAGCGACCGCGTGCTGGTCGGCGCCACCGGGATGTACGAAGCGCGCTGCCGTCACTGCTTCGACCCGACCCTCGCCGCCGTCGAAAAGGTGTAGTGGAGCAAGCGTGCGCGGCGGGGGCCCCGCCACGGCACCCCAACGCGGCTGCCGCGTTGGGGACCCCGCGTTGTCGCGGCCCGAGAATCGCGGTCGAAGGCCTGTTGTGGGTTGTACCCAACCAGCTCGGACGGTCCGCTAGAATTATTTCGTGAACGCTCAGCCGATCCTTGCAGGGATCCTGCTGCTGCTCGGCGCCGGCTTCCTGATTGCGAATGCCCGGCTCATCCTCGAATACGTCCGGTTCCTTCGGCGAAAGCCGGGCGCGCTGCTGATCTGGCCGAGTCCCAAGCCGCCGTACTACGGGATGGCGCTCGCCATTGGCGTGACGATGGGTCTGCTCGTGTTCTACAAGCTCGTGTACCTGCGACAGCAGGCGTTCGGCGAAATCATGATGTTCGCCTACTACGCGTACCTGGTGCCGCTGAACCGCCGCATCGGCCGCGGGTTCTACGAGGACGGCATCTGGGCGGACAACGCGTTCATCCCGTACCACGAGATCGGCGGCATCAGCTGGCGCGAAGGCGAGCACGAGATCGCGCTCATCGTCATCTCACGGCTGCGCAATCTTGCACGGCGTCTCATCGTGCCGGGCGACAAATACGGCGCCGCGCGGCGGCTCCTGCGGGACAAGATCGGCGAGCACGCCATCCACTTCACGGGCACCGGACTGGATCTCGGCGCCCACGACGAGCGCGACGAAGCATGATGTGGTCGTTGGTCATTGGTCGTTAGTCATTGGTCGTTTGTCGTTGCCGCTCGTCAAGGGCGACATCGCATCGACCGATACAAGAGACTGGCGTGACTGACGCCTTAGAACGAAACGACTAACGACCCAGGACGAACGACCAAAGACCAAAGACCATTTATGGCAGCACGAGCGACCTGGAAGGGATTTCTGAAAATCAGCCTGGTGAACATTCCGATCAAAGTGTTCCCGGCCACCGAGTCGAGCGGGACGATCTCGTTCAACCAGCTCCACGGCGAGTGCCAGACGCGCATCCAGCAGAAGCGCTGGTGCCCGAGCTGCAACCGCGAGGTGCCGAACTCGGAGATCGTCAAGGGGTACGAGTTCGAGAAGGGACGCTACGTCATCATGTCGGACGAGGATTTCGACAAGGTGCGTCCCGAATCGACGCGCGTGATCGATCTGGTCCAGTTCGCCGACGACTCGTCGATCGATCCGATGTACGTCGACCGTACCTACTACCTCGCGCCCGACGGCGCCATGGCGGCCGACGCGTTCGCCGTGATGCGCGACGGCATGAAAGGGAAAGTCGGCGTGGGCAAGCTCGCGCTCTACGGGCGTGAGTACCTCGTCGCCGTCAAGCCGCACGACCGGGGTATCGTGATGTACACGCTGCACCACGCCGCGGAAATCCGGAGCATCGACGCGGTGGAAGAGTTGAGCGCCGTCCCGGCGAAGGTGAAGCCCGAGGAGATCAAGCTGGCGAAGCAGGTCATCGAGACGTTCGAGGGGCCGCTGAACCTTGCCGACTACAAGGACGAGTATCGCGAGGGACTGCAGCGCATCATCGACGCCAAGATCGCCGGCGAAGAAATCGTCGCCACGGCTGCCGAAGCGCCGCCGCGCGTCGTCAACCTGATGGAAGCGCTGAAGAAGAGTCTCGATTCGGTGAGCGCGACGAAGAAGAAACCGGCGAAGGTCGTTGCCGCGAAACCCGGCGCGACGGTGGCGAAGCGGAAACGGGCCTAGCGGAATGAGGAATTAGCTCATTCCTGATTTCAGTGGCCGCTCAGCCATCCGATGAGGCCGTCTCCCGACGCCATGGGATCGCCCAGCCAGTCGGGCGGGATCAACCATACGAACGCGAGAATCGCGATGACCCACAGATCGTAGGGCAGCGTCGCCCGTTCATCGGTCCAGAAGAAGGCACGATTGAAGAAACCGGCCACGCCCTTTCTGGTCGGCATCGGCAGATGGTTCAGCGCGAGATACGTGTAGTAAATCCGGTTCGCCACCGCCAGGACCGACAGCACCAGAATCACCCACAGCACGCCGGCCATCCGATTGGTGGACGCGCCAATCATGAACAGCACGATGCGCTCGGGGCGCTCCATGAAGCCGACCTTGCACTTGTGGACGAGCGACTCGGCGCGCGCGCGCGCGTAGCTGGTCATGATCGAGAAGATCAGCGTCAGGGCCGCGATCATCACGTAGTCGCCGCGCCCCAGCTTCGAGTAGAGAAAGATCAGCCCCGTGATGAGCGCAAGATCCGAAAAGCGATCGAGCGTCGAATCCCAGAACGCGCCGAACTCCGACACGGTATTGGTCAGGTGCGCGACCTTGCCGTCGATGAAGTCGAAGATGTTGGCGACGAGCATGATGACGAACGCCAGCATGAACTTCCCGAAACCGAGCGCCCACGCCGCCCCGACGTTGATGATGACCCCGATGAGCGTGAGCGTGTTCGGGTGGATGTGCAGCTTGACGCACGCGTTGATGATCGCGCGCAGGGGAAACATGCAGATCTTCCCGATGAGCCCGGTGAAGGTGGTGCGCGGACGCGGTGCCCGGCCGTTCACGGTCGTCACCGACGTGCCGCTGACTGCGGGGCTTATAATGGAAGGTTCAGACACAGAACGAAAACGCGACATAGTAGCGTATGGCCATCCACGAACTCAAGGAACAGATCGCCCGGTTGCCTGAGCAGCCCGGAGTCTATCTGTACTTCAACGCGGACGGCGACACGATTTATGTGGGCAAGGCGCGCGCGCTGCGTGACCGCGTGCGCAACTATCTGGGCGGGTACGGCTCGGACGTGAAGCGCGACGCGCTGCTCGACGAAATCGCGCGGCTCGAGGTCATCGTCACCGACTCGGTGGTCGAGGCGCTCGCGCTCGAAAACAACCTGATCAAGCAGCGGAGCCCGAAGTTCAACATCCTGCTGCGCGATGACAAGAACTACCCGTACCTGCAGCTGACGACGAATGAAGCGTTTCCGCGGGTGCTCGTCGCCCGGCGCGTCGAGCGAGACGGCAGCTTCTATGCCGGACCGTTTCTGCCCGCGCACTTCGCGCGCAAGACGATGAGCCTGACGCACCGGCTGTTCGGTATCCGCTCGTGCAACGAGGTGATTACCGGGAAGCGCGGCCGCCCCTGCCTGGAGTACGACATCAAGCGGTGCATCGCGCCGTGCGTCGACACGATCTGCACGGCCGACGAGTATTCGGGCGCGGTGGGTATGACGCAACTGTTTCTGGAAGGGAAGAACGACGAGCTCGTCAAGACGCTGCGTACGCGGATGCTCGACGCGGCGGCGGGCGAGCGGTTCGAGGAGGCCGCGCAGCTGCGCGACGCGATGCGGACCGTGCAGACGCTGCACGATCGCCAGCAGAAGATGGCGACGACGGAGCTCGGCCACCGCGACGTGTTCGGGCTGAAGCTCGGGCCCGCCGGCGTCGCGCTGCAGGTCTTCCAGGTCCGCAGCGGACGCGTCGTCGAGCGCGTGGAGCTCGGAACCGAAGACGCGATTGTCGGATCGCGCGAGGGCGAAGTGCTCGCGGCCGCGATTCAGCAGTTCTACGAGCTGCGCGGCGCGCCCCCGGAAATTCATGTGACCGTGGAGCCGGACGAGCGCGAGGCGCTCGAAGCGTGGCTGACCGATCGCGCCGGGCGCCGCGTCAAGATTGTCGTGCCGCAGCGCGGCGAGAAGCGCGGCTTCGTCGATCTCGCGAACCGAAACGCCGCCCTCGCGTATTCGACGCGCTTCAATCAGGCCAGGGCGGCGCAGTACGACGCGCTCGAAACCTTGCAGCACGTCCTCGCGCTGCCGACGCTGCCGCGGCGCATCGAGTGCTTCGACATCTCGACGATCCAGGGCAGCGAAACCGTCGCGTCGATGGTCGTCTGCGAAGACGGCCGCATGCGCCGCGCGGAATATCGGAAGTTTCGAATCAGAGGCACGGGACGTTCTGTTCTGGATACGCGCGAGGGCCACGGCCCGAGCGCGTCAGCGGACGGGGGTGGGGCCCCGTCCGAAGTAAAGAATAGGGGGGCCCCGGCGCCAGTGGAAGAAGGTGGGGCCCCGCCCGCAGTAAGAAACGACGACTTCGCGGCGATGCACGAAGTCGTGCTGCGACGCTATCGCAAGCTGCTCGAGCACGGCGGTCCGTTTCCCGATCTCGTGCTGATCGACGGCGGCAAAGGGCAGTTGACGGCGGCGTACGCGGCGCTCGAAGAATTGGGTCTCGCGAACCTCGTCGCGGTCGGCATCGCCAAGAAAGAGGAGCTGCTCTACACGCGCGACCGCGAGGATCCGATTGCGCTCGCGGCGACCGATCCGGCGCTGCTGCTCGTGCAGCGGATCCGCGACGAAGCGCATCGCTTCGCCGTCACGTTCCACCGCCGTGCACGCGCGATGCGCGACCTGCGATCCGAGCTCGATCACGTGCCCGGCGTCGGGCCGCGGCGGCGCAAGACATTGCTGACGACGTTCGGGAGCCTCGCCGGCGTGAGGCGCGCGACGCGTGAAGAGCTGGCGGCTGTTGTCGGCGCGAAAACGGCCGACGCCGTTCTTGCGTTTTTCGCGAGTCGGCCGTAACCTGTCGACATCGAACGCAAAGCGCGCAAAGGACGCAAAGAAACAACCTCTTCTTTGCGGTCTTGGCGGCCTTTGCGTTCAACGTGATCCCCTCTTGGACATCAACATCGGTCAAATCTTCATTGCCTTCATCGTCTTGCTGTTTTCGCTGACCATTCACGAGATGGCGCACGCGTGGACGGCGGATCGGCTCGGCGATCCCACGGCGCGTCTGCTCGGCCGCGTCTCGCTGAATCCGCTCGTGCACGCGGATCCGATCGGCACGATCCTGTTTCCCCTCGTAGCCATGACGACGGGCTTTCGATTCCTCATCGGTTGGGCGAAACCGGTGCCGGTCAACGTCCGCCAGCTCCGGCATCCACGCCGCGATTACGTGCTCGTCGCGGCCGCCGGCCCGGCCAGTAATCTTCTTCTCGCCGTCGCCGCGGCGGTCCTTCTGCGCATCGTCCCCGTGTCGCCGTACACGCTGGGAGAACCGAACGTCACGGCGCCGATGGCGACGCTGTTCGCGACCGCGATGCAGACCAACGTGCTGCTCGCCGTCTTCAACATGATTCCGATTCCGCCGCTCGACGGCGGAAACGTCCTCGGTGGGCTGCTGCCGCGGCCGCTCGCGTCTCGCTACGACTCGCTGATTCGGCCGTACGGGTTCGTGCTCCTCTACGTGCTCATGTTCACCCGCGGTTTCGACTACCTCGTCATCCCGCCGTCGCGTCTGCTGCTTTCTTGGCTTCTGTGACTCGTGCGCGCGTCGTGTCAGGCATGCGTCCGACGGGACGGCTGCATCTGGGCCATTTGGTCGGCGCGCTCGGCAACTGGGTGCCGCTGCAGGATCAGTACGACTGCTTCTACTTCGTCGCCGACTGGCATGCGCTGACGAGCGACTTCGCCGACACGAGTCAGCTGACGTCGTACACGTACGAGAACGTGGCCGACTGGATTGGCGCCGGACTGGATCCCGAGCGGAGCACGTTCTTCGTGCAGTCGCTCGTGCCCGAGCACGCCGAGTTGTATCTGCTGTTGTCGATGGTCGTGCCGGTCCCGTGGCTCGAGCGCGTGCCGACGTACAAGGAACAGCAGGAGAACCTGAAGGACAAGGACCTGTCGTCGATCGGGTTTCTCGGCTATCCGCTCCTGCAGACGGCCGACGTCACGATGTACGATGCGCGCTTCGTGCCAGTCGGCGCCGATCAGGTGGCGCATCTCGAGCTCGGGCGTGAAGTCGTGCGCCGCTTCAACAATTTTTTCGGCGATGTCCTCGTCGAACCGGAGCCGATGCTCACGAAGTTCGAACGGCTCCCCGGCCTCGACGGCGATAAGAAGATGAGCAAGAGCCTCGGTAACACCATTCATCTGTCCGACACGGCCGGCGAGGTCAAGAAGAAGGTGATGCGGATGTACACGGATCCCAAGCGCGTGCGGGCTGACATCCCAGGCACGGTCGAAGGAAATCCGGTATTCACGTATCACGACGCGTTCAACCCGAACACAGAGGAAGTCGAGGATCTCAAGACGCGCTACCGCGCCGGCCAGGTGGGCGACGTCGAGGTGAAGACGAAACTCGCCACTGCGCTCAACGCGCGCCTCGATCCGATCCGCGAGCGTCGCGCCGCCATCCTGGCGAAGCCCGATCAGCTGAAGGAAATTCTGTTCGACGGATCCAAGCGGGCGCGCGCCGAGGCGCAGAAGACGATGGCGCGCGTGCGTGATGCGGTGAAGATTACGTACCGATAGAACTGACGCAGATGCTTTCAACACAAAGGACACAAAGGACACAAAGGAAAAACAATTTGCGGTCTTTCATGCATATCCTTTGTGTCCTTCGTGTCCTTCGTGTTCACGCAGCGGTCGTCGGGGCACAGTGATGGATCAAGCCCACGACTTCGAATCCGCCCCTGACGCATTTCCGGTCAAGCTCGAAAACTTCGAGGGGCCGCTCGATTTGCTGCTTCACCTCATCAAGAAGCACGAGGTGAACATCCACGACATCCCCATCGCCCTCATCACTGCGCAATACCTGGCGGCGATCGAGCTGATGCAGGAGCTGAATCTCGACATCGCGGGCGAGTTTCTCCTGATGGCGGCGACGCTCATTCACATCAAGTCGAAGATGCTGCTGCCGCGTCCCGAAACCGCGGCGGGCGTCGAAGGCGAAGCAGAAGATCCACGCGACGCGCTCGTTCGGCGTCTGCTGGAGCATCAAAAGTTCAAAGCCGCCGGCGCGCTGCTGCACGAGCGCGAGCAGGTGCGCGCGGCACAGTGGCTGCGGCCCGACGAGCGCATCGCCGACATCGCCGGCGACGGCTACGAGCCGGAGCTGGAGGTCGATCTCTTCAGCCTGCTGTCGGCGTTTCAGGCGGTCGTGGAGCGCGCGAAGCAGCGGCCGAAGATTCTGCTCCCAGCGGAGCAGATCTCGGTCGAGACACGGATCGACGATCTGCTTGCGCGTCTCTCGGAAACCGAAGCGTGCGGGTTTGAGGATCTGTTCGCCGACGTCCAGGATCGCGCCGGCCTCATCGTGACGTTCCTGGCGCTGCTCGAGATGATTCGGCTCCAACTCGTGCGCGTGTTCCAATCGGGCAGCTTCGGACCGATTCGCGTCTACAAGCGCGCGCGGCCGGCCGATGCGCCGCATCCGATAGGCGATCCGGAGACACATCGTGGCTGAAGAACCGACTGTTCGAGACGCGCAGCGCGCCAGCGCGGAGCTGAAATCGATCTTGGAGGCCCTGATCTTCGCCTCGCCCGAGCCGCTGACGCCGAAGGCGATGTTCAAGCTGCTCGACACCGAGCCGAAGGAAGACGTGCAGGCGGCGCTGGCCGAGTTGAAACAGGACTACGATCGGCCCGGCGGCCTGCAGTTGGTCGAAGTCGCCGGTGGCTATCAGATCGTCACGCGCTCGGATCTGCATGACTGGGTTCGAAAGCTGTTCCACGAGCGCTCGACGCAGAGACTCACGGTGCAGGCGCTCGAGACGCTCGCGGTCATCGCCTACAAACAACCGATCACGGCGCTCGAGGTCACCGAAATCCGCGGCGTCAACACGGCAGGCGTGCTGAACACCTTGCTCGAGCGCGGGCTGATCAAGATCGTCGGACGCAAGCAGGTGGTCGGCCGGCCGTTCCTCTACGCGACGACCCGGGAATTCCTGATCCGGTTCGGGCTGAACGATCTCAACGATCTGCCAAAGGTCGAGGACATGGCGGAGGCGCTGGGCCTCGACGTGCCGATTCTCGTGGAGCAGCCGACGCGCGAAGAGGATCTGCCGCTCGCGGAGCCCGAGGTCGAGGAGCCCGGTGGGTCGATACACTGAGCCAACACAAAGGACACAAAGGTCAGGACCGTAGACGTTTTCCTTTGTGTCCTTCGTGTCCTTTGTGATGATTCAGCGCGGCTGACTTGCGCAGTCGGTCGACTTCATCGTCGGTCAGCTCTCGCCACTGACCGACCTTCAGCTTCGCATCCCTCAATGGGCCGATGGCGACGCGTTTCAGGTGCCTCACGGGGTGGCCGATGGCGTCGCACATGTTCCGCACTTGACGGTTGCGGCCCTCACGGATCGTGATCGCGATCGTTGCTTCACTCGCATCGCGTCCATGCGGGAGGAGCCTGACGTCGGCGGACTGCGTGCGCCGGCCGTCGACGACGATGCCCCGGCCGAGGCGATTGAGATCGTGGGCGTCTGGGACGCCGAGCACGCGCGCCTCGTAGACGCGCGCGACGCCGTGGCGCGGATGCGTCAGGCGCGCCGCGAGATCGCCGTCGTTGGTCAGCAGCAGCAAGCCTTCCGAGTCGAAGTCGAGTCGTCCGACCGGATAGACGTACTCCCGCACGCCGCGCAACAGGTCGATCACCGTCGGACGCCGCTGGGGATCCGATCGCGTCGTCACGTACCCGCGTGGCTTGTTCAGGAGCAGATAGCGATGGCGCTCGACGACCTTGACGCGGCGTCCGTCGACGCGGATGTCGTCGTGTGCCGGGTCGGCCTTCGTGCCGAGCTCGCGCACGGTGACGCCGTTCACGGTCACGCGGCCGTCGAGCATCAGCTGTTCGCTCGCGCGGCGGGAGGCGATACCGGCCTGGGAGAGAATTTTCTGCAATCGCTCCACTGCTTACAGCCTAGCCACGAAAGCACGAAAGCACGAAAACACGAAAAAGACGAAAGGCTCGGGTCTCATCTTCGGTGTTTCGTGGTTTTCGTGGTTTCGGGTTTCGTGGTTCGTCACTATCTCCAAAGCAAATCTCCCCAGAATCCCGCGAGCTGCAACACGTCCCCGAGGTGCGGCGGGCGATCCGCTTCGGCGTGCGAGATGAGACCGCTCAGCAGCATCCGGACGCGCGCATGTCCGCGCAGATCCTCCGCGAGGTACTCGGACTCGATCGACGGGATCACGTTGTCGTCCATGCCGTGCAGCAGGAAGATTGGAACGGACGGCTTCGGCGACTTCGACACCGACAGCGCCGGATCGCCGCCGTAGTAGCTGACGAATGGCAACAGTCGCGCGCCGAGATGCACGACGTCGCGATCGTTGACGTAGCGGAGCAGCGTCGCGGACGGCTCGGGCATCCGCTTCGCCGTGTCCCGAATCGCGGCGAACTCGCGCGCCGCCTGCTCCTTGTCCACGTTGCTGTCGAGCGCCGACGCGAGCAGAAAGCGGCGCACCGCGGTGCGGAGCGGCTCGACCTGCGCGCGCGGCACGACGCGCTCGGCGACGCCGAGCAGAATGACGGCGACGCCGTAGTCGTGCGGCGCTCTCACGTACGGCTGATCCGCCGGTCGTCCCAACTGTTGCGGCGGATAGGGCTCGCTGCCCGTGCAGAGATATCGCAGGACGCGCGGCAGATCGTCATGGCCGCCGAACGCGAACACCGACGTCACGCGATTCGCGATCGAGGGGCGCGTGGCAGCCACGATCGACAGGCCGCCGCTGAAGCTGATGCCCATCAGGGCGACCTTCTGGTTCGGCGCCAGCCCCGACTCAGTCGCCAACCAGGCCGCCGATCGCTCGATCGTGTCGGTGATCGCCGGCGTGATCTCGAACCGCGACAGCTCTGGGATGTCGGGCGTGACGATGACGACGCCGCTGGCCGAGAGGGCGCGGGCGAGCCGCGCGAGCCGCGGCTCGCCCGTGCCGGAGGGATGCAGGCCCGAGGTGAGCAGCGCGGCTCGCCGGTGCGATCCGGCCGGTTCGTACACGCGCACACGCAACGGCCCGCGCGGCGTCGGAATCGAGACGTCGTGTTCCCGTTCCGCCTTCGTATCGAAATCCGCCACGCGCCGCGCCGTGCCCTGCATGTCGGCCGCGCGAATCACGAACGACAGACCATGGATGTAGGGAAGCGCGACGAACGAGCCGGCCACGATCGCGACGAGAAAAACGACGGCGAAGACGCCGCGGCGGCGCATCACAAGGCGCATGGTACACTGCGACGCCGGGCTGGATGGGCAGGATGGGCAGGAAAGGCAGGAGGATGAAACGCATCGTCGCCGGTCCCGCCCTTCCTGCCGTTCCTGCCTCTCCTGCCCTCATGCGTAAGCTCGTAATCGCCATCGACGGTCCGTCCGGCGCCGGAAAGGGGACCGTGGCCCGCGCGATCGCGGCGGAGCTCGGCTACCGTCACGTCGACAGCGGCGCCATGTACCGCGCCGTCGGCTGGAAAGCCATCCGCGACGGCGTGCCGCTCGACCATGACCAGGCGGTTGCGGCGCTCGCTTCGCGGTCGCCCATCCACGTAACCGATGAGGCCGTGACGATCGACGGCTATGACGTGACGCGCGCGATTCGGACGCCAGAGATCGATCGCGCGGCGGCGGCGGTCGCCAGGCTGCCGAGCGTCCGCGCGGTGCTCGTCGATCGGCAGCGTGAATTCGGCGCGGACGGCGGGATTGTGATGGAAGGACGTGACATCGGCACCGTCGTCTTCCCCAATGCCGACGTGAAGGTCTATCTCGACGCGTCACCCGAAGAGCGCGCACGCCGGCGTGCCAGCGATCCCGCGCACACGGGTGGACCGTCGGCGGTGTCCGACGTCGTCACGCTGCTGACCGCGCGCGACGAGCTCGATCGCACGCGCAAAGCGTCGCCGCTCTATGCGGCGCCCGATGCGGTCGTCGTCGATACGACCGGGAAATCGGTCGATGAGGTCGTGCGCGATGTGCTGGAAGTCGTTCGCGCGAAGGTGTAGGGGCGGACCCGCGTGCCTGCCCTGAGCGCTCGTCCGTCGACAGGCTCGGGACGAGCGTCGAAGGGTCCGCCCCGGGCCGACACATGGGTCGGCCCCTACTTCCGATCTTTGTAGTCCTCCGAGGAAGCCGGGTCGAGCTCCCACCGGTGTTTGTCGCGCTCGATCACCTTCTCGCTGGCTTTGAGCGGCTCGTTGTCGTCGTACTCCAGGCCGAGCGCCTTGCCGATGTCGTCGACGATGTCCTGATCGGGCGTCGGGTTGTCGCCGCCGGGCGCTTCTTCGCCGGTGAAGTACGCATCCTCGAGATCGACGTCGACGTCGCCGCCCGTGATCTCCGGCGACATGTTCCGGTGTTCGAGCTGGTGCTCAGCCATTTCAGCTCGTCCCGACCGCGCGGCCGAACTGTGCCGGTCCATGTTGAGCGACGAAGGCGGCGTCTGGACCGTTTCGTCGAGCGTGCGCCGAACCCGGTCGAGGCGAGGTGTTTTCCGGGTCGCCGTCTTTTTGGCGGACCGCTTGGGCGCGGCTGCACGCTTTGTTCGAGCGCTCCTCGTCGGGCGTTTAGCCGAACGCTGTGCGGCCGCACGTTTCTTGCCTCTGGCAGCCGGTTTCGCTCGCCGTACTCGCTGTCCGGCTTTGCGTTTGGCCATCGTTGCCGTCCTTTCGAACCTTGACAGTTTGCCGATAAGTGTCGTACTCTCTGTTGCTTATCGGAATTCAGGAATACCTTGCGGGGGCCGGCACCCGCTCACCAATACCGGTAATTGATCGACAGGAGGACGCGCAAGGCATGGCGAACGTTGAAGACGAGAACCCCCCCGGTCCACATCCAGCCCGCGGAACGGGCGCGGCAACAGTGGACCGCGACGCCCGCGGAGATCGCGGCGGACTCAAAGCCCGGCCGCGTGAAGACGACGAGCAGATTGATCCGGAAGAATACGCGAAACTGCTCGATTCCTACGATAGCAGCTTCCGGAACATCGCGGAAGGCGAGGTCGTCAAGGGCACGGTTCTCAAAGTCACCCCCTCAGAAGTGATCGTCGACGTCGGCTACAAGTCCGAAGGCATCATCCAGGTCGACGAATTCCTCGACGAAAACGGCGAAGTCACTGTCCAGCCCGGCGACATCGTCGACGTGCTGCTCGAGCGCACGGAAGATCGCGAAGGCTACGTCGTCCTCTCGCGCGAAAAAGCCGAGAAGATGAAAATCTGGGACGAGGTCGAGAAGGCCTATGCGGAACGCAAGGTCGTCATTGGCCGCGTCATCGAGCGGATCAAGGGCGGGCTCGCCGTCGACATCGGCGTGCGCGCGTTCCTGCCCGGATCGCAGATCGACGTGCGTCCCGTGAGAAACCTCGACGCGCTGCGCGGACAAGAGCTGCGCATGCGCGTCATCAAAGTGAACAAGAAGCGCGGCAACATCGTGCTGTCGCGCAAGGCGCTCCTCGAAGAGGAGAACGCCGAGAAGAAGAAGCACACGCTCGAGACGCTCGCCGAAGGCAAGGTGCTCAAGGGCGTCGTCAAGAACATCACCGACTACGGCGCGTTCATCGATCTGGGCGGTATCGACGGCCTGCTGCACATCACCGACATGTCGTGGGGCCGCGTCGGCCACCCGTCCGAGCTCTTCAAGGTGAACGACGAGATCGACGTCATCGTGCTCAAGTACGATCCGGCGACCGAGCGCGTCTCGCTCGGCCACAAGCAGCTGATTACCGATCCCTGGGCGAACGTGATGGATCGGTATCCGGTCGGCGCGCGCATGTCGGGCAAAGTCGTCAGCCTCACCGACTACGGTGCGTTCGTGGAGCTCGAAGCGGGCGTCGAAGGGCTCATCCACGTCAGCGAGATGTCGTGGAGCAAGCGCGTCAAGCACCCCTCGAAGATCCTCAACGTCGGCGACAACGTCGACGCGATGGTGCTGGGCGTCGATCCGACGGCGCGGCGCATCTCGCTCGGCTTGAAGCAAGTCGAGAGCAATCCGTGGCACGACCTCGCCGACAAGTATCCGGTCGGATCGAAAATCAACGGCAAGGTGCGCAATCTCACCGAGTTCGGCGCGTTCGTCGAAGTGGAAGAGGAGATCGACGGCCTCATTCACATCTCCGACATGTCGTGGAGCAAGCGGATCAAGCATCCGTCCGAGGTGCTGAAGAAAGGCGATGTCGTCGAGGCGATGGTGTTGAACATCGACGCCGAGAATCAGCGCCTGTCGCTCGGTCTGAAGCAGCTCGCCACGGATATCTGGGACGACTTCTTCTCGCGGCACCACGTCGGCGACACGGTCGAAGGCAAGGTCGTCCGGATGACGAACTTCGGCGCGTTCGTGGAGCTCGACGAGGGGATCGAGGGCCTCATCCACGTGTCCGAGTTCGACGAGTCGCATCAGCAGGGCAAGTCGGCGGAGAAGATCGAGCTGAACGTCGGCGAAACGTACCCGATGAAGATCATCAAGCTCGCGCCGGCCGAACGGAAGATCGGACTCTCGATTCGCGCGCTCAAGTCGGATGAATTCCGCGCCGACTGGGAGGCGTATCAGGAGAGCGCGGGCGACGGCACCGCGACGCTCGGCGAGCACTTTCGGAACCGGTAATCGGTAAGGGCTGACAGGGCTGGGGGCAGCATGACGAACGGCAGCATGACGAAGGCGGAGCTGGTCGAGGAAGTATCGCGCGTCTCGGACCTGACGAAGAAACACTCCGAAGTCATCGTCGACACGGTGTTCAAGAGCATCATCGACGCGCTGCATCGCGGCGAGAAGATCGAGCTCCGCGGGTTCGGCAGCTTCCGGCTCCGAAAGCGCGAGCCGCGCAAGGGCCGCAACCCGAAGACCGGCGACAAGGTCGACGTGCCGCCGAAGAAGGTGCCGTACTTCAAGCCCGGCAAAGAGCTGAAAGAGCTGATCAACAAGGAACCGGCGCCGCCCGCCAACGCGCCGGCTGGAGAAACGAACGCGCCGCCGGACGCGATGGCGGTCTGAGAAAGTCTGAAGCTTGAAGTCTGAAGTCTGAAGAAGTTGAGGTTTGGAACCAGGCACGTCAGACTTCAGACTTCGTACTTCAAACTTTCATGGAGCGTCTCTGGTCGCCGTGGAGGCTCGCGTACGTGACGGGCGCGAGCGGTGCCAGCACCAGCAACGCCTGCATCTTCTGCAACACCGACGAACCCGGCCGTGACGAACTGATTCTCGTTCGCGGCCGGGTTTCGTACGTCGTCCTCAATCTGTATCCCTACAACAACGGACACCTGATGGTCGTGCCCAACCGGCACGTCGCGACGCTTGAAGCGACCGACCCGGAAGAGCGCGACGAGCTGATGTGCTTCACGCGGCACGCCGAGATCGCGTTGACCGAGGCGTACACACCGCAGGGCCTCAACATCGGCATCAACCTCGGGCGACCGGCCGGCGCCGGCGTCGTCGATCATCTGCACGTCCACGTCGTGCCGCGCTGGAACGGCGACACCAACTTCATGACGGTCGTCGGCGAGGTGCGCGTGCTGCCTGAGGATCTCGGGGCGACGAAGAAGCGTCTGCAGCCTATCTTCGAAAGGCTGGCTCGCGAGGACCGGTAACCGGTCGAACCACGGAACACACGAAACACACGAAACCACGAAACCACGAAAGAACGAAAGCACGAAGGCACGAAAGCACGAAGGCACGAAAAAGACGAAAACGCTAACCCCGAACCGTACAAGAATTCGTTTCGTGGTTTCGTGGTTTCGTGTTTTTGTGGTTCGTGGATAAGCTGTGACGATGGTTCTAGAGCTCACCTCCGAGCAACGCGCCTTCAAGGAAACCGCCCAACGGTTCGCCCACGAGATCGTCGCGCAGCGCGCCGCCGGCATCGACAAATCGGGCGAGTTCCCGGCCGACGTGCTGCACGCAGCGGCGACGGAGGGGTTGTGCGGCGTCACGATCCCGAAAGCGTGGGGCGGGCTCGGGCGCGATTACGTCAGCTACGCGCTGGCGATTGAAGCGATCGCCAAGGCGAGCGCGACGGTCGCCGTGTCGCTGTCGGTGACCAACTCACTGGTCGCCGAAGTCATCGCGCACGCCGGACGCGCGCCGCACAAGGAGCGCTGGCTGCGCCGGCTCGCGAGGGGTGAAGCGATTGGCGCGTTCGCCTTGTCAGAGCCGGACGCCGGCACCGACGCCGCGAATCAGAAGACGGCCGCGACCAGGTCAGGCGACGGCTACCGCATCCGCGGACAAAAAGTGTGGGTGGCGAACGCCGAGGAAGCTGCCGTCGCGATCGTCTTCGCGTGCACGCGTCCGGGACTGCGCGGGCAGGGCGTGACGGCGTTCCTCGTGCCGATGGACACGCCCGGTATCACGCGGACGGCGCGGGCCGATTCGCTCGGCGTTCGCGGACTCGGCTGCATGGATCTCGATCTCGACATCACCGTCGCCGACGATCACGTCCTTGGCGACGTCGATCAGGGATTCCGGCTGGCGATGTGGGCGCTGCAGGGCGGCCGCGTGGCGATTGCCGCGCAGGCGCTCGGCATCGGCGAGGCCGCGCTCGACGAGGCGCTCGCGTACGCCAAGCAACGCGAGCAGTTCGGTCAGCCGATTGCGAACTACCAGGCCATTCAGTGGATGCTCGCCGACATGGCGACCGAGCTCGAGGCCGCGCGGATGCTGACGCTCAAGGCCGCGGCCGCGAAAGATCGTCAGGAGAAGAGCAGCGTCGAAGCGTCGATGGCGAAGCTCGCCGCGTCCGAGGCGGCCCACAAGGCGGCCGACAAGGCGATGCAGGTGCTCGCCTCGGCCGGCTACCGCCGGGGGTCGGTCGTCGAGCGCCTGTTCCGCGATGTGCGCGCCACGGAAATTTATCAGGGCACCTCCGAAGCGCAGCGTATGATTATCGCCGCCAACATTCTCGCTCACGTCTGAAGCCTGACGGCTGGCGCCTGCGGCCACGCCGAGCCGAGGACATGGGAATCCGAGGCGAGGCGTCAGCGTCAGTTCGCGGCGGGGGTGGGGCCCCGCCGCCAGTGAAAGAAAGAGAGCGCCGTGACGAAAAAGCTGAACCGTCGTGACTTCGTTCGAACCACTACCGCGGCCGGCATCGCGGCAGCGGCCGCATCCAAACCCCTGTTCGGTCAGGCGCCGACGGTCATGACGCCGAAGAGCGTCAAGCCGTGCGTCGTCGCTTCGTCGAACGGCAACCGATCGAAGGACGCCGACGGCGTCACGTGCGTTGCCAAGGCGTTCAAGATGATGACCGAGGGCGCCGACGTGCTCGATGCGCTCGTCGCCGGCGTCTCGATCGTCGAGCTCGATCCGAATCAGACCGGCGTCGGCTGGAGCGGTCTGCCGAACGCCGATGGCGTCGTGCAGCTCGATGCGTCGTGCATGCACGGGCCGAAGAAGCGCGCCGGCGCGGTCGCCGGCATCGAGGGTGTGCGCGCACCTGCGCGGGTTGCGCAGCTCGTCGCCGAAGAAACCGACCATCATCTGCTCGTCGGCAAAGGCGCGCAGGACTTCGCGCGCGGCATGGGGATCAAGATCGAGGAAGGCCTCATCAACGAGACGGCGCGCAAGCAGTGGCTCGAGTGGAAGCGGCGCACCGATCCGCTGCACTACCTCGATCCCAAGACCCGTGCGCAGGCGTGGTACGACGCGGGTATGCAGATGGTCCGCGAGGGATTGATCGACGGCGAGCACTACTGGGGAACGATCAACTGCGACGCCGTCAACGCCAAGGGCGAGATCTGCGGCGTGACGACGACCAGCGGCCTGGCGTGGAAGATCCCGGGCCGCGCGGGCGACTCGCCGATTCTCGGCGCGGGCCTCTACGTCGACGGCGACGTCGGCGCCGCCGGTTCGACCGGCCGCGGCGAGGCGAACCTGTACAACCTCAGCTCGTTCGTGATCGTCGAGGAGATGCGCCGCGGCGCGCATCCGAAAGATGCCGCGATGACCGCGCTGAAGCGGGTCGCGAAGAACACGATCGAGAAACGTCTTTTGAACTCGAAAGGTCAGCCCAACTTCGGATTGAGCTTCTACTGCCTGAACGCGAAGGGCGAGTACGCGGGCGTCGCCATGTACGAGTCGACGTACGCGGTGTGCACGGAGAACGGTCCGCAGACGCTGCAGACCGACGCGCTGTACGCCGGTCGTCCGACCGATTAGGTCCGGCTGAAGCCGGACGCCACATCGTTGTGCAGACCGACGCGCTGTACGAGGGCAGCGCCACGGACTAGCGCGGATCGTCGGGCGATCCGGGAGCGATTCCCTTCGTCTTGAAGGCGCCCGTCGCGAACTCGGCGGACTGGCCTTTCGGAATCGACAGCGACTTCCAGTTCGGCGACGCGAGGTGGCGCGCGACGTACACGATCTGGCCGACGTGATACGCCGTGTGCGTCGCCGATCGGCTCAGCGCCTCCGGCACGAGAAACGCTTCGCCGCGGATCGACACGCGGCGATCGAGGTCCTCCGGCGTGAGGGCCTCGATTGATCCGAGCGCGATCGCCCAGCCTTCATTCCACCATCGCAGGATCTCCTCGCGCGTGACCTGCTCCGGCATCTCGAACTCGTCGTCGCGATGGCGATCGGGCTTTTCGCCGTCGGTCGTCAGGAAATCCCTGAACCGCGACCGCAGATTTCCCGCGACATGCTTGACGATGACCGCGATGCTGTTCGAGTCGGGGTCGATCTGTTTGTGCAGGTCTGCATCGGTCGGCACCTGCGCGATCGCCTTATCGGCAAGCGCCTTGTAATTCCTGTAAGTGCGGACGACGTCGCGCAGGTAGGCGTGGCTATCCAAGGATTTGCTTCGCGATGGTCTGGAGCTGCAGGTTGGACGTGCCTTCGTAGATCTGCCCGATCTTCGCGTCGCGGTACAGCTTCTCGACCGGATAGTCTTTCACGAACCCGTAGCCGCCAAACAGGTTCACCGCAAGCGACGTCACGCGCTCGGCGACCTCTGACGAGAAAATCTTGCACATCGCGGCTTCGGTCAGGAACGGCTGGCCGGCGTCGCGCAAACGTCCGGCGTTGTAGACCATCAGCCGCGCGGCTTCGAGCTCCGTCGCGGCGCGTGCGATCTGATGCTGCACCGCCTGGAACTCCGCAATCGGCTTGCCGAACTGCTTCCGGTCTTTCGTGTATTTGATGGCGTGATCGAGCGCGCCCTGCGCGAGCCCGATCATCTGCGCACCGATGCCGATGCGCCCCTCGTTCAGCGTTTCGATCGCGACCTTGTAGCCCTTGCCGATGTCGCCGAGGACGTTGAAGCGCGGCACGCGGCATCCTTCGAAGAGCAACTCGCACGTGCTGCTCGCGCGGATGCCGAGCTTGTCTTCCTTCCTGCCGACGGTGAATCCGTCGAACCCGCGCTCGACCAGGAATGCCGTAATCCCGCGATAGCCCGCGTCGGGATTGACGTTGGCGAAGACGATGAACAGGGCGGCTTCGTTGCCGTTGGTGATCCAGAGCTTGCGGCCGGTGATGGCGTATCCGTCGCCGCTTTCCACCGCGCGCGTCGTCATCGCGAACGCATCGCTGCCAGAGCCGGCTTCGGATAATGCGTACGCGCCGATGGTGTTCGCGGCGAGCTTCGGCAGATAGCGCCGCTTGATGTCGTCGCTGCCCCAGCGGAGGATCGCGTTGATGACCAGCGTGTTCTGCACGTCCACGAGGACGCCGATCGACGGATCGACGCGAGACAGCGCCTCCACCGCCAGCGCCGCGTGGAAGAAGCTCGCGCCGCCGCCGCCGAAGCTCTCCGGAATTTCAATCCCCATCACGCCGAGGTCGAACAGCTTGTCGATGAGCGCGCGCGGGATCTTCGCGTGCTCGTCCATCTCGCGCACGAGCGGACGGATTTCGCGATCGGCGAACTCGTACACGCTGTCGCGGAACAACCGCTCGTCTTCCGCCAGCGTCGTCAGCGGTGGGGTGGTCGATTCCGTCTTCGTCGTCACGTCGATGCTCCGGAGCTGATGTTATCATCAGCGTGCCAGCCCGTAAGGATTGCCGTGCGCGTCTTGCTCGCCTCGGGACTCGTCGCAATCGTGGCGATTGCCGCCGCGCAAACACCTCAACAGCCGACGTTCCGGAGCGCGACGAATCTGGTCCAGGTCGACGTGATCGTCACCGATGCCGACGGTGAGCCCGTCGACGATCTGACGGCCGCCGATTTCGAAATCCTGGACGAGGGCCGCCCAGCGCCGATCACGGCGTTCAAGTTCGTGAACGCGGCCAACAGCGAGCCGCGCGAGCGCTATCCGGTTCGCACCGCGGACGATGAAGAGCGCGAGGCCGCGAACGAGGACACGCGTCTGGTCGCGATCCTGCTCGACGACTACCACGTCGGACGGTTCGAGCCGCGCCGGTTCGTCGAGCCGCTGATTGCCTTTGTCCGCGCGCTGCCGGCGACCGACCTCGTCGGTGTTTATTACCCCCTCGATTCGCCGCGCGACGTCCACCTGACGTACGACCGCCAGACGACGATCGCGGCCATCCGCAAATTCGAGGGGCGCTTGCACGAGTACTTTCCGAAGCATCCGGTGGAAGAAGAGCATTTGCGGCATCAACGCGACATCGAGCGGCTGCGAACGCAAGTCGTGCTGACCGGCGCGGTCGGTCTGGCGTCGCGTCTTGGCGCGTTGAAAGTCGGACGAAAAACGCTCGTCTGGGTCAGTAACGGGTTCACGACGGCCGGCTACTTCGACGCGAGGGAACTTTACGCCGACTTGCAGGAGGTGTACGAGGCCGCCAATCGCAACAACGTCTCGATCTATCCGGTCGATCCGCGCGGACTGATGATGAACACGCCGGGGTTCCAAATCGACACGCTGCGGATCCTGGCCGACGAAACCGGGGGCCGCGCACTCGTGAATCGCAACGATCTCAAGGCGGCGTTGTCGGAAGTCGGTCGCGACTCAACGGCGTACTACCTGCTGGGTTTCGTCTCCACGCGTCCGTCCGACGGCAAGTTCCACAAGATCAAGGTGCGAACGACTCGACCGAAGATCAGCGTGAACGCGCGCGCCGGCTACTGGGCGCTGAGCGAAACCGAGATCGCTTCGTCGCGCGCCGCACCGATCACCGTGCCGCCTGCGGTCATCGACGCGTTCAAGCGGATGGCGGACGCTCTGCGCCCCAATGACGACGAACCGATCGCAGCGCCGTTGCACGCCCCAAAAGTAGCGCCGCCGGCGATTCGTCTGATTGGACCACCGACGTTTGCGATCGTCCGGCCGCGGTCGATCGTCGAGCCCACGAGCCGGCCGGAGTTCACGCGATCGCAGCGGATTGCCGTGCGCGCGGCGCTCGAGGGCGATCCGGCGCCAACGGTCACGGCGCAACTGCTCAGCCGCATTGGTCAGAAACTCGCCGACCTGCCGGTGACAATCTCGAGTGGCCAATGCGAAGTGGCGCTCACAGTGGCGAGCGTCGGACCGGGCGATTACGTCATTCTGTTGTCCGCGCGCCGTGGCGACCAGACGGTCGATCAGTACGCGGCACTTCGCGTGCTCCGGTAACCTCCAACCCGTCTAAGATTAGAGATATGGCTCGCTCCTTCCGAACGATGACAGCGGCGATCGCGCTCCTTGCGTGGCTGGGTGTGAGCGGCGACGCACAATCCGCCTCCGCCCGCGACATGATCGCGCGCGGGCTACGGCGAGACCACGCCGAAGCGCGCCAGAATCCTGCGCGCGGAGGCGGGCAGCCGCAGCAACAGCCGCCCGGTCAACAACCGCCGCCGGCCGATCCGCCCGCTTCCGCCCGCGAGCCTAATACGAGCGGGCTTCAGCGAGGCCGCGCCGAAGCGCCTCAGGATCCGGCGCGCGAAGGCGGGCAGCAGCCGGTGTTCCGCACGGGCATCAGCTTCGTCCGCGTCGACGTCATCATCACCGACAAAAACGGTAATCAGATCGCCGACCTCCAGGCGGCCGACTTCGACGTCACCGAGGACGGCAAGGCGCAGAAGATCGAAACGTTCAAGCTCGTGAAGCTGGACGGCGGCCGGATGGACGCCATCAAGGAACCGCCCAGGCAGATTCGCACCGACTACGACGAAGAATCGGAAGCGGCGCGCGACGACGTCCGCCTGTTCGCGATTTTTCTGGACGACTACCACGTCCGGCGCGGCGCCAGCATGGCGGTGCGCAATCCGATCTCGAAGTTCATCGACACGCAGCTGGGACCGTCGGACATGATTGGCGTGATGTACCCGCTCGAATCGACCGCCTCGGTCCGCATGACGCGCAATCACGACGCGGTGATGCGCGCCATCCAGCAGTTCCAGGGACGCAAGTACGACTACACGCCGCGGAACCAGTTCGAAGAGCGTTACGCGTACTACCCGACGGAAATCGTCGAGAAGGTCCGCAATCAGGTGTCGCTCTCGGCGATCAAATCGCTCATCGTGCACATGGGCTCGCTGAAGGAAGGACGCAAAGGGCTCATCCTGGTCAGCGAGGGGTTCACGAACATGCTGCCGCCGCAGATGCGCAACAGGGACGCGACGATGCCGGGCTCGGGCAATCCGAACGCCTTCAACCCGATGGCCGGCGTGAACGATCCCAACGAGGATCGCGCGGCGTTTTTCGCGAGCGTGGATCTCGAGAGCGACCTGCGCGAGGTGTACGACACGGCGAACCGCAACAACGTCGCGATCTACGCCGTCGATCCGCGCGGTCTGCCGGGATTCGAGTTCGACATCAACGAGGGCGTGAACATCCAGACCGACGCGACCTATCTGCGCTCGACGATGGACACGCTGAGAACGTTGGCCGACAACACCGACGGCCGCGCGATCGTGAACCGCAACGATCTCGACGTCGGCATGAAGCAGATCACGAGGGACAGCAGCGCCTACTATCTGATCGGCTACAACTCGTCGCAGGCGCCGTCGGACGGCAAGTTCCACGAAATCAAAGTCCGCGTGAAGCGATCCGGCGTCCAGGTGCGCGCGCGCAAAGGCTACTGGGCGCTCACGGCCGAACAGACCACGCGCGCCCTTCAACCGCCGAAGTCGGCCGTGCCGAAGGCGGTCGACGAAGCGTTGGCGTCGGTCAACCGGCCGTCGCGCGCCGCGGTCGTGCGCACGTGGATCGGGACCTCGCGCGGCGAGAACGGCAAGACGCGCGTGACGTTCGTGTGGGAACCGATTCCGAAAACGCCCGGCGAATCGGCGGCGAGCCGCGCCGGCGATCCCGTCCGCGTGTCGCTGATGGCGGTGGCGCCCGACGGATCGCCGATGTTCCGCGGCCGCGTGCCGGACGTGGCCGTCGCGTCGACCTCCTCGAATGGCGCGGCGGCTGCCGGCCAGAGCGCATCACCGATCCGCGGTTCCTCGCGCGTCGCGTTCGACGTCACTCCGGGCAAGATGCAGCTGCGCGTGTCGGTGGAAGGCGCGAGCGCGCAGGTACTCGACACCGAGATGCGCGAGATCACGGTGCCGGATCTCACGTCGACGGCGACGCTCCTCGGCACGCCCGCGATCTTCCGCGCGCGGACGATTCCTGAATTCAACCGCCTCAAAGCCGACCCGGACGCGGTACCGCTGGCGGCGCGCGAGTTCGGCCGGACGGATCGTCTGTTCGTACGCGTGCCCACGTACGGTCCCGGCGGAACGACGCCGGCGTTGAGCGTGCACATTCTCAATCGTGCCGGCCAGGCCATGACCGAGCTGACGGCGGCGCCGTTCACGACGCCGAACCAGCAGCAGATCGAGCTGCCCCTCGCCAGCCTCCCGCCGGGCGAGTACATCCTCGAAATCAAAGCCGCCGGCGAAGGTGGCGACGCCAAGGAACTCGTCGGCTTCCGCGTGACGGGATGAGCGCCTGCGGCCATGCCAGCGGGCGCAAGCGCGATGCGCGCCGCGCACGCGAGGCATCCAAGGGCGCGGTCCCCAGCGCGGCAGCCGCGCTGGGGTGGCCGTGCGGGGGTGGGGCTGGGGCCCCGCGAGAGATCAGAAAAAGTCTTCTGCGGTACGGCACGGCCGTCGCGATCGTCGCCGTCGCCGCCGTTGGCCTGCGCCACGAGCGCGGCGTGACAGCTGTCGCGCAGGCCGTCGCGCTCGCACAACCCTCCATCGCCGATCCTCCGACGCACGTCGTCCGCATCGACGCGATCGCAGTCGATGGCCGCGGCCGTCTCGTCGAGGATCTGAAGCCGGCCGATTTCGAGCTGCGCGAAGATGAGGCGCTGCGGCCGATCGAGAGCGCGCCATTCATGCGCGCGACCGGCGCGCGGCGGTTCGCCATTTTTCTCGACGAGTACCACGTCAGCCCGGGCGCTGCGGCCGACCGGGTCCGCGCGGCGCTGACCCGCTTCGTCGATGAGGCGCTCGGTCCGCAGGATCTCCTGGTCGTGATGAAGCCGCTCGACTCGCTGTTCGCGATTCGCCTCACCGACGACCGCGAGTCGGCGCGGCGCGCCATCGCGAGCTTCGAGGGGCGCAAGGGTGACTACGAGCCGCGCAATGCCTACGAGCGGAATTACATCGCCGGCACGCCCCCGCGCATCGACGCCGCGCGCGCGCAGGTCGCGCTGTCGGCGATGAACGCGCTGGCCATTCAGCTCGGCACGGGCGCCGAGGGACGCAAGACGCTCGTGGTCGTCGCCGAGGGGATCGTGCGATCGGAACGCCGGCGCGGACAGGACCTGCCGACGCTCGACGGCGCCATCCGGTCCGCCAACCGTGCGACCGTCTCGATCTATCCGCTCGATCCCCGCGAGTCCTCGAACGATGCCACTGAAACGGCGCGGATGCTCGCCGCCGACACCGACGGACAGACGATCGCCGGTGATCTGGACGCGGGCCTGCGCCGCGTCGTTGCCGACGCGAGCGCGTACTACCTGCTGACATATCGTGCGGCGCACGCCGAGGACGGCAAGTTCCACGACGTCCAGGTCCGCGCGAAGCGCGCCGGCGTGACGTTGCGGGCGCGCAAAGGCTACTGGGCGCCGTCGCCAGACGATGCGCTGCGAGCGGCGGTGCTGGCGCGGCTGAACGAGCCGAGAAAGCCGGCGCCGCTCGAACCGATGCGGCACGTCAGCCCGCTCATCCGTCCATGGTTCGGCCTCGCGAGGGGCGACGGCGGCAACACGCGCGTCACGATCGTCTGGGAGCCGGCCGCGCGCGTGCCCGGCGACCGCAGTCGCCGCTCGGCATCGCGCGTGCAGCTGACAGCGCTCGCCGCAGACGGCCGCGTGCTGTTCGAGGGCCCGCTCCAGCCGACGGGACCGGGCGCGATGGACGAGCAGGGAACCACGCCCTCGCGCGCCGTGTTCGATGCCGCGCCGGGCCGGCTGCGATTGCGGATGTCGATTCAGGACATCACCGCGCAAGTGCTCGATTCCGACGTCCGCGATCTCGCCGTGCCCGACTTTCGCAAGCCGGTGGCCATCGGCACGCCCGAGATTCTGCGCGCGCGCAACGCACGCGAGTTCCGGCGGATCGACGCCGACGCCGCGGTTCCCGTCGCCTCGCGCGAGTTCAGCCGCGCCGAGCGGCTCCTGATCCGGTTTCCCGCGTACGGTCCGGCCGACGCGGTGCCGGCGCTCTCCGCGAAGTTGCTCAACCGGATGGGTCAGACGATGCGGGAGCTCTCCGTGGCGCCGGCGCCAACGCCGAGCGGCGCGAACGAAATCGATCTGCCGCTCGCCGGGCTCGCCAACGGTGAGTATCTGATCGAGCTCACCGCCAAGAGCCCGGCGGGCGAAGCGAAAGATCGCATCAACTTCCGCGTGACTTCTTAGCACTTGCGCCGGGGCCCCCGGCGCGAACTGACGCTGATGCCTCGGTAGCGGCGGTTCTTCAGGCCCGCCCATCGTGTTTGTCGAGGTACTTGCCGAGGTCACGCAGCGTACGTGTCCAGAACTTCTCGTAGTGCCGCATCCAGTCGCGGATTTCTTTGAGCGGCTCGGGATTGAGGGGGTAGTAGCGTTGACGGCCTTCCCGCCGCTCGCTGACGAGTCCCGCGCGGCGCAGGACGCGCAGCTGCTGCGAGACGGCCGGCAGCGTCATGTCGTGCGGCGCTGCGAGCGCCGCGACCGGCTGCTCGCCGCGGCGAAGATCGTCGAGGATGGCGCGTCGCGCCGGATGCGCGATCGCGAGAAAGACGTCCGAGTGCGCGTGCAGTGGGGTCACGCGCGATAGTTAAGCGTACGCTTAAGTGTGTGTCGAGCCCTATTTCGCGCGACCCTTGAATCCCTGCGCGAGCAACTGCACCTTGAACGCCGCGCCGCGGCCGACGACGTACAGCGTTTTCTTGTCGGGGCCGGCGAACGCGAGGTTCTGCGGCGCGCGCGACAGCGGAATGGTTCCGAGCAGCTGACCCTGCGGATTGAAGACCTGCACGCCGATCGACGTGGCGGCAGCTTCATAACACTCCTGACGGCCACGAGCTACGCGTACATGCCACGCATCCGGGTGACAGTGGCGACGCGGCTGATGGCGACGATGTAGGCGGCGGTCCGCATGTCCACTTTGAATTTGAGCGAGGTCTGCAGGACGGCGTTGAAGGCTTCACACATCTTCGATTCGAGCCGCTCGTTCACCTCCTTCTCGGTCCAGAAGTAGCCGTAGCGATCCTGCACCCACTCGAAGTACGACGTGGTGACGCCAGAGCTGTTGGCCAGGATGTCGGGCACGATGAAAATGCCGCGCTCGTAGAGAAACCGGTTCGCGTCCGGGGTCGTCGGACCATTCGCGCCCTCGACGACGATCTTCGCCTTGATGACCGGCGCGTTCTCCATCGTGATCTGGTTTTCGAGCGCGGCCGGAATGAGGATGTCCACCTCGAGCTTGAAGAGATCCGCCGGGTTCAGCGGCTCGGCGCCGGGGAAGCCGGCAACGGTCTTGTGCTGCTGGACATACGCCATCAGCTTCGGAATGTCGAGGCCCTTGGCGTTGTAGACGCCGCCTTTCCAATCGGTCACCGCGACGACCTTCGCGCCGCTTTCGGCAAGCAGCTCCGCCGAAATCGACCCGACGTTGCCGAAGCCTTGCACGGCGACCGTCGCGCCTTTGATGTTCAAGCCGACGTGCTTCGCTGATTCGCGTGTGACGATCATCACGCCGCGTCCGGTCGCTTCGCGCCGGCCGAGCGAGCCGCCGAGCTCGACCGGTTTGCCCGTGACCACCGACGTCGTCGTGTGGCCGACGTGCATGGAGTAGGTGTCCATCACCCACGCCATGATTTGTTCGTTGGTGTTCACGTCGGGCGCGGGGACGTCCTTCTCGGGCCCGATCGCGTCGACGATTTCCGCGACGTAGCGGCGCGTGAGCGCTTCGAGCTCGCGCTTCGACATCTTCGTCGGATCGCAGATGACGCCGCCCTTGCCGCCGCCGAACGGGATGTGTGCGACGGCGCACTTCCACGTCATCCAAGCCGCGAGCGCCGTGACTTCATCGAGGGTGACGCCGGGGTGATAGCGGATGCCGCCCTTCGCAGGACCAAGCGTGATGTTGTATTGCACGCGATACC
>MNEX01000218.1 GCA_001917905.1 Acidobacteria bacterium 13_1_40CM_65_14
CGCTCACTGCCTCGCCCTCGACGATCGATTTTGGCGTCGTCGCGGTTCCTGGGCAGGCGACGCAGCCGATCACGCTGACCAACAACACGGCGGGACCGATCACGCTGACGACGCCGTTCGCGATCACCGGCGCGAACGCCGCGCAATTCTCGGTTGGCGCGCCTGCCGCGACCACGCTGGCCGGCGGTGCGTCGACGACTGTTCCTGTGACGTTCACAGCATCGGGTGCCGGCGCGAAGAATGCGACGCTGACCGCGACGAGCATCGGAGGCGGATCGGCAACGGTCTCGCTGGCCGGTGTCGGCGCGGTCGCCACACCTGTGGTCATCAGCGAGATTCGATTCCGCGGACCATCAGACGGCAGCGACGAGCTCGTCGAGATCTACAACAACACTGATGCGCCGATTGACATCAGCGGATGGAAGCTGCTCGGCTCGAGCAACAGCGCGCCGACCGGTGTGCGCGCCGCCGTGCCCGCAGCCACGATGCTCCCGCCGCGCACGCATTACCTCTTCGTCAACAACACGCCGTCGACCGGGTATTCGGGCACCGTACCGGGCAACTTCGGGTACGGAATGGGCTTCGCCGACACGGGCGGCGTAGCGCTGGCGAACGCCGCGAACCTGATTGTCGACCAGGTCGGCGTGACCACGATCGGCGCCGGATACAGAGAGGGCGCGCCGATCGCGGACGCGCTGACCACGAACGAGGATCGCGGGTACGAGCGCAAGCCGGGACACGCGTCGCTGGCGCTTCAGGACACGGACACGAACGCGCTCGATTTCGCGCTCGTCACGCCGACCAACGCGCAAAGCCTGGGACTGACGCTCACCGCTGCGACTCTCGACTTCGGGAACGTGAACGTCACCGAGCAAGCATCGCTCGACGCCACGATCAAGAACAACCTCCTCGCAACAGTGACGCTCACGCCACCGTTCACGATCGCCGGCACGAACTCGGCTGAATTCACGGTCGGCTCGCCGGCGACGACGTCGCTCGCCGGAGGCGCCACGACGACGGTGTCGATCACCTTCGGTCCAACGAGCCCGGGCGCGAAGAGCGCCTCGATTCAAATCGCCAGCAGTGGCGGCGGCTCACCAACCGCGACGCTGAGCGGGCTCGGCACGCCGGGCATCAGCGTGTCGCCGGGTGCGATCGACTTTGGATCCACAGCGGTCGGCTCCAGCTCGTTGTCAACACTCACGATCACGAACGACAACCCGACGGACGTGACGCTGACGCCGCCGTTCGTCATCACCGGCACGGACGCCGCGAACTTCAGCGTCGGCGCGACGGCGGTTTCGACGCTGGCAGCCGGCGACAGTACATCCGTCGCTGTCACCTTCTCGCCGGCGGCGCTCGCCGGCAAGAGCGCGTCGCTCTCGATCACGAGCAGCAACGGCGGCGCGCGAAGCGTCGCGCTGTCCGGCGTTGGCGCGTGCCCGGCGATTACGGTATCGGGCTCGCTGCCCACCGCCGAGTTCGGGTCCGCATACACCGGCCACGTGACAGCGAGCGGTGGCAGTGGACCCTACACCTTCGCCATCACGAACGGCGCGCTTCCGAACGGACTGCTGCTCGACGCCACGAGCGGCGCCGTGTCGGGTACGCCGACCGCACTCGGCGCTTCGCCGTTCACCGTGGGCGCGACGCTCGGAAATGGATGCAGCGGCACCGCGGACTTCTCGGTGTCGGTCGGCGATACGACGACGCCGACGCTGATGCTGCCGGCGAACATCACCACCGAAGCGACAGGCGCGACGACGATCGTCTCATTCGGCGTGTCCGCAAGCGACGTCGCCGATCCCGCACTCGTGGTCGGCTGTGTGCCGGCATCGGGCTTCGCATTCCCCGTGGCGGCGACCACGGTCAACTGCAACGCGACCGACGCGAGCCGCAACGTCGCGCACGGCAGCTTCACGGTCTCGGTCACCGATAACACCGCGCCGACCATCTCGGTTGTGGCAACCGTCACGACTGAAGCGACCGGCCCGTTGACACCGCTCACGTTCGATGCGACGGCGACCGACATCGTCGACGGCCCGGTGGCCGTGAACTGCACGCCCTCGTCTGGCTCCGGAGTCCCGGTCGGTACGACGACGGTAGACTGCAACGCGACGGATGCTCACAACAACAACGCGAGCGCGACCTTCACCGTGACCGTGACCGATCACACGGCGCCGACGTTGACGCTGCCTGGCGATGTGTCGGCGACGGCGACTGGGCCGTCGGGCGCGGCGGTCAGCTACAGCGCCTCGGCATCGGACATCGTCGACGGTCCGCGACCCGTGAGCTGCGCGCCGGCATCAGGCAGTACGTTCCCGATCGGGACGACGACCGTCGTGTGTTCTGCAGGCGACGCGCACGCGAACGCGTCCAGCGGATCGTTCACGGTGACGATTGGAACGATCGACCAGCCGGGGCGCATGACCGGTGACGGCGCGATCGAGATTGGGACGGTCAAGCACGCGTTCGATTTCCGCGTGAACGAGCGCGCCAACGGCCCTGACAGCACCGTCGCCGGCGACCTCCGCTACCGAGTGAAGACGAAGAAGCCACATCGCGATGCCGAAGATCGCTTCGACGCGACGGCGATCACGTCGGTGACGTTCTTCAACGTGCCGGGTATGTCGCCTGGACGCAGACCGCCGTCCGGCATCGACACGGTATCGTTTACCGGCGCCGGCACATGGAACGGCCGCGCGGGGTACACGTTCGAGGCGATCGCCGTTGACGCCGGCGAGCCTGGCCGCGGCCGCGATTCATTCGCGATCACGATTCGCAGCGCGACGGGACAGATCATCTCGTCGGTGAATGCGGCCATCACCCAGGGCAACGTGCAGTCGCTGCGAATTCTTCGCTGAGAATTGGCGAGTTGGTGACGTCACCAACTCACCGACTTCGGAACATTCCCTCGGGCGTGGTGTCCAACCGTGCATGTGAGAGGGCACCATGCCACACGAAATGTTCGGCGACGTCGCCGCTCGCCGTCCGTCGCGCACTCGGCTTCGTCGCGTCCTCACCATCTCTTCGATCGCGCTTCACGCGATCGTCATCTCCGCCGTTGTCGTCGTGCAGTTGTTCGCCGTCGGTCCACTGCCCGTTCCGCATCGTCCGCTGATCTTCGAAGAGCTTCGGCTCGTTCGTCTCGTCGACATTCCGCTGCCGCCACAGCCCCGTCGCGCGTCGGACGATCCGTCACCGTCGGTGTCGCCGAACGCCGCGCCGACCGTTGAGCCGAGCGGCATCACCGCTGAGACAGGTCTCGAGGGAACGCGAGCCAGCGCGGCGACGCCGGGCGTCGTCGGCGTGGAGCGCGGCAGCGGATTGGAATCAATCGGCGTCGTTCAAGGTGTCACCGCGCCTCCGCCACCGGCGCCGGCGCCGCCGGTTCGGCTGCACTCCGGCATGCAGGCGCCGGTCAAAACCGTTCACGTCGATCCGATCTATCCGGCCATCGCGCAAACAGCGCGCGTGCAGGGCGTCGTGATTCTCGAGGCGATCATCGACGAGCGCGGACTGGTGAAGTCGGTCAGCGTGCTTCGTTCGATCCCGCTGCTCGATCGCGCCGCGGAGGATGCGGTCCGGCAGTGGCGATTTACGCCAGCGCGGCTGAACAGTGAAGCGGTGCCGGTCGTGATGACCGTGACGGTGCGTTTCACGCTCGACCGATGACGGCCGAGCATCATGTCGCCCAGCCGTGAGCGCGTTGCAGAATGACCATCGCCACCACGGAGGATCGAACCTCCTGTCCTCCGCGTCCCCTGGAGTGGAGAGGTTGCGGCGGTAATCTCGCAACCAACTCTCAGGGCTAGCTTAGCTTAGCTAACTAAACGCAACCACGAAGGCACGAAGGCACGAAGAGAATGCTTTCTTGTACTAGAAGTTCTTCGTGTCTTCGACGTGGTTGCATTTTTCTACCGCAGTCACGCACGGCGAAGTAAGAATGGCATTAAAGCCGGACACCACCGAAACGACCGACCACCGTAACTATTCACTGGACACGACGAGCATCAACGACGAACTGTGAGTGGGTGACTTGGTGAGTTAATTCAGAAATAATTCACCAAGTCACTAACTCAAACATCGCCAATTGCCTCCTGGACCACGTATCGATCGTCTGCTCCATCACATCCTGACCAGCCGCGTCTACGACGTCGCGCGCGAGACGCCGCTCGACGTCGCGGCGCGGTTGTCGCAGCGGCTCGGCAACACGATCCTCCTCAAGCGCGAAGATCAACAGCCGGTTTTCAGCTTCAAGCTCCGCGGCGCCTACAACCGGATGGCGCATCTCACGCAAGAGGAGCGCAACCGCGGCGTCATCACCGCCAGCGCCGGCAATCACTCGCAGGGTGTCGCCTTTTCCGCGCGCAAGCTCGGCATCCGCGCCGTCATCGTCATGCCGCAGACGACGCCGCGGATCAAGGTCGACGCCGTGCGCGACATGGGCGCCGAAGTCATCCTCGTCGGCGACAGCTACGCCGACGCGAAAGCGCACTGCGACACGCTCGTCGCGCAGACCGGGCTGACGTTCATTCATCCGTTCGACGATCCGCTGGTGATCGCCGGTCAGGGCACGATCGCGGACGAGATCCTGCGGCACGGTCAGGATCGGATCGCCGCGATCTTCGTCCCGGTCGGCGGCGGCGGTCTCATCGCCGGCATCGCGGGTTACGTGAAGGCGATCAGGCCTGAGGTGAAGGTCATCGGTGTCGAACCGTTTGAAGCCGACGCGATGTATCGCTCGCTCGCCGCCGGCACGCGCGTGCGGCTCGATCACGTCGGCATCTTCGCCGACGGTGTGGCCGTCCGCGAAGTCGGCGAGCGTACGTTCCCCATCGTCCGCGAGAGCGTCGACGAGATTGTGCGGGTGACGAACGACGAAGTCTGCGCGGCGATTAAAGATGTCTTCGACGACACGCGGTCGGTGATGGAGCCGGCCGGCGCGCTCGGGGTTGCCGGTGTGAAGACGTGGGTCGCGCGCGAAGGCGTCCGCGATCTGCAGCTCGTCGTCGTGCTGAGCGGCGCGAACATGAACTTCGATCGGCTGCGCTTCGTCGCCGAACGCGCGGAGCTCGGCGAGGCGCGCGAGGCGCTGCTCGCCGTCACCATTCCGGAGCGGCCCGGCGCGTTCCGCGAGTTCTGCGCCACGATCGGCCGCCGCGTCGTCACCGAGTTCAACTACCGCCTCAGCGGACGCGAGCGCGCGCACATCTTTGTCGGCGTCGCCACCTCGTCACGGCAGGACGCGGTCGGCTTGATCGGCATGCTGACCCATCGCGGCTACGAGACCGTCGATCTCACCGACGATGAGATGGCCAAGCTGCATGTGCGCCACATGGTCGGCGGCCGCGCGCCCGACGTGCAGCACGAACATCTCTATCGGTTCGAATTCCCCGAACGTCCCGGCGCGCTGATGGAGTTTCTGGAGAAGCTCGGTGGCCGCTGGAACATCAGCCTGTTCCACTATCGGAATCATGGCGCGGATTTCGGACGAGTGCTGGCTGGCTTCGAAGTGCCCGACGCCGAGATGGGAGACTTCCGGCAGTTCCTCGATCGCCTCGGCTACGACCACACGCGCGAGGACGACAATCCCGCGTACACATTCTTCCTGCGCTAACTCGCGAAAACGCAACCACGAAACACGAAGGCACGAGGAAGACCTATTCTTTTTCGTGTCTTCGTGCCTTCGTGGTTGCATTTTCACGGCAGGAAATAGCACGGTCCCCCGAATGGGGGATTTCTCCTCCTCCGTCCGAGCGATGTGCAATCTTCGTCCCGGTCGTAGACTGACGCCATGAATGGACCATCGCACGTCCACGGCTTCTACATCTGCACCCGGCCGTTGCCAGGCCACGGCTCGCGCATCGTCCTGCGGCTCTATTTCGCGGTGGTCGGCGGCCTCGGAGCGATCGTCTTCATGTGGGGACCCATGTGGCTGAGCCGCCTCCACCTCACGAACCAACCGTTCGGAAGAGCCGCGCTTGTCCGCGTGTTCGGCGCCATCACGCTGGCCGCGGGCTGCTGTGCCGCCGCGTTCGCGGCGGTAGACGATCCGCGCGCCCGCCTCAAATGCCTCCTCTGGTTTGCGGCCGCACACGGCGTTGTCTTCATCGCGATCGTGATCCAGCGAGGTGCGATCTGGGGACCCGGCCCCGCTGACTACGCGGTCTGGCTGATCCTGGCGGCCACACTTGTTCTCCTCACTGCGGAGTACGAATATCCGGTCACGGCCCTCATCAGGGCGCTGGGAGGATCGGCGCCGAATCCGGCCGAGCGGCTTCGTACCGCGCACGAGCGACAGATTCGTGAGGCGGCGGGACAGGAAGAACGCAATCGGCTGGCCCGCGACCTGCACGACTCCATCAAGCAACAGATCTTCGCGATCCAAACTGCCGCGGCGACCGCACAGATACGATTCGAGACGGACGCTGACGGCGCACGACAGGCCCTCGATCAGGTGCGTGCGTCGGCGCGTGATGCGATGACCGAAATGGAAGTGATGCTGGATCAGCTGCGCGCCATCCCGCTGGCAAATGCCGGCCTCGTCGAAGCGCTGAAGAAACAGTGCGAAGCGCTCGGGTTTCGAACCGGCGCTCACGTCGATTTCAGACTCGGCACGCTTCCGACTGACCAAGCGCGACTTTCACCACGGGCTGTTAAACAAGGACCCGCGTCAGCGTCGCGCGATCGATGTTGCCGCCGCTCATCACGCACACGACCTTTTTGCCCGCGAGCTCATTGCGCAGCTTCATCGCCGCCATCAACGGCGCGGCGCCGGCGCCCTCGGCCAGGTTGTGTGTCGCGCGCAGCGCGAGGCGCACGCCTTCCGCGAGCTCGTCTTCGGTCAGCGTGACGATGTCGTCGAGCTCTTTCTTCAAAATGCTGAACGTCAGGTCGAACGTGACGCGCGTGGCCATGCCTTCGGCGAAGGTGTCCGCTTTGTCGCCGACGACACGCGTGTCGCCCTTCCATGACCTGGTGAACGCGTCGGCGCGCGCGGCCTGCACGCCGATGACCTTCGCGCGGCTGCCGAGCGCCGTGCGCACGATGCAACAGCCGCACGCGCCGCTGCCGCCGCCGACCGGCACGAGGATCACGTCGACGTCGGGCAGATCGTCGAAGATTTCGAGCGCGTAGGTCGCGACGCCCGCGACGAGGAGCGGCTCGTTCGCGGAGTGGACGTAGCGCAGGCCGCGTTCGTGCTGCATCTGCTCGACCTTCTCGCGCGCTTCGTCGAAGTCCTTGCCGAACTCGATGAGCTCGGCGCCGAACGCGCGCATCGCCGCGTTCTTCTCCGGGTTGTTGCCGACCGGGGTGACGATTGTGCACGGCACCTGCTCGCGCTGCGCCGCCAGCGCGATCGACTGGCCATGATTCCCCGTCGTCGCCGTGATGACGCCACGCCGGTCGCCGGCCGGGAGGCTGCCGATCAAGTTCAGCCCGCCGCGGATCTTGAACGCGCCCGTCGGATTGTGGTTCTCGTGCTTGACGCGGATGTCGAGGCCGGTTTCCGCCGCGAGCAGCGGATGCCGCATGAGCGGCGTCGGCTTCACCACGCGGTACACGCGCTCGCGTGCTTCGTAGACGTCTTTCAATGTGGGCGCGGACATGGTGGCCGCAGTCGTCATGACGCTCATTATGACTGTGAACACCCGAAAGCAACCGCCGAGAGCGCAGAGACCGCAGAGCAAAGCTTTTCTCTGCGATCTCTGCGAACTCCGCGGTTAGACCGCTTTCACCATTGGCACGATGACATCAGGCCGATCCGTGATCAGCGCGTCGACGCCCCAATCGAGCAATCGCCTCGCGTCGTCTTCGCGATCGACCGTCCACACCTGCACGCCGAGTCCCGCGCGATGGGCGCATTTCACGAACCACCGCGAGACGACGTGTGTGCGGCCCGACCACTCCGGAATCTGATAGCCGTCGTACGCGACGCGCGAGACCGGCCAGCGGCACCACGATCGATACAGCGCCCATCGCACTTCTTCGCGCGCCGCGCTCGTCGCAACCGCGGGTTCCATCGCGCGGACCGCGCGCAGCACGCGCCGGCCGAACGACGCGAAGCACACACGATCGACCGCACCGGCCCGCCGGACGGCGCCGACGGCCGCGGCCGCAAGCTCTGCGCTGTTCACCTTCAGCTCGACGATGATCCGCGCGTCGCGGTATCGGGCGAGGACATCGTCCAGGGCCGGGACGTGCACGCGCGTCAGCTCGACAGCGGTCCGGTCCGCGATCGGTCCCCGCAGCACCGTCGTCCGGTCCAGCCGGGAATCGTGGTGAACCATCACCGTTCCGTCGCGCGACAGGTGAACGTCCAGCTCGAGACCATCGGCCCCCAACCGCAGTCCGTTGTCGAACGCCTCGATCGTGTTCTCGGGGGCGAGCGCACTTCCGCCACGATGCGCGAACACAAGCGGACGGGATGATGCGAAGAACGGGTGGCGCATCAGAACCGGCGAGAGGCCACGGTTCACAGTCAACAATCAGTCGGCAGCCTCAGCGTCAGTCTATTCGGATAGAATCGATTCATGGCGGCCATCCAAACCCTCGGTGAACTGCGTCGGTCGGGCCATTGCTCGCGGCCGGTCAAACAGGAAATCCGCGACAACCTCGTTCGTAAGCTGCAGGCTGGCGAGCCGCTGTTCCCCGGCATCATCGGGTACGACGAAACCGTCATCCCTCAACTGATCAATGCCATCCTCTCCAAGCACAACTTTATTCTGCTCGGCCTGCGCGGTCAGGCGAAGAGCCGCATCCTGCGCGGCCTCGTCGACCTGCTCGACGAGCAGATTCCGGTCGTCCCCGGCTGTGAGATTCACGACGATCCGCTCGCCCCGCTCTGCGCGTCGTGCCGCTCGCGCGTGACGATGGAGGCCGACGAGATGCCGGTCGCGTGGCTGCCGCGCGAATCGCGCTTCGTCGAAAAGCTCGCGACGCCCGACGTCACGATCGCTGACATGCTCGGCGACATCGATCCGATCAAGGCCGCGCAGGCGGGCCTGAACCTCTCCGACGAGCTGACGATGCACTACGGGCTGCTGCCGCGGGCGAACCGCGGGATCTTCGCCGTCAACGAGTTGCCCGATCTCGCGGGCAAAATCCAGGTCGGCCTGTTCAACATTCTTCAGGAAGGCGACGTCCAGATTAAGGGGTATCCGATCCGGCTGAAGCTGGACGTGATGCTCGTCTTCACGGCGAATCCCGAAGACTACACGGCGCGCGGCAAAATCATCACGCCGCTCAAGGATCGCATCGGCTCCGAGATCCGCACACACTATCCCGTCACGCGCGGGAACGCCATGGCGATCACGAAGCAGGAAGCGTGGACCGATCGGACCGCGCTCGGATCCAAGGTCGAGATTCCCGGCTACGTGCGCGAAGTCGTCGAGGAGATTGCGTTCCAGGCGCGCGGGGATCGCAAGATCGACAAACGGTCCGGCGTCAGCCAGCGGCTGCCGATCACGACGCTCGAGCTCGTCGTGTCGAACGCCGAGCGCCGCGCGCTCGCCAACAGTGAAGCGCTCGTCGTGCCGCGCGTGACCGACATCTACGCCGCATTGCCGTCCATCACCGGCAAGTTCGAGCTCGAGTACGAGGGCGAGCTGCGCGGCGCCGAGACGGTCGCGCGCGATCTCATTCGGTCCGCGGTCGGCACCATTTTCACCGGGCTCTTCGACGGCGTCGACACGCGCACGGTCGTCGAGTGGTTCGATTTGGGCGGCACGCTGCAGCTCGGCGACCACACGTCGGCCGACGATGTGATCACGAAGACGCGCAGCGTGCAGGGTCTGCGCGAGCTGGCCGAGCAATCGGGACTGCCGAAGGGCGCCGCGGCGCCTGCGGTCGCATCCGCGATCGACTTCGTGCTCGAAGGCCTCTGCGCGCAGAAGAAGATCAGCCGCAACGACGAGCGCGGCTACTCCGCCGCCGACGCTGCGCCCCGCCGCCCGACGCGCCGCGAGGAGCAGTCGATGGAAGAAGAGATTCAGATGCCGCGCGGCAAGAAGAAGTACTACAACTAGTGAAATACCGGTACACCAAGTTCACGGGCGACGAGCTCGACGATCTGGATCTCGAGGATCTGGTGGCGAAGCTCTCGGACCTCCTGCTGTCGAGCGGGTTCGGGAATCCGTACGCCATGGACGACGAGGATCGCACGATGCAGGCGCTGCACGACGCGATCCTCGACGCGCTGTTCAACGGCGGCGTGCTGCCGGAGGAAACGATCGAGCGGCTGCTCGGCGATCCGGCCGATGCGGATCAGGGCGACGCGCGATCGAAGCTCGAAGAGTTGATCCAGCAGATCATCGAGCGGATGGCGCAGGAGGGCTACATTTCCACGCCGCCCGACCTCGAGGCCGAGCGGGAGCGCCGTCAGGGCCGTACCGGCGCCGGCTTCGGTCCCGACCAACCGCCCGTCACGTTCGAAGTCACCGACAAAGCGCTCGACTTCCTCGGCTACCGCGCGCTGCGCGATCTGCTCGGCTCGCTCGGCAAGAGCAGCTACGGCCGCCACGACACGCGCGAGCAGGCCACCGGCGTCGAGACGACCGGCGCGCCGAAGGCGTACGAGTTCGGCGACACGCTGAACCTCGATGCCGCGGCGACGCTGTTGAACGCCGTGCAGCGCCAGCACGAACACGGCGAGGACACGTCACGCATCCGCGTCACGCACGAAGATTTGATGGTGGTGCAGGGCGAGTATCAGAGCTCGTGCGCGACCGTGCTGATGCTGGACTGCAGCCACAGCATGATCCTATACGGCGAGGATCGCTTCACCCCCGCCAAGCGCGTGGCGCTCGCGCTCGCGCAGTTGATCAAGACGCAGTATCCGGGCGACGCGCTGAAGGTCGTGCTGTTCCACGACTCGGCCGAGGAGATTCCGCTCGCCGAGCTCGGGCGTGTGCGCGTCGGTCCGTACTACACGAACACGCGCGAAGGGCTGCGGCTCGCGCGGCGGATTCTCGATCGCCAGCGCAAGGACATGCGGCAGATCATCATGATCACCGACGGCAAGCCGTCGGCGCTCACGCAGCCCGACGGCCGCATCTACAAGAATGCCTTCGGCCTCGATCCGTTCATCGTCGCCGAGACGTGCGCCGAGGTGGCCGCGTGCCGCAAGAGCGGCATCATGATCAATACGTTCATGCTGGCGCGCGACTACGACCTGGTCAGCTTCGTCCGCCGCGTCGCCGAGATCTGCAAGGGCAAGGCGTACTTCACGACTCCGTACACGCTCGGGCAGTACGTCCTGATGGACTACATGGACAAGAAAACGAAGACGATTCACTGAACATGAGATGGCAGATTTCAGAATGCAGATTGCAGATTGAAGGCACCTATCTGCAATCAACAATCAATCTGAAATCTGAAATCTGAAATCTGAAATGTCTGATCTCCTACCCATCTTCCCGTTACCGAATATCGTCCTCTTTCCGAACGTGTTCCTCGCGCTCCACATCTTCGAGCCGCGCTATAAAGACATGGTTGCGGATGCCGTGGCAAGCGACCGGATGATCGGAATGGTGCTGCTGCAGCCCGGATGGGAACGCGAGTACGAGGGACGCCCGCCGGTGTATTCGATCGGCTGCAGCGGCGTCATCACGCACGTCGAGCGGCTGCCGGACGGACAGTACAACATCGTGCTCCGCGGCCTCGAGCGCTTCCGGATCGTCGAGGAGGATCACTCGCGCAGCTATCGCCGCGCCGTCACCGAACCGCTGGTCGAATACACGATGGCGGGCGAAGATCGCGCGGCGATTCGGAGTCAGCGCGCGAAGCTCGAGCAGCTGCTCGCGCCGGCGACCGAGAAGACCGGGACGGACATCAAGATTCCGTCAGCGATGTCGGATGAGGATCTCGTCAACGCGCTCGCGCAGTACCTGGACCTCGAGCCTCTCGAGAAGCAGGCGCTGCTCGAGAAAGACAATCTCCGCGCGCGCGCGGAGTCGCTCGTCGAACTGCTCGAGATGAAAGTTCTGATGGCGCGGACGCCCAACGCGTCTCACGTCGCCCATTGAGGATCGGAAGACTGCGCGACGTCAGCGGCGTGAGTCGTTCCCTGGTCCGAGCCGGTGTTCCGCGATCCACTGACTGCTGACGGTCCCCAGATCGGAAAGGCGATCGCCTCGAATCCGCGCCGCGATCAGCGAAATGACCGCGCCGGCGACGCCCAACGCTAGGATGACCCACACGGCGCTCATGATTCCCTTTCTACGACTGTCCTTCCAATGTGTCTTGGATCGTGATTCGCATGTCGACAGGCCGGCCGTCGGCGAGCGGGAACTGGACGATGTCACCCGTTTCTGACCGGACCGTGATAGTCCATCCAGGTGGCGAGCTGCTCACCGACAGGACGGTAAATGGCAATCCCCCGTGAACGATCACGTCCCGCACGAGCCGCTCCACTTCAGTGGCGTTCATCGACGACCGCGGATCGACGCCAAGCCGCGCGACCTACTGATCGCGCTTACGCGAGCTTGACATTCTCGCCTCGCGGCCCTTTCGGTCCCTGACCCTTCTCGAAGGTGACCGCCTGCCCTTCTCGAAGCTCGTCGAAGGGGGTCTCATTGCACGCCGACTGATGAAAGAAGTATTCGCTGCCGTCCCCCGTCGCAATGAAACCGAACCCCTTGCCGCTGACGATGCGCTTGATCGTGCCATTTACAGGTGCCATGCGATCTCCTCCTCACACGCGCTCGGCCCGCTGCCAGCGCGATCCGTCGTTGTACCGATTCTGCCGTGTCCGCAGCCGGCCGGCATTCCACATTTCCCCGCAGGTCTGGCATCGCCAGTAGGCGGACGGGTCGTGGGCCTTCTCGCGCGGCGTCGCAATGTTCGACGAACGGCAAAACGGGCACGCCGTCGGCGCCGGCACCGGCTCTGGATCTGGATTGATGGTCATGTGCGGTCGACCGCGTGTGGCGCGATCGTGCCGGCCGGCGCGCCGGCGCCTGCAGTCGTCTGTTCGCGCGCGGTCGCGAGTAACGCCCGCGTGCGCTGGCGGCGGCGCATCTTGCGTTTGCGATCCTTCTGAAATCTCGCGCGATCGCCGTTTCGTCTAGACATGGGTTCCTCCGCTTGTTCGGAACTTCAGCCGGCGGCCTTCGTCAACCGTGAGTCCCACGAATTCCGCAGGCGTGAACGACCGCTCATTCGCGTAAAACGAAAAGAGCTCCACCGTGTCGCCGTCTTCGAGTGTGGCAATCACGCGTGGCGCCTGGTCGAAGATGCCGTTCGGCAGCGGGCCAGGTCCGTCTGTAATCTCCACTGAACGAATCTTTCGCGCGGCTCGCTGCCACATGCGCTCGAGTTCTGCACTGGTCATGGGTCCTTTGTCGCGTTCAGTTCGGGCGGCTCAACGCGTGATATCGCTTCACCAGTTCGCCGGACACGCCGAACAGCCGGCCCGGTGGCAGCGTCGCCGTCTCCTCGAGATGACCGCACGCGCACCGATCCGGCACGTAGCCATCGCCGTTGGTGGATCCGCCGGCCCCCGGCAGGAAACAGACGAAATGTACGTGACATCCCGAGCAGCGGATGGGCGTCTGTTCATGCGTGGGCGGAACGAATTGCACGTGCGCTCCGATCGGTGGCCGAAGCTGGCCCGTCCGGCGCGCACCCTTGCTGGGGGGCTCTACTCGAACGCTGGCTGGCTCAAGATCGCTGACGGACTCCACTATACACGATTGCGGCCTCCCAAACTCGCGCGCGTGATACCATACATCGCGTTGGTGGAAGTACTTCACCGTGCTCTGCTGCCTTTCGAGCGTAACGAGTCTCCTAGTGGACCGTCCGGACTGAGTCGGTACTAAGTCACAACAAGCCTTCGACTGCGAGTGTCGGGCCGCGACAACGGAGCGGCCCGGCAATGAATTCGAGAAGGCACTCCACGAAGCTCGCTCCTCCTGCGGTTCTGCTTAGCCACGAGACGAATCCACCCACGGGTCCACAAAGGACCGTCGGGGTATGTGCGCCGCGCAGGCGGCGACGAGCGTCGCGAGAGCGACACAGGAGTCAGTTCATGAGTCGTAAGCTGTATGTGGGAAACCTTCCGTACGAAACCGGAGAAGCGGATCTGCAGGACCTCTTTGCCCGCTCGGGCAGTGTCGAGTCGGTGAAGGTGATGCGCGACATGGCCACGGGCCGCGCGCGCGGGTTCGCGTTCGTCGAGATGAGCACGGACGAGGAAGCGCAGAAAGCGATCACCGAGTTGAACGCGTATCAACTGGGCGGCCGCAGCCTGACCGTCAACGAGGCGCGACCCAAGCCCGAGTACTCGCGCAGCGGCGGCGGCGGGTTTGGCGGGGGCGACTCGCGCCGCCGCAGGTCCGAACCGCGCTGGTAATCACTCGGACGAGGCCGGGAGGCAGGGCATACGCTCTGTCTCCCGGTCGAGTTCGGCCTGAAGCGCTCTGAGCGCCTTTCGAAGCATCGTCCGCACGCCGCCGCCATGCAGCCGCTGGACATCTTTGTCGAGCACCTGCAAACAGACGGACGTCTCGTTGCCGGCG
>MNEX01000188.1:0-31112 GCA_001917905.1 Acidobacteria bacterium 13_1_40CM_65_14
GGCTGAAGTCGGGCTGAAGTCGGGCTAGAGACAAGTGACAGATATCCGCTGCCGAGGTCTTCGGCGACGGGGATGTTGAACTTTTTGCCCACGGCGACCAGGTCTGCCAGTGCAGGTCTTGCCGTGAATCCCTCGATTCTGAAGTTCGACGGGTGGACGCGGAGGATTAATGCCGTCCGCTCGCTGATCGCCGCCGCGTAAT
Organism: Acidobacteria bacterium 13_1_40CM_65_14; assembly: GCA_001917905.1. Taxonomy (GTDB): domain Bacteria; phylum Acidobacteriota; class Vicinamibacteria; order Vicinamibacterales; family CAVVIG01; genus QHWF01. The sequence continues at coordinate 203 of MNEX01000188.1, forward strand.
CCGATGCCCGGGTCTTGTTCGTCGTTCCCACCTCGCGCAGCACCGCGCCCGACTGCGCCATGACGTCGGGCACGCGGAACCCACCGCCGATTTCCACCAGCTCCCCGCGCGAGACGATGACTTCGCGTCCCGCCGCCAGCGCCGCCAGGATGATCATCGTCGCCGCCGCGTTGTTGTTGACGACGGCGGCGGCGCCGGCGCCGGTGAGGCGGCAGAGCAGCGCTTCGGCGTGGACATCGCGGCGGCCGCGCGCGCCGTGCCCAAGGTCGTACTCGAGCGAGGCGTATCCCCGCGCGATCGCCGCGACGCGCTCGATCGCCGCGTCCGCGAGCGGCGCCCGGCCGAGGTTGGTGTGCACGATGACGCCGGTGGCGTTGATCACCGGCTCGAGCGACGGACGAAACGTGTCGCCGAGCTCGACCGCGACGGCCGATTCGATGCGCGTCATCACCGCCGCCTCGCTCGAGAGCGACGCGTCGCCGCCCGCGATCGCCGTGCGGATGGCGGCGGCCGCGTGGCGCAGCGCGTCTACGGTCGCGTCCGCACCAAACCGTGCTTCGAGCGCGCGCACGGTGGACCGCTGTCGCAGCTCGTCGATCGACGGAATGATTCTGAAGTCAGGCAAATTCTGCCGTCCTGCAATTCTGCAATACTATGTCATCGCTCCGATGAATCCGGATCCACCCAAGCACCGACCGCTCGAGCGGTTCTGGCCGTACGCGGACTTGCCGGAGCAGCCGTCGGAGGAAGAGCTCGCCCAACTCGATCCGGATCTGTACGAAGCGCTGTTCGGCGCCACGCCGCGTCCGTTTTCCATCACGCTCGTGTTTCCGGCGCTCGAGGATCCGCGCTTCGCCGACGCGCTCGACATCGCGCGCGGCTCCGCGGAGTTTCGCGAGACGGGGCGCGGCGCGGCGCATCGCTATCGCGCGCGCTTCTGGTCGAGCGACGCGCTGCGCCTGCGCGATCTCTTCGACATCGTCGGCCGCTCGGACACGACCGAGGTCCTCATCGACGATCGTCCGGTCCCGTACGCGCGCGAGCTGTGGCTGCCGCTCGTCTGGTTCCTCATTCCTCGGTGATGGATCGTGCCGCCGCCCAGCATCGAAAAAGAGCTGAAGCGCCTCGAAGTCGAGCTGAAGCAGCTCGAAGCCGAGTACAACATGTTCTTTTCCGGCCGGCTGCCCAAGCCGCCATGGGAGACGCGCAGCCGCGTCGAGGCGATGGTCAAGCAGTACGACCGCGCCTACATCCAGAACTACGGCGACCGCTTCCGCTTTCACACGCTGCAGGCGCGCTTCTCCGCGTTCATCGACTTGTGGGATCGCGGCCTGCGCGCGCGCGAAGAGGGACGTCCCGGTCCGTTCGGGCAGCAGCGTGCGAAGGAGCCGGAACGGAAGAAGCCGGAGGATCGCATCCTCCACGTCTCGTCCTTCCGCGATCCGCTGCGCGAGATGGACAAGCTGACGGAGCTCTACGAGTCGCTCTCGGAGGCGCGCCGCGAAGTGGGCGAAGAGCAGGTGCCGTTCCACAAGTTCGCCGACCTCGTGAAGAAGCAGGTCAAGAAGCTGCGCGAGACCGGCAGTCCCGAGGTCGCGTTTCGTGTCGCGGTCAAGGACGGAAAAGTGAACCTGACCGCACGCGCGCTGAAGGGCGTCTCAGAGTGACGTTGGCATGTGTGGGGAGATGCGGAAGGGCTGAGAACTGAGAGCGCTGAGCCCTCAGCCCTCAGCCCTGCGAGGGGTTAGATCTTGGTGACGTTGCCAGCCTGCGGGCCCTTCGGACCGTCAACGATCTCGAACTCCACTGCCTGACCTTCCTCGAGCGAACGGAACCCGTCGCCCTGAATAGCCGAGTAGTGCACGAAGACATCGCTGCCTCCGTCGCGCTCGATGAACCCGTACCCCTTGGCGTTGTTGAACCACTTGACCTTGCCTGTGATGCGCATCGTTCTTCCCTACGTGCTGTGACGCGAGCTCGCGTCGTTGAACAAAATAAGGGACCAAAAAAAAAGGCCGCGTGTTTGCGGCCTTTCCCTTACGGCGCCAGGCCCGCCCGGCGTCGGCAGAGATAATACTGGAACTCGTCGAATATGCCAAGAGCCTTGCTCAGCGTGTCTGACAAAACTGGAATCGTGGAGTTGGGCCGCGGGCTGGCCGCCCGCGGCTTCGAGCTGGTGTCAACAGGCGGGACCGCGCGGGCCTTGACCGGGGCCGGACTGCCGGTTACCAACGTTTCCGACGTGACCGGCGTGCCAGAAATGATGGATGGCCGCGTCAAGACGCTGCATCCCAACATCCACGGCGGCATCCTCGCGAGACGCTCGAATGCGGAGGATCTGCACGCGATTGCCCGCCTCGGCATTCAATCGATCGACGTCGTCGTGGTGAACCTGTATCCGTTCGCGGAAACGGCAGCGAAACCGGGTGTGACCTTCGACGAGCTCGTCGAGCAGATCGACATCGGCGGCCCCAGCATGGTCCGCGCGGCGGCGAAGAACTTCCAAGACGTGCTCGTGGTCGTCGATCCCGCTGACTATCCGGCGCTGTTGACGGCGCTCGACGAGACGCCTCCGCTGTCGTTCAGGTTCGATCTGATGCGGAAAGCGCTCGCGCACACCGCCGCGTACGATACGGCGATCTCGGCGACGCTCGCCACGGTGCGGCTGGAAGGCGGCCAATTCGGGCGAGCAGACAGGGCCGATGCGCTCCTCGATCATCTCGATCTCGCGCTCGAAAAGATCCGCGATCTCCGGTACGGCGAAAACCCGCATCAGAAAGCGGCGTGGTATCGACCGACCCGTGTGGCGCAAGGCGTCGGCCCTGCGGCCCTCGGCGACGCGACGATCCTTCAGGGCAAGGAGCTCTCGTTCACGAACCTTCTCGACCTCGACGCGGCTGCGCGGATCGTGCTCGAGTTCGAAGAGCCGGCGGCCGTCGTCGTCAAACACACGAATCCCTGCGGCGCGGCGACCGGCGAGTCGGCCGCCGATGCATACAGTCGAGCGCGCGACGCCGATGCCCTTGCCGCGTTCGGCGGCATCGTCGGTCTGAACCGGACTCTGGATGTCGCAACGGCGGAAGCGATCGCGTCTACCTTCATCGAAGCCGTGATTGCGCCCGCTGTAGACGCGGGAGCGGCAGCGGTGCTGGCGAAGAAACCGAACATGCGCGTCGTGACGGCGAGCTTCGACGCGCTGAAGCCGACGGACGTGGAGCTGCGATCGATTCTCGGCGCGATGCTCCTCCAGGAACGCGATCGCGTCGTCGAGGCGCAGCCGCCCTGGTCGGCCGATCGACTGCCCGATGGCGTCACGGTCGTGACGAAGCGTCAGCCGACGGCGGAGGAGTGGGAGGCGCTCCGATTCGCGTGGCGGATTTGCGCGCACGTGAAGTCGAACGCCGTCATCTTTACCGACGCGCGCCACACGCTCGCCATCGGCGCCGGTCAGATGAGCCGCGTGGATGCGGTCAATGTCGCGGTGATGAAAGCGAGGACGGCAAACATCTCGCTCATCGGATCCGTCGCGGCGTCGGATGCGTTCTTCCCGTTCCGCGACGGCCTCGACGCGGTCGCCGGATCCGGCGCGACGGCGGTCGTTCAGCCCGGTGGCTCCGTGCGCGACGCCGAAGTCATCGCCGCTGCCGACGAGCACGGGATTGCGATGGTGTTTACTGGCAGGCGGCATTTCAAACACTAGCAACGTTCAAGATGATGAAGGGCGTTACAATCTTGACATGAGTACTCAATCGGCGAAAGACAGGATGATCAGCGTCATCCGGGAACAGCCAGATGACGCAACGGTTGACGACATTCTGCGAGAGTTGGCACTGGCTCGCATGATCGAGCGGGGTCTCGCCGATTCGGCTGCGGGGCGAACGATCAGCCATGAAGAGATGAAGCGTCAGATCGATTCGTGGCGAAAATAAACTGGACGGACGAAGCGCACCGCTGGCTCCAGGAGATCTACGATTACATCGCACGAGACAATCCCGACGCAGCCTATCGGGTCGTGACCGAGATTCACGACGCAGCAGGTCGTCTCGCGGATTTTCCCGAGATGGGGCTCCGGTACCGCGACCGGCAGGACGTGCGCATTCTCCGCACCGATCGGTACCGAATCGCTTACCGACTCACATCAACAACCGGAAATCGACATCCTCGGAGTCTTTCACGTCGCGCTCGACATCGAGCGTTATCTCAGCTGACGTGGTCAGCGTCAATCGGCCAGCGCAAGCCTCGTTGGTCATATATCGGCGCCTCCGAACGAGCAGTAAGCAGAGAACCGATCTCATGCCGCTGAGCGCTGGAAGCCGTCTCGGTTCGTACGAGATTCTCGACAGCCTCGGCGCAGGGGGGATGGGCGAGGTCTATCGCGCACGCGATACCAAGCTCGGACGCGCGGTCGCCATCAAGATCCTGCCGGAGGCGCTCGCGCTGACGCCGAACGCGTTGGCCGGTTGCAGCGCGAAGCCAAAGCGCTCGCCGCGCTGAATCACCCGCCACATCGCTGTGTTGTTCGGTCTCGAAGAATCCGCTGAACGACATTTCCTCGTGATGGAGCTGGTCGAGGGGGAGACGCTCGCCGATCGGATCGCTCGGGCCCAGCTGAACGGCTCACGAAGGCGGATCAAGGTACGGCTCACATTCCACACTACGACATCGGAAGCAAGGGAAAGGTCGTCGGGCTGATCGACGCGGGCGCCGGTGCAAGCGCGTCGACGTCTTCACCGCAGATGCAGATTGTCCTGAACTGGTTCGAGGAACTCAAGCAGCGCGTCCCCACGCGGTGAGATTGCAGATTTCAGATTTCAGACTTCAGATTGATTGTTGATTTCAGATTATCGAGAAGCTCTGACGGCGTGACCGTCGCGGGTCCGAATTTCCCGACCACAATTCCGGCGGCGTGATTGGCAAGGATCGCGGCCTCGGCCATCGTCGCGCCGGCCGCCAGCGCGAGCGCGAGCGTGGCGACGACGGTATCGCCCGCGCCGGTGACGTCCGACACTTCGCGCGAGACGGCCGGGATCTTTCCTTCGGACGCCGCATCCGACAACCACATGCCATGCTCGCCGCGCGTGATGAGCACGGCGTCGCACTGCGCGCGCGCGCGGAAATCGCGCGCGGCGTCGCGCGCGTCGTCATCGGTCCGCAGGCGGCGGTGCGTGGCGGTCTCGGCCTCGTGGTGATTGGGGGTGATGAGGGTGGCGCCCGCGTAGTACGCGAGGTGCGGAATCTTCGGATCGACGATGACCGGCACCGCGGCTCGCTCGGCTGAGGCCTTCGCGCTACTCACCAGCGCCTCGACGACGGGCCGCGTGACCGTGCCCTTCAGATAATCTGAAACGAGCATCGTCTTCACGCCGGATCCGAGTCGCTTCACGCGCGCGACAATCACGCGCGCCAGGTCGCCGCCGACATCCTCATCCCGTTCGTAGTCGATGCGCGCGACCTGCTGGTTCCGCTCCGTGACGATGCGGACCTTTTCAGTGGTCGGCCGGTGGCGGTCCTCGACGAGACCCTCGACGCCGACGCCGGCGGCGGTTAGCTGTTCGCGCAGCCGCGTGGCGGCGGCGTCGGCGCCGACCACGCCGACGAGCGAGACCTGGCCGCCGAGCGCGGCGATGTTGTTCGCCACGTTCGCCGCGCCGCCCAGCCGCAGATGCTCCGACTCGAACCGGACGACGGGCACCGGCGCCTCGGGCGAGATGCGCGTCACGCGACCGACGATGAAGCGATCGAGCATGACGTCGCCGACGACGAGGATCGGGACCCCCTTGAAGCGATTGATGATCTCGCTGGCGCGGCCGGGTTGGAGAGGGGGGAGATTCATGAAGTCTGAAGTTTGAAGTCTGAAGTTTGAAGGCTGAAGTTTGAAGGCTGAAGTTTGAAGGCTGAAGTTTTGAAGGCTGAAGGTGGAAGCTTCAGACTTCAGACTTCCGACTTCAGACTTACCGTGTGCTCCGCTGCGAAGGGCAGCGTCACGAGCACGAGGAACAACATCAGAAACTCGGAGTCGCCGAAGTTGTACTCGAAGAACCCGGCGGCGAGCATCGCGATGATGACGGCGAGTCCGGCGGCGGCCAGGAACCGCTGCCGCCCCGAGTAGAACAATCGCCCGAGGTCGAGCGTGAGCGTGCCGAGGAACCACAGCCAGATGAGCAGCGCCGGGATGCCACGCTCGGCGGCAATCTGCAGCGGCACGTTGTGCAAATGCGGATTGAGCTTCTGCACAGCGTCGGAGTCCCGGTATTCGGGATACACGCGCAGCACCATGTTCGGGCCGACGCCGGTGAGCGGCCGGGCGCCGATCATGTGCTCACCTGCGCGGATCATCGCCATACGATCGCGGCGAGTGGCGTCCTGCTGGTTGAACATCGACGTCATTCGCGCGGCAACCTTTCCCGGAGCCGCCGCAAAGAAGACGGCGGCGACGATCGGCAGCACGGCGAGCAGACGGAAATCCTTGAGCGTCAGCAGCAGCGCGGCGGCCGCGCACGCGCCAACCGCCGCGCTACGCGTGAACGATAACGCGACGGCGACGGCGAGCGCCGGCATGACGAGCGCGGCCCAGGTGCGTTCGCCGCGGCCGAACAGCACGCGCGCGAGCGCGACGCCGATGACCAGCATCAGCAGCCCCGAGTACGTCATGTAGTGCCCGAGCGTGCCCTGCGGACGTTGCCCCAGGTTGTCGTAGTGCAGGATGCCGTACTGAAAGATGCCGATGAGGGCGCTGACGGCGGCGCATGAGAGCACGACGGTCGCCAACGTCAGCCCGCGCGACCCGGTGGCGAAGCGATACACGATCGGCACGATCAGAAACAGCACGAGCTGCTTGGAGTCGATGAAGCTCGCGCGCGGATCGATCGAAAACGCCGCCGACACGAGTGTGATTCCCGCGTACGCGATGAGCGGCCAGAAGAAGCGCGGCGCCTCGAACCGCTCGTGGCGCACGAGAAGCAGCCCGAGCCAGCAGACGACTGCGATCGTCAGCAGGATTTGCGCGGCCGCGATGGAGAACTGGAGCGCGCCAGCGACGCCCCCAAGCGCGATCAACCCCGCCAGCTCGAGGCGGGATCCGCTGAGCGGCTGCGGCGTGACGACGTCTGCGTGAGACTCAGCCGTGAGCGCCTGCTCCATGGTCGGCACCATCTTATCGCGTGGCGTAGATGAGGTGGGGTATCCTCGTAAGGTGATGAAAGTGCTGCGAATGGCGGTCGCCGTCGTGCTCGTCTCGCTTGCCGTGAGCCAGGTCGCCGGGCCGTACGGCGGCGTGACCGCTCACGTGGCAACGCTGGCGGCCGAACGCAGCGACAGCGCCCCGTTTTTCGCCGGCATCGGCGACGCCGACTCGTTGAAGGCCACGATGGACCGCCGGTTCGCGGAAGCGCAGCAGAAGCTCGATCGTCTCGTGGCCGTCAAAGGTCCGCGAACGGTCGAGAACACGCTGCGGCTGTACGACGATCTGAAGATCGATGTGGACTCGGTCCTGGGACCGTCGGGGATCATCGCGCAGGCGCATCCCGACGAGCGGATGCGCCAGACCGCCGACGCCGCCGCGGAGCGCGCGCGCGCGATGGGGACGGACCTCGTCTTGAATCGCGCGGTCTACGATGCGCTGGCCGCCATCGACTTGGGCCACGCGGACGCGCAGGCGAAGTACTACGTGCAGCGGGAGCTGCGCGACTTCCGCCTGAACGGCGTCGATCGCGACGAAGCGACGCGCGAGCGAATCGGGAAGCTGCAGCGCGAGCTCAACGCGGCCAATCAGGAGTTCCTGCGGAACATCCGGGCCAACACCCGCACGATCACCATCGCGAGCGCCGCCGATCTGGCCGGGCTCCCGCCCGATTTCATCGCGCGGCTCAAGCCGGATGCGAACGGCGTGATGTCGCTCACGACCAACATCAGCACGATCATTCCCGTGCTGACGTTCGCCAAGAGCGACGACGTCCGGAAGCGGCTGTACATCGAGTGGACGAACATCGCCTATCCGGAGAACCTCGCCATCCTGGGCCGGATGCTCGCGACGCGTGCCGAGATCGCGCATCTGATCGGCTTCAACAGCTACGCCGACTACGACATGGCGGACCGGATGGTCGGCAGCTCGAAGGCTGCGTCGGAGTTCATCGATCGCGTGGCGGCGTCGTCCAAGGCGCGTGCCGAGCGCGAGTACGAGGAGCTTCTGAAACGCAAGCGCCAGGACGTGCCTGGCGCGACCGCGGTCAACGCCTGGGAGAACGCGTACTACACGGAGCTCGTGCGGCGATCGATCTTCGACTTCAACGCGCTGTCGGTCCGCGAGTACTTTCCGTTCGATCGGGTGCGCCAGGGCGTCTTCGACGTCACGAGCCGCTTGTTCGGGGTGACCTACCGTCCGGCGAAAGATGTGCCGGTGTGGCATCCGTCGGTCGAGGCCTACGAGATGCTCGACAAGGGCGAAGTGATCGGCCGGTTCTATCTCGACATGCATCCGCGCCCAAACAAGCAGAACAACAGCCCGCTCTCGTCGACGGTTCGCGCGGGCGTGGCCGGCCGCCGGCTGCCGGAGGTGGTCGTGATCGGCGGTGTGCCCGGCGGCCAGGCGGGCGACCCTGGGCTGTTGACGCACGATGACGCCAAGACCTTCTTCCACGAGTTCGGGCATCTGGTGGCCGCGATCGTCGCCGGCAACGGGAAGTGGATGGGTCTCACGCGATCGGCCGAGCGCGACTTCGGCGAAACGACGTCGCAGATGCTCGAGGAGTGGATGTGGGATCCGGCGACGCTGGCCACCTTTGCGAAGCACTATCAGACGAACGAGCCCATCCCCGCGGCGCTCGTGAATCGAATGCGCCGGGCGAACGAGTTCGGCAAAGCGATTGGTCCAACCGGTGTCCGAGGACAAATGGTGCTCGCGCGGCTGTCGTTGTCGCTACATGATCGCGACTCGAAAACCGTCGACTCGACCGCCGTCTTGCGTGAAGCCAACGAGAAGTACATGCCGTCGCCGTTTGTCGAGGGCACGCATCGGCAGGCATCCATGACGCACCTTGCGAACCGCAACTACGCGTCGGGCTACTACACGTACATGTGGTCGCTGGTGATCGCGAAAGATCTCTTCAGCAAGTTCGATCCCAAGGATCTGCTCGCGCCAGGCGTTGCGCACAAGTTCCGCGACAAGGTGCTCGCGCCCGGCGGATCGAAGCCGGCCGCCGCGCTCGTGGAGGATTTTCTCGGCCGCCCCTTCAACGCACACGCATGGGAGGCCTGGTTGAATCGCGACCCGTCATAGAATTAGGAATTTGGAATTAGGAAGTTGGAATTCTGAATTTGGAATTCGATAGTTCATTCTGAATTCCGAATTCTGAATTCCAAATTCCGAGACCGTCCCATCGCGCGCCTCGCCGCTTCGAATACCTGCTCCGGGCGAATCAGCGTCAAACAACGGAAATCTCCGGGCGCGCACACGCGCTGATCGCACGGACGGCACGGCAAATCGCCCGCGTCCACCGATTCTGTGACGAGGTGGTCGCCGCGCCACGGCGCCGACCGCACCGGCAGCGTCGGTCCATACAATCCCACCACCGGCACGCTCGTCGTCGCCGCAATGTGCAGCGGACCGCTGTCGCCGCCGATGTAGAGCGCCGCGCGGTCGAGTAGCGCCCGCAGCTCCGCCAGCGAGAACTCCCCGCACGACAAGACGCGATCCGCAGACGCCTGAAGCTGCACGCGCGCGCCGGCAATCACGCGCTCCGCGGCGTGCTGCTCGGACGGTCCGGACGTAATAATGATGCGCCGCCGCGGGTCGTCCTTCACCAGCGCGTCGACAAGCGCGACGAAATGTGCGATCGGCCAGCGCCGGAACGGGTTGCCGGCGCTCACATGCAGCACGACGATCGGATCGTCCACCTCCACGCCTGCGCGCGCGAGTCGATCGGCGACGGTCGACACGGCCGCCGCATCGGCCGTCATCTCGACCGGAAACGCGGATCGATCCGGCGGCGCCCTGTCGAAAACGTCGAGCGCCGCCAGCAAATCCCACTGGTTCTCCACCGAATGTCGCGAACGGAGCTCGCGCGGCCGCGCGATGCGCCGCGTGTACATCCAGCCGCGAGCCACGACGTCGTAGCCGATGCGCACCGGCGCCGCGCTCAGCCACGTGAGGAGCGACGCGCGCGGGCCGCCGTGAAAATCGATGGCGAGGTCGTACCGCCCGGCGCGCAGCCGCCGTGCGAGCGCGAGATCGTCGCGCAGTCCGCGCCACCCGCGTGCGCGCGGTGCGACGATCACGTCGTTGAGATGAGGATTGTCGAGCACGACTGCCGCGGCCGCCGGTTCGACGACGTAGGTGAGATGGGCGTCCGGAAATTTCTGTCGCAGTGCGCGGACCACCGGCGTGGTGAACACGACGTCGCCAATCTGTCTGAGCCGGACGAGGAGGATTCGCATCGGGTGATCGGGTAATTGAGTAATCGGGTAATTTGATTGCTCAATTGCCGACGCGAGAATCCTCCAATCCAATCACTCGATTACCAGATTATCCAATTACCCAATTCAGTCTTCGATCACCGCTTCATCGATGAGCATCACCGGAATGTCGTCCTTGATGGGGTAGACGCGCTTGCACGTCGCGCACTTGAGCGCGCTGCCGTTTTTGACGAGCGTCACTGGTGTTTTGCAGTTCGGACAGGCGAGAATTTCGAGCAATTCAGGATCGACCGGCATGCCTGAGGACTATATGACACCTACCGGCTTTTGTGGAACAATTTGACCGTATGAAGATCGTTGTCCTCGCCGCGGCGCTCAGCGTGTCGATCCCATGTGCCGCGGCTGCGCAGGCCGCGCCCGCACAATCGAGCAGCGTGGCGGAAGCGTACGCGCAGTTCCTGCTCGGCCATCATCTCGAGGAAGACGACAACGTCGACGGCGCCATTACGGCGTACAAGCGTGCGATGGCGCTCGATCCGGCCGCCGCCGATATCACCGCGCAGCTCGCCGGTCTGTACCTGCGTCAGAACAAGATTCAGGACGCGATGGCCACCGCCGAGCAGGCGCTGAAGATCGCGCCGGCCAACAGCGAAGCCAATCGTGTACTCGGCATCGTCTACGCCGCGCTGGCGGAGACGTCCGGCGGCAAGAACGCCAAGGCCGACGACAACCTGGTCAAAGCCATTCGTCATCTCGAGCTCGCCATCGCCCATCAGCAGGCAGGCGTGTCCGATCCGAACGTCCGCGCCACGCTGTCGCGCGCCTACATCAACAGCGGCGCGTTCGACAAAGCGATTCCGCTCCTGACGGATCTCGTGAAGCAGGAGACGGGTTGGGGCGACGGTCCGATGCTGCTCGCCGAAGCGTATGCGGGCGCAGGGCGCACGAAAGACGCGATCACGTGGCTCGAAGAAGAGAACGATCCGCGGCTGATGGGCGCGCTCGGCGATTTTTACGAGCGCGAACAGCGCTGGACCGATGCGGCGAAGGCGTACGAGCGCGCCATGCAGCGGACGCCGCGCAATCAGGATCTGAAGACGCGCTACGCGTCGGTCCTCCTCAAGACCGGCAGCCGCGACGACGTGGGCAAGGCCCGCGACGTGCTCACGGAGGTCGTCTCGGCGCGCCCCGACGTCCAGTCGCTGTATCTGCTGTCGCAGGCGCAGCGCCGGCTCGGCGACGCGAAGGCGGCGGAAGCGAGCGCACGCCGTGCCATCGCGCAGAACAGCAAGAGTCCGTGGGGCTACTACGCGCTCGCCGAAGCGCTCGAAGAACGGCGCCAGTACCAGTCGGTGGTCAACGAGCTCGCGCCGGCCGTCGCCGATTTCCGTGGCAAGCCGGCCGACAGCTCGTTCGGCGTGTCGCTGCTGCTCCCGCACCTTGGCTTCGCGTACCAGGAGCTCGGGCAGCACGACAAGGCGATTGCCGTCTTCGAAGAAGCGCACAAGCTGTCGCCGAAGGATCCGGCGGTGTCGAGTTATCTGATTGAAGCGAACATCGCGGCGAAGAAGTACGCGGCGGCCGCCGACCTCGCGCGCGCCGCTGTCGCCGACAATCCGGACAATCTGCGGCTCATGCGGCTGCAGGCGCAGGCGCTCCGCCATTCCGGGAAGGCGGACCAGGGCATCGCCGTTCTCGAGGACGCGGTCCGGAAACACGCCGACGATCCGACGGCGTACGTGGCGCTGGCACAGCTCTACTCGGACGTCGATCGCGGCGGGCAGGCGGTCAAGGTGCTGCAGGACGCGCAGTCGAAGTTCCCGTCGGACACGTCGATCGTCTTCGAGCTCGGCGCCGTGTACGACAAGCAGAAGAAGTTCGCCGACGCCGAAGCCACGTTCAAGCAGCTGCTCGCGCGCGAGCCGGAGAATTCGGCGGCGCTCAACTATCTCGGCTACATGCTCGCCGAGCGCGGCGAGCGCCTCGACGAGTCGGTGAACCTGTTGAAGAAAGCGCTGCAGATCGAGCCGGAGAACGGTTCGTATCTCGACAGCCTGGGCTGGGCGTACTTCAAATCGGACAAGCTCGATCTCGCGGAAGACAGCCTGCGGCGCGCGGCCGATCAGCTCAAGACGAACTCGGTGATCCAGGATCACCACGGCGACGTGCTCTTCAAGCTCGGACGCGTCGACGAAGCGATTGCCGCCTGGACGCGCGCGCTCAACGGCGACGGCGACTCGGTCAATCGCGGCGACATCGACAAGAAGATCCGCAGCGCGAAACAAAAGCTCCCGAAAAAGTGAGCGCTGCATCACAGAAGTGAGCTCTCCACGACAGAACGCTCCACCACAGAGGACACGGGGGACACGGAGTTTCGGAGCAGTACGATTTTTCCCCCGTGTCCTCCGTGTCCACCGGGGTGGAGATCTTGCTCTCCCGGCCCCCGGGCCACGAAACCACGAAACCACGAAACCACGAAAAGGCAGGGGTTTTCCTGGCGTACTGATTGTGGCCGTGTGGTGCGCCGGCTGCGCTGCTCCGCTGGTGAAGCTGCCTACCGGGCCGGGCACGCCTGCGTCGGATGCGGCCGACGCGCTGACCGACGCCGTCGCGGCGTGCCGTGCGGTATCGACGCTCAGCGCCGAAGTGGGCGTCAGCGGATCGGTCGGCGGCCGCCGATTGCGCGGCAGTCTGCTCGTCGGCGTCGCGCCGCCCGCCTCCGCTCGCATCGAAGCGGTCGCTCCCGCCGGTCAGCCGATTTTCATCTTCGTCGCCAGCGGCAACGACGCGACGCTGCTGCTGCCGCGCGACAATCGCGTGCTGCGGCACGGACGGCCCGACGCCGTGCTCGAAGCGGTGGCCGGCCCGCCGCTCGACGCCGTGGAGCTCCGGGAGACGCTGACGGGCTGCGTGCTCTCGGCGGGTGGCGCAAAGGGACGTCAGCTCGGCGCCGACTGGCGCGTCGTCTCTGTGGGTTCGGCGGATGTGTATCTCCATCGCAACGCGCAGCTCGCGCGCTGGCAACTCGTCGCGACAGTGCATCATGGCTCGCCGGTCCGCCGAAAGGCGGACGCCACCGATGGACCTGGTGGTGTCCGGCTTCAGCCGGACCCGCAGGCGAACGGCGAGTGGCGCGCCGAGTACGCGGAGTTCGACGGCGGCTTGCCGCGCGCGATCCGCCTCGCGAGCGCGGACGGCAAGCGATTCGATCTCCGCTTGAAGTTGTCGCAGGTGGACGTGAACGCGCGGCTCGGACCTGAAGTCTTCCGCGTGCAGATCCCGCCCGACGCCGATCCGATCACGCTCGAAGAGTTGCGGCGGTCCGGTCCCCTCGGGACGACCGCTGAGTCAACACAAAGGACACCAGGGACACAACGGTGAAAACATTTCTTCGTGTCCTGTGTGTTCGCTCATCGCTCGAAGCAAATCCGGTAGCCGAATGATGCGCGTTCAGGCCTTCGCGAAGATCAACCTGTCCCTGCGCGTGCTCGGCGTTCTCGCCGACGGGTATCATGAGCTTCGAACGATTTTTCAATCCATCGCGCTTCACGACACGCTGAGCATCCGCCGCGTGCGCGGACCGTTCTGGCTCGTGTGCGATGACGTCGCCTGTCCGGCCGATTCCACCAATCTCGTCTGGCGCGCGGCGGAGGCCGTGTGGACCGCGTCGGGCCGGCCCGGATCGGCGCGCAACGTCGGCGTCACGCTGGCGAAGCAGATTCCAATAGCCGCGGGGCTTGGCGGCGGCAGCAGCGATGCGGCGGCCGCCCTTCGCGCCTTCGCGAGACTGTGGCGCGTTGATGCCAAGCGCCTGCCGGACATCGCGGCGTCGCTCGGCGCCGATGTGCCGTACTTTCTCGAGGGTGGTACGGTTCTCGGTCTCGAGCGCGGCGACGTGCTGTTTCCGCTGATCGATCGGCCGAAGGCGTGGGTGACGCTTGTCGTCCCGTCGTTCGGCATCAGCACCAAGGACGCGTACGCGTGGTTTGACGCCGACGTGGGCGTCGAGCGACCGCTTCAGCCAAACGGCAGTCTGCCGGCTCAAGGCTTCGCGCTGCGCGAGGCACGCAACGATCTCGAGCCTGCGGTGGCGAAGCGGCATCCGGAAATCGGGCGGATGGTGTCCGCGTTGCGCGCCGCCGGCGCGTCGTATGCGGCGATGACCGGTAGCGGCTCGACCGTGTTCGGAATCTTCGACCGCAAACCCGCGGCGGCCCGTGCGGCCGAGTCGCTCGCGGATCGCGAGCGGGGTCTGTCGAGCATCATCGTCACGCGGACGCTGACGCGCGCTGAATGCCGGAGACTTGCCGCCAAGTAAGGCCATCGTATACACTTACCGTTTGCACCACGTGTTTCAGGCCACTCCTGAAGGGTCAACCTTTTACAATCGCCGACGCGCCCGCGGAGTGGGGCCCTTGGGGTCCCCACGAAGCGAGACCGGGGGGCAGGGGCCCCCGGAGTAAACAATGGGGCGTGGCCAAGCGGTAAGGCGCGGGACTTTGGATCCCGTATTCGAAGGTTCGAATCCTTCCGCCCCAGCCATTTTCGCGAGACGCGGAGCGGGACTGAACCTCTATGGGTGATCCGTTCATGGCGACCGGATTCGGCGAGTTGAAGGTCTTTTCGGGCAGCGCCCATCCGGAGCTGACGCGCGAAATCGCGGCGTTCCTCGGCGTCTCGCCCGGACAGTCACGGCTCCGGCGGTTTCCGGATTCGGAAGTCTCGTTCCAGATCGACGAGAACATCCGCGGCACCGACGTCTTCGTCGTGCAGCCGACGTGCACGCCGGTGGATCAGCACATCATCGAGATGCTGATCATGATCGAACAAGCCGCGCGTGCCGATCTCGGCCAAGCTCGTCGCGAACATTCTCAGCGCGGCGGGCACGAACCGCGTGTTGACGATGGATTTGCACAAGGCGCAGATTCAAGGCTTCTTCGACATTCCGGTGGATCACCTGTTCGCCGCCCCGGTGATCATCGATTACCTGTCGCGCCTCGACTCGGCCAAGCTGACCATCGTCTCGCCCGACGCGGGCGGCGCCGAGCGCGCGCGCGCCTACGCGAAGCGGCTCGACGCCGAGCTGGCCATCATCGACAAGCGGCGCAGCGACGATGGGACGGCGGAAGTGATGAACGTGATCGGTGACGTCGACGGACGCACCTGCGTGCTGCAGGACGACATCATCGACACGGCCGGCACGATCACCAAAGGCGCGAACGCGCTCAAGGAGAATGGCGCGTCGCAGGTGCTCGCGTGCGCGGTGCACGGCGTCCTGTCGGGGCCGGCGATCGAGCGCATCGAGAAGTCGCCGATCGACAAGCTGATCGTCACCAACACGATCCCGCTGACACCCGCCGCATCCGCGACCAACAAGATCGTCGTGCTGTCGGTCGCGCGGCTGCTCGGACAGGCGATCAAAAGCATTCACGAGGAGACTTCGGTGTCCTCGCTGTTTGTCTAATTCGGAATTGAGAATTTGGAATCAGGAATATGGAAACGATACTCGAAGCGACGACACGTGAGACGTTCGGCAAAAACGAAGCGCGGCGCATTCGTCGCGAAGGCAAGGTGCCGGCGGTGCTCTACGGCGGTGACAGCAAGGGCGCGACGCCCATCGCCGTCCAGCCGCGCGCGCTCTTGAAGATCCTGCACTCGGAGTCGGGCCAGAACACCCTCATCTCGCTCAAGCTGGCCGGCGCGGGCGACACGCGCGTCCTCGTCAAGGACTTCCAGGTCGATCCGGTCACGCACCATCTGCTGCACGCGGACTTTTATCGCGTCGCGATGGACAAGCTCATTCAGGTGACCATCCCCGTCACGGTCCACGGCGAGCCGAAGGGCGTCAAGCAACAGGGCGGCATCCTCGAGTTCATCCGCCGCGAGATCGTCATCGAGTGCCTGCCGGGCGACATTCCGGAGCACGTCGACATCGACGTCAGCGAGATGATGCTGCATCAGGGCATCCGCGTCCGCGACATCGCGACCGATCCGAAGTGGAAGCCCGTCACCGAAGGCGACGCGATGCTGGTGCACGTCATCATGCCGAAGGCCGAAGAGGTGCCGACGCCGGAAGTGACGGCGGCCGCGGCCACGGCGACGCCGGCCGAGCCGGAAGTCATCAAGAAGGGCAAGAAGGAAGAGGAAGGCGAGGAGAAGGAGAAGGAGGAGAAGAAGAAATAGGCACCTGAGATTTCAGATTTCAGATTTCAGATTTCAGATTGATTGTTGGATTTCGGGATTCGATGAAGGCGATTGTTGGACTCGGGAATCCCGGAAGCGAGTACAAAGGCACGCGGCATAACGTCGGGTTTGAAGTTGTCGACGAGTTGGCGCGGCGTTGGAAAGTTCGGTTGAAGTCGTGGAAATCACGCGCAAACCTTGTTCTCGTTCGGGATCACGACGTGCTGCTGGTCGAACCGAAGACGTTCATGAACCTCAGCGGTCAAGCGGTGAGCGGCGTCATGGCGTTTTACAAAATTCAGCCGGCTGACGTGTTGGTCGTGGTCGATGAAGTGCAGTTGCCGCTGGGGAAGCTGCGATTGCGCCGTTCTGGTTCCGCCGGGGGACACAACGGCTTGAAGTCGGTGATCGAACATGTCGGCACGGACTTCCCGCGACTGCGGATCGGGGTCGATCGCGGCGACCGGAATTGGGATTTGGCCGATCGCGTCCTGTCGCGGTTTCCTGCGGATGAGCGGGAAATCGTCGATGCCGCGATTGCCAGAGCGGCCGACGCGGCCGAAACGTTCGTGAGCGACGGCGTCGAGCTGGCCATGAACCGGTTCAACGCAGCGGGTGACAACCTGAAATCTGAAATCTGAAATCTGAAATCTCGTGATATTCATCACCTCCGGGATCGCCGCGGTGATGAACCAGTACAACGGCGGCGATCCGGCAACAACCGAATAGCGCGACACGCGCGCAACCTTGGGTCCGCCTGAAGGCGGACTCCACGACGCTTGTGGCGTCCGGCTTCAGCCGGACCACCGGCTTCGCGTCCTGAAGGAGAGCACATGGCAGATCGTCAGTACGAGCTCGTCTACATCCTTCCCCCCGACACGACCGAAGCGCAGGTCACCGAGCTGCACCAGCAGGTCGAGGCCGTCGTGTCGCGGATGCACGGGCAGATCGAGAAAACCGAGAACTGGGGGCGCAAGAAGCTGGCCTACGAGATCGGTCACCAGAAAGAGGGCGTGTACGTCCTCGACGTGATCAACGGCAACGGCGAGCTGATGAAGGAACTGGACCGCCGGCTGCGCGTGATGGACCAGGTGATTCGCCACATGGTCGTCCGCGTCGACGAGGAGAAGAAGGTCGTCGAGCGGACGCGCACGAAGCGGCAGTCCGAATCGGAGCGGCGCCGCGTCAAACGCGGATTACCGCCGACGCGGCAGCCCGGCGAGGGACGCTCGCAGGAAATCGACGACGTCGAGGACGATCGGTTCGACGGAGTGGAGGTCTAAGTCATGCCATTCGGACAAGGACGCTCGGGCGGCGGCGGCGGCGGCGGCCGCGGCCGCGGCGGCGACAAGAAACCCGGTGACAAGGAAAAGGGCCAGCGCCGTACGCTGTTCCGCCGCCGGAAGGTCTGCAAGTTCTGCGCGGACAAGATCGACGACATCAACTACAAGGACGTGAAGCTCATCGGGCCGTTCGTGCCCGAGCGCGGCAAGATTCTGCCGCGCAGAATCTCCGGCACCTGCGCCATGCACCAGCGCAAGCTGCAGACCGCGATCAAGCGCGCGAGACAAATTGCCTTGATCCCGTACGTGACGGATTGAAACGACGATCAACGCAGAAATCGCTGAACCCGCAGAGCCACATACATTCTGCGTGTTCTGCGCGTTCTGCGTTGTACGTTGTCGAGGAACGCATATGGACGTGATCTTGCGAGAACACGTCGACAATTTGGGCCGCCGCGGCGAGGTCGTGAAGGTCGCCGACGGCTACGCGCGCAACTATCTGCTGCCGCGGAAGCTGGCTCTGCTGGCGACCGAGGGCAACAAGAAGCAGATCGAGCGCGAGCGCGTCAAGTTCGACGCGACGGAAGCGGAAGAACAAAAGGTTGCGGGCGTGATCGCCGAGCGGCTGGGCAGCGTGGAGATCGAAATCTCGCGTAAGGTGGGCGAGACCGAGGCGCTGTATGGGTCGGTGACGACCAGCGACATCGCCGAGGCGCTGATGGTGAAAGGCTTTGACGTCGATCGACGGAAAATCCAGCTCCAGGAGCCGATCAAGAAGCTCGGCGAGTACGACGTTCCCGTCAGGCTGCATCGCGACGTCACGACGAGAATCAAAGTTCGGGTGATTGCCGAAGGCGAGCCGGAGCACAAACCGAAAACTTAGAACTCAGAATTCAGCGACCTCGATCGAACTCGGAGTGCGGACACGACGTCCGCCTCCGAGTTTTTTGTTTTTCGTTCCAAGTTCTCCGTTCTCAGTTCTGAGTTTTTGCGATAGACTCCCACCTCCCCCCGGCAGCCACATACTGATGCCAGACGTCGCCGTCGCTGAACGCACCCTTCCGCACAATCTCGAAGCCGAACGATCCGTTCTCGGTGCGATTCTGCTCCACAACGATGCGTTCAACCTCGCCGCCGAGGTGATCGACTCGCGGGATTTTTTCCGCGACGCGCACCGGCGCATCTTCGACAAGATGGTGAAGCTCGTGGAGCGCGGCGATGCGATCGATCTCGTCACGCTGAAGGAGGAGCTCGGGCGATCGGGCGACCTCGACGAGGTGGGCGGGCCCGCGTACATCGCGGCGCTCATCGACGGCGTCCCGCGATCGACCAACGTCGAGCACTACGCGCGGATCATCAAGGAGAAGGCGACCCTTCGGAACCTGATCTACGCCGCCAACAAGATTCTCTCGACCGCGTACGACGCCGAGGAAGATGCGGACGTCATCCTCGACCAGGCGGAGCACGCGATTTTCGCGATTGCCGACGACACGGTGCGCGACGGCTTCGTCTCGCTGCGCGATCTGGCGCAATCGAGCCTCGACACGATCGAGAAGCTGCACGCGCGCAAGGAGCTCATCACCGGCGTGCCGACCGGCTTCACCGATCTCGACGAGATGACCTCCGGTCTGCAGTCGTCGGACCTCGTCATCGTCGCCGCGCGGCCGTCGATGGGGAAGACCAGCCTCGTGCTGAACATCGCGCAGCACGTGGGGACCAAGACCGACATGAGCGTCGGCGTGTTCAGCCTCGAGATGTCGAAGGAGCAGTTGTTCCTCCGCATGCTGACCGCCGAAGCGCGCATCGACGCGCACCGGCTGCGCGGCGGGTTTCTCGGCGAGCGCGACTGGGGCAAGCTCTCGCAGGCCATCGGAACGCTCTCGGAGGCGAAGATTTTCATCGACGACACGCCGTCGATCGGCGTGCTCGAGATGCGCGCCAAGTGCCGCCGGCTCGCGTCCGAGCACGGGCTGCACCTCGTCATCGTCGACTACATCCAGTTGATGCAGGGGCGCGGCCGCTTCGAGAACCGCACGCTCGAGCTCGCCTCGATCTCGCGGTCGATGAAAGGGCTGGCGAAGGAGCTGAACGTCCCGATCGTCGTGTTGTCGCAGCTCAGTCGCGCGCCGGAGTCCCGCTCCGATCATCGCCCCCAGCTCTCGGACTTGCGCGAATCGGGCGCGCTCGAACAGGATGCGGACGTCGTCATCTTCATCTACCGCGCGGATCAGTACGGCGACAAGAGTCAGCCGGCGAGCGATTCGCAGGGCGTCGCCGAGTTGATCATCGGCAAGCAGCGCAACGGCCCCACCGGCGTGGTCAAGCTCGCCTTCATCCGCGAATACACGCGATTCGAGAATCTCGCGATTGGCGCGTCATAGCCGAGCGGTCCGATGATGCGGCAGCGGTATCGCTCGTCGCCTCCCCTTCGCGCGGCGACCGGCTGCCCTGTGACCTGCTCTGACACTGACGACGGTATGATCGAACTCGCAAATGATCCGGCCGACCGTCGCGCGTGTTGACCTCAACGCCCTCAAATCCAACTACCGTCGTATCGTCGACCATCTGAGCGCCGAGCCGGCCGGGGGAGGGACCGCGGATGAGAAGATGATCCATACGCCGGGTGTGATTGCCGTCGTCAAGGCGAATGCGTACGGACACGGCGCGGGACAAGTCGCGCGCGCGCTGGAGGACGCCGGCGCGGATCTGCTGGCGTGTGCGGATATCGAAGAAGGCGCGGCGCTGCGCGATGCGGGCGTGCGCGCGGAGATTCTCGTCTTCGGTGCACTCAGCGTCAGCGATCTCGACGGCTTGTTCGACTGCAGACTCACGCCGACCATCTCCACGCCCGGCGCCGCGCGCGCGGTGCAGGCCGCGGCGCAGAAGTACAAGCAGACGCTGCGGTATCACCTGAAGATCGACACGGGCATGAACCGCCTCGGCTTTCGGTTCGACAACCTGCGGCGCACGCTTCCGGAACTGATCGCGAGCCCGAACCTCGAGCTCGCGGCCGTGTACACGCACTTTGCGACCGCCGACGATCCCGAGAGTCCGCTCTTCGAACAGCAGCGCGTCCGGTTCGAGCGCGCGTTGAAAGAGATCGACGAGATCCGCGGACCCCAGCACCCGTCGCTGCGCACCGACGGTTCAACGCCTCGAGCGCCGGGTGGATCGACGCGGCCGGATCGGCCTCCGTACGTCCACGCGGCGAACAGCGCGGCGCTGCTGCGCGACGCGCACGTGTGGTACGACCGCGTGCGGCCTGGCCTGTTGCTGTATGGTGTCGTCCCGCCGCCGCTCGCAACCAGCGTGTCACTCGAGCCGGTCATCACACTCGGCAGCCGCGTTGTCGCAGTGAAGGGTGTGCGTCCTGACGAAGGCGTCGGCTACGGGATCAAGTTCAAGCCCGCACAGGCGACCAGCATTGCGATCGTGCCCGCGGGCTACGCGGACGGTTTGGATCTCCGGCTCGCGGGCCGCGGCGCCGTGTTGATTCGCGGCCGTCGCGCGCCGATCGTCGGCTCGGTGTGCATGGACATGCTGATCGCTGACGTCACCGGTCTCGAAGTCTCGCCCGGCGACGAAGTGGTCATCATCGGTCCGCAAGGCAACGACCGCATCGACGTCCGCGAGATGGCCGGACAAATTGGTACCATTCCTTACGAGATCCTGTGTCGCATTGGGAGCAGAATCGAAAGACTATACATGTGAGGATCGGGCGATCGGTCGTCGGCGATCGATATCGCCGATCACACGATCGCCGATCATCCGATGAAACAGAAAACCGTCTTCGTCTGTCAGGAGTGCGGATCGCAATCGCCGAAGTGGCTCGGACGCTGCGGTGACTGCGGGGCGTGGAACTCATTTGTGGAGGAGCGGCCGCAGGACGCATCGGCCGCGACGTCTGCGCATCGCTACGCGCTGGCCGGCACGGCAGGCTCGGCGCGCTTGTATGCCGACATCGAGATCGAACAGCACGCGCGGCTGACGACGGGGATCGACGAGTTGGATCGCGTGCTCGGCGGCGGCATCGTCCCCGGCTCGCTCGTGCTGCTCGGCGGCGAGCCGGGCATCGGCAAGTCGACGCTCTTGCTGCAGGCGGCCGCCATCGTCGCGCGGACGATCGGTCCCGTTCTCTACAGCTCCGGTGAAGAATCGGAGCACCAGATCAAATTGCGCGGCGAGCGGCTCGCGGTCGGCAACGCACCGCTGTATCTGCTCGCGGAAACCTGCCTCGAGCGGATTCTCGAGGAGATCGCCCGCATCACGCCGGCCCTCGTCATCGTCGATTCAGTGCAGACCATCTTCTCGATGAAATTCCAGTCGGCGCCCGGCAGCATCGGTCAGGTGCGCGAGGCGGCGACGCAGCTGTTGTTCACCGCGAAAGGGCAGAACATCCCGACGTTCCTCGTCGGCCACGTGACGAAAGACGGCAGCCTCGCCGGACCCAAAGCGCTCGAGCACGTCGTCGACACGGTGTTGTACTTCGAGGGCGAGCGCCATCATTCGCATCGCGTCGTGCGCGCCGTGAAGAATCGCTTCGGCGCGGTGAGCGAGCTCGGCGTCTTCGAGATGACGTCCACGGGTCTACGTCCGGTTCCGAATCCGTCGAAGATGTTTCTCGCCGAGCGGCCGTCGAACGCGCCGGGTTCCGCGGTGCTCTGTTCGGTCGAAGGCTCGCGACCGATCCTCGTCGAAGTGCAGGCGCTCGTCAGCTCCAGCACGTACGGCACCGCCCGTCGCATGGCCAGCGGGATCGATCAGCAGCGGCTGTCGCTGCTGCTCGCGGTCCTCGAGAAACGCGCCGGCCTGAACCTGATTGGCGACGATGTGTTCGTGAACATCGCGGGCGGGATGACGGTGGACGAACCGGCGGCGGACCTGGGCGTGCTCGCGGCGATTGCGTCCAGCGTGCGCAATCGCGTCATCCCGGCCGCGACCGCGATGTTCGGCGAGGTAGGGCTAGCCGGCGAGGTACGCGGCATTTCCCAGGCGTCGCTGCGCGTGCGCGAGGCGGCGCAGATGGGATTCCGCCGCTGCATCATGCCCGAAGCCAACATCGATCCCGCCGCTCGGCTGAAGCCTTCGTCGCTCGACGAAGCTCGGGACGACCCTGAGCGCGTCGAAGGGTCGCGCTCCGAGACGTCGCGCGACGAGGATGGCGACTGCGAGCTGGTGGGTGTCCGCACGGTGGGCGAGGCCCTCGACGCCCTGCTTGTCTAGATTCGTGTACATTTCGTGACAATTGGTGATATCTTTCCGGGGATTTCGCCGTCCGGGCCTTCATCCGTTTTTCTTAGGGACGGCGCGCGTTTCATACGACGGGGGTCGGGACGATGGCCTGGTTTGCGCTCGCGCGTGTGCTGTTTGTCGCCGCAGTCGCCTACGCGGCCGCCCTTCTGCAGCCCTTCCCGGTTGGCCTTCCCGCGAACATCGCCGTCGCCCTCGTCCTGTCGGCGCTGGTCGTGTTCTTCGAAAGCCGGCTGCGTGAAACGGCGGTCACGCGCGTGCTGGGCGCGCTCATCGGCTGTGCGATCGGGCTGGCGATTGCGCACATGATCGTCGCGGGACTGTTCTGGGCGGACAGCGGCGATCGTCGCGTCGAGTTCCTCCACAGCTTCACGCTCATCGTGCTGCCGTATCTCGGGCTCGTGCTGGGCGCCAAGCATGGCGAGTGGCTCGAGCCGGCGCGTCTCATCAGCCTGTTCCGCGCGGCCGGACCGCTGCGTCGCTACAAGATTCTCGACACGAGTGTCATCATCGACGGCCGGGTCGCCGACGTCTGCGAGACCGGCTTTGTCGACGGCACGCTCGTGATTCCGCAGTTCGTGCTGAAGGAGCTGCAGCTCGTCGCCGATTCCGCCGATTCGCTGAAGCGCAATCGCGGCCGCCGCGGCCTCGACATCCTCCAGAAGATCCAGAAGATGGCGGGCGTCGAGGTGGTGATCTCGGATCTGGATTTTCCCGACATCCGCGAAGTGGATCTCAAGCTGATCGAGCTCGCCAGGTCGCTGCAGGGAAAGATCGTCACCAACGATTTCAACCTGAACAAAGTCGCGCAGCTCCGCGGCGTCGAAGTGCTGAACGTCAACGAGCTCGCGAACTCGCTGAAGCCGGTCGTGCTGCCGGGCGAGATCATGAAGGTGTTCATCCTGAAGGAAGGCAAGGAGTACAACCAGGGCGTCGCCTATCTCGACGACGGCACGATGGTGGTGGTGGACAACGCGCGCAAGATGATCAGCAAGACCATCGACATCGTCGTCACCAGCGTGCTGCAGACGACGGCGGGGAAGATGATCTTCGGACGCTACATCGAAGCCGGCATGCCCGCGCCGGTCGGGGCGCCGGCGGCGGTCGAGAAGGAAGAGAACGGACGCGCCCGCGTCCGAACCGCGGCCACCTAACAATTCGCTCAGGAAGGGTCTATGGCGCGTCGGGCGATCGCGATCGTGGTGGCGATCATCCTCACCGTCTCAGTGATCGGCGGCCGGACGATTCGTGGAGCGGCGCCGACCGTCGCGCAGCAGCAGCCGTGTCTCAACGCGCCGGATGCGACGCAAGCTCAGCGCGATCGTCGCATGCAGGCGATTCGCACCGCGCGGCAGATCAACACGGAAGAGGCTCGACTGTTTGGCGCGAACCATACGTACCGTCCGCAGTCGGACCTCGCCGGCGCTCCGCCGCCGGACGATTTCGTGCTGACGCTGACGACCGACGGCGCGACCTACGCGTTCTCGCTCAAAGACAAGCGCGACGCCTGCTACTACGCGATCTTCTCGGATCAGGCCGGCGTCATCTACGAGGGAAGCCCATTAAGATAGCGGTGCGTGCGTATCCCTCCGTATCATTGGTGGCGGACGGTCTTCTTTCTCATTCCCGCGATCAGCGTCTACACCCTCGTGCTCGGCGCCGCGTCGATCGTGTCGAGCCTGTTCGACTCGAGCGGATACTTCGCGCACGGCTGCGCGCGCGCGTGGTCGTGGCTGATCCTGAAGACGACGGGCGTCCGCGTCACCGTTGAAGGGCTCGACCGGATCACGCCTGGCACGACCTACGTGTTCGTGTCGAATCATCAGAGCATCTACGACACGCCGGTCGTCTTCGCGTCGCTGCCGTATCAAATCCGGATCATCGCGAAGGCCTCGCTCGCGCGGTTTCCGGTGCTCGGCTGGCACCTGAGGCGCGGCGGCCATCTGTTCGTGGACCGCAAGCACCCGGATCGCGCGGGGATTCTGAAGCGCTGGCGCGCACTCGTGTCGGAAGGGCTTTCGCTGATCATCTACGCAGAAGGCGGCCGCAGCATGGACGGCCGCGCCGGACGATTCAAGGCGAGGTGATGCCGAAGGGGCGGCTGCGCACCGAGCCGGCCGATGTGAAACTGATCATCCACGATCCGATACCGCCGCCGGCGCTCGTCGCGCCGACTGTTCGGGACGCCAAAGCGCTCGCCGAACGCGCGCGCGGCATCGTCGCGTCGGCCGTCGAGACGCGGCAGCCGACCGGCGTATGAAGACGACGTTCACCGCGGCACAGGCCGCCGCGTTTCGTCTTGGCCGTCACCACCTCGGACCAACGACGACCAAAGACCAGCAACCAACGACCAACGACCAACGACCAACGACCAACGACCATAGAGGCATTGTGCCGAGACACCGGCGGCATTCAGGCACAAGTGATGTCGCAGGCGGAGATCGCGCTCTGGACACGCGCGCGTGACCTGACGCGGAGCGACATTCAGTCCGCACTGTACGAGCGTCGCGAGATCGTGAAGACGGCGGCGCTGCGTTTGACGCTGCATCTGATTTCGGCGCGCGACTTCCCGGCCTACGTCACCGCCTTGAAGCCCGCATTCACGGTGTACATGCAGCGACAGTTCGCTCGGCTCGGCGCCAAGCCGGCGCAAGTCGACGCGATGATGACGACCGTGATGGACGCGCTGCAAGACGGTCCGCGGACGCAGCAGGAACTCATCGCGCTTGCGCGCCGGCGGGCCGGCCCGAAGATGCGACTGTGGCTGAAGTATGCGTGGAGCGCGGTGCGGCCGCTCGTCATCGAGGGGCTGATCTGCTACGGTCCGCCGCGCGGCGGCCAGGTGACGTTTGTCCGCGTCGATCAGTGGTTGCCGAAGCAGCCGGCGATCGACATCGCCGAGGCGCGCGCGACGCTCGTCCGGCGATTCCTCGGCGCCTTCGGTCCGGCGTCGGTCAACGACTTCTCCAGATGGTGCGCGATGAGTGTGACCGAGGCGAGGCCGCTCTTCGACTCGATGCGTGACGAGATTGTGCAGGTCTCGGTCGACGGCGCGAGCGGATGGATGCTGCGACGCGATCGGTCAGAGCTGGCGGACAGTACGCTCGACGTCCGATCGCCGCGGCTGCTGCCGGCCTTCGATTCGTTCATCCTCGCGCACGCGACCAAAGAACACTTGATCGACCGCAAGCACTACAAACGCGTGTGGCGGTCGCAAGGCTGGATCTCGCCGGTCGTGTTGCTCGACGGCGCCATCGTCGGCGTCTGGTTTCCGAAGACCAGCGGCAAGACGTGCACGCTCGAGGTCGATCTCTTCGATCGGCAGCCGCGGTCGATCCGCGACGGCATCGAGCGCGAGGCCGAGGCGCTCGGCGCCTTTGTCGGCACGCCAATCGGCGTCGTGTTTCTCTGATGTAGGGCACGGCCTTCAGGCCGTCGCGCGCTCGCGGGCCGGTCTAAAAGACCGGCCCCTACCTTAATCGTCATACGAACCGCAGCGTCGTCATCGGCATCGACGCGTGCGGCGCGTCGATGCCGAGCGCGAGCGTGACGATGGCGATGAGGGAGTACGCGGGCGTTTTCAGCAGCACGCGGAGCGCGTAGCGGAAGTCTCCGATCATGTCCGCGTGAGACGGCCAGAGGATGTATGTGGTTGATCGCTATAATCAAGGTTTCGTCTCATGCATGTGACAGCGATCATTGCGGCCGGCGGACGCGGGCAGCGGTTCGGCGCGGCTGAGCCGAAGCAGCTCCTCACCGTCGGCGGCCGTCCGATTCTCGAGCGCAGCGTCAGCGCGTTTCTCTCGCATGCATCGGTGAACGACGTCGTCGTCGTGCTGCCGCGGGAGCTCGTGGACAATCCGCCAGCGTACCTTCGCTCGGCTGAAGCCGTCGCGCTACACGGTTCCGCAAAACCGCTTCGCCTCGTCGCCGGAGGCGCCAGGCGACAGGATTCGGTGGCGAACGGATTTCACGCGGCGGCCGGGCACAGCGAGCTCATCGTGATTCACGATGCCGCGCGGCCGTTTGTGAGCGCCGATCTCATCGCGCGCACGATTGCCGCCGCGGTTGAATCGGGCGCGGCGGTCGCGGCGATCGTGGCGCGAGATACGGTGAAGCGCTCCACGACCGGCGACAGCGAGATGCGGTTCGTGACGGAGACGCTCGCGCGCGATTCGATCTTTCTCGCGCAGACGCCGCAAGCGTTTCGACGAAGCGTGCTCGCCGAAGCGTTGCAGCTCGCGGATGACGTCACCGACGAGGCCGCGCTGGCAGAGCGCGCCGGACACCAGGTGCGGCTCGTGGAAGGCGAGGCGTCGAACATCAAGATCACGACGCCGGACGACCTCGTCCTCGCCGAAGCGATAGCGAAGGCGGGGAAGCATGACGCGATAGCGGAGGCCGGGCAGCATGACGCCATCGCACGCTCCGCTGAAGCATTCGCGCGACATGGTTCTGAGTCGCCGGAGCGCGAAGGCTTCAGCCGAGCGGGGACCGGGTACGACCTCCATCGGCTGGTCGCCGGCCGGCCGCTGATTCTGGGCGGCGTGACGATCCCGTCGGACGTGGGCGCGCTTGGTCACTCCGATGCCGACGTCGTGTGCCACGCGATCACCGACGCGATTCTCGGCGCCGCCGGTCACGGCGACATCGGACGTCATTTCCCCGATGCCGATCCACGCTGGAAGGACGCGTCGAGTCTCGATCTGCTCGCGCGCGCGGCGCAGATGGTCGCCGCGCAAGGCTTCGAGGTCGGCAACGTCGACGTGACCGTCCTCCTCGAGCGACCGAAAATCCGCGATCATGTCGACGCGATGCGGCAGGCCGTCGCGACGGCGCTCGGCATCGACGCCGCGCGCGTGAGCATCAAGGGCAAGACCAACGAGGGCGTCGACGCCATCGGCCGCGGCGAGGCGATCGCCGCGCACGCCATCGCGCTTGTGCGGAGCCGATGACTGAGCGGGCAGTCGCGTCTAACCATCGCCGCGAGCGAACGAAGCGAGCGGCGGCAGGCGCTGGGTGGGCCCCAGCGCAAAGTAAACAATGAGAGTTCGTTTTGCTCCGAGTCCGAGCGGCCAGCTGCACGTCGGCAACGCGCGTACCGCGTTGTTCAACTGGCTGCTCGCACGCGGCCGCGGCGGGACCTTCATCCTGCGCATCGAGGACACCGACGCCGAGCGCTCGACGCGCGACTCGGAGGCGGCGATCGTGCGCGATCTGCGGTGGCTGGGTCTCGACTGGGACGAGGGTCCGGATGCCGGCGGTTCGCACGGGCCGTATCGTCAGTCCGAGCGCCTCCATCTGTACGAGTCGTACGCGCAAGAGTTGTTGAACGCCGACGCGGCCTACTACTGCTTCTGCTCGACGGCCCAGCTCGAGGTGGAGCGCCAGGAGGCGCTCGCCGCCGGACGGCCGGCGCGCTACGCCGGCACGTGTCGCCGGCTCTCGCGCGATCAGGCGCAGGCGCGGATCGCGGCCGGCGAGCGGCCGGCCGTCCGCTTCCGCGTGCCCGAGAATCGCGACGTCGTGTTCACCGACGCCGTCCGCGGCGAGGTTCGTTTTCACACCGACGTGATCGGCGACCCGGTGATTGTCCGCGCCGACGGCCACCCCGCGTACAACTTCGCGGTCGTCGTCGACGATGCGCTGATGGAAGTGACGCACGTGATTCGGGGCGAGGATCACATCTCGAACACGCCGCGGCAGATCCTGTTGTACGAGGCGCTCGGGTTCTCGCTGCCGGCCTTCGCGCACCTCGCCCTGGTCATGGGGCCGGATCACAGCCCGCTGTCGAAGCGCCACGGAGCGACATCGGTCGCCGAGTTCCGGTCGAAAGGCTATCTGCCGGAGGCGCTCGTCAACTATCTCGCGCTCATCGGCTGGTCGCCTCGCGGATCGACCCACGGTCGATCCGCTGGAGACGATGCCGAGCTCGTGCCGATCGACGAGATGGCGAAACGCTTCGCGCTCGAGGACGTGGGTCACAGTGCCGGCGTGTTCGACGAGGAGAAGCTCGCGTGGGTCAACCGCCACTATTTGAAAATCGCGGATCCAATCCGTCTCGCGGAGCTGTCGGTGCCGTATTTCAATGAAGCGGGGATTCGAATGGCGCCAGACGCGCGCGGCCTCGAGTTTCTCGCGTCCGCGATGACGATGGCGAGCGCGTCGGTCGATCGGTTGAATCAGGTGCCGGCGCGGCTCGCGCTGGTGTTCGACTACGACGCGGCGGCCACGCTCGGCGATCCGCACGTACGCGACGAGATGCAGAACGACGGCGCGCGTGCGGTCGTCCGCGCGCTCGCCGAAGAGCTCGCGTCGGCGCCGCGGCTCGATCGCGATCGATTCCGCGCGGTCGCGAATCAGTTGAAGACGCGAACGGGGCAGAAAGGGAAGGCGCTGTTCCATCCGATCCGTCTCGCGCTGACCGGCCGCGCCGAAGGTCCGGAGCTCGATCTCGCCCTGCCCGCGATCGATCGCGGCGCCGAGTTGCCGGCGGATGCCGGCATGCCGAAGATTCTCGGCAACCGCGAACGGGCAGCGGCGTTTGTCGCGGCACTCGACAGAGTCGTTGACTGAGCGGATGGTCGCTGCAAGTACCGCGGCGAGCCGAGAGCCGAGAGCCGAGAGCCGAGAGGCGAGCTGCGACAGGCGGCGGGGGTGGGGCCCCGCCGCAATGTAAGAGAAGAATGCGGATTTACGGGATCAACCCAGTAGTCGAAGCGCTGCGCGCGAAGCGCGTGACGGCGATTCGCGTGTCGCCGCGGACCGACGAGCGGCTGACTCGAATCCTCCGTCTGGCCGAGGCGCAGGGGATTCCGGTCCGCCGCGCGACGGCCGACGAGCTCAATCGGCTCGCCGGCGGCGCCCGACATCATCATCAGGGTGTGGTGGCCGACGTCCACGACACCGCCGACCTCAGCGTCGAGGATCTCGTGGCCGGCGCGACGGGCGCGCCGCTCATCGTCGTCCTCGATCAGATCGAGGATCCGCACAACGTGGGGGCGATTCTCCGCACGGTCGACGCGGCAGGCGCCGACGGCCTCGTCCGCCAGTCGCGGCACGCGGCGCGGCTCGACGGCGCGGCAGCGAAAGCCTCAGCCGGCGCCGTGGCGCACGTCAAGATCGCCGAAGTGGTCAATGTTGCGCGGGCCTTGGAGTCGCTGAAGGAGGCTGGCGTGTGGATTGTGGGTCTGACAGGCGATGCCGCTAAACGATACGACGAGGTGGACTTCACGTTGCCCACGGCCCTCGTCGTTGGGGCCGAAGGCACCGGCCTCCGCCGCCTGGTCCGTGAGCGGTGCGACTGGCTCGTGTCTATCCCCATGAGAGGACACATTCCGAGCCTGAACGTGTCGGTGGCCACGGGGATCGCGCTCTACGAAGCAGTACGGCAAAGAAATTTCGCGCGCGGATAAACCGTGTACAATAGTGGGTTGCGGGAAGCGCGGAAGGCTCAACTGTAGATCACGCTCCGATTGCTTGCACGTGTGGCACGGGACGTGCTAAAGTTTGCCTTTTGTTCTGGCTGGCGTAGCTCAGTCGGTAGAGCAGCTGATTTGTAATCAGCAGGTCGGGGGTTCAAGTCCCTTCGCCAGCTCCATCGGCATACGTAGGTAAGGCGTCAGAAAACACGCGTTTCCAAAACACAGACAGCTGGCGAGGTAGCGAAGCGGTCAAACGCAGCAGACTGTAAATCTGTCGCCCTAGCGGCTTCGAAGGTTCGAGTCCTTCCCTCGCCACCAACCTTCGCTCGCCATGTCGCAGGCGATACGTGGCGCGACTCA
>MNEX01000188.1:31219-37307 GCA_001917905.1 Acidobacteria bacterium 13_1_40CM_65_14
AGCGCGAGGCAGCGAAGTGGGAGCCGGCGCGACAGCGGGTTTACCCGCCGTAGCGCGAGGCAGCGAAGTGAGCGAGCGCGTAGGCGGGAGTAACTCAGTGGTAGAGTCACAGCCTTCCAAGCTGTTGGTCGCGGGTTCGATCCCCGTCTCCCGCTCCAACCTTCGCTCGCGTGAATTCAGAGCGAGCTACGGTTGGCAAGCCAACCTCGGGCCGCACGAAACGCGACTTTCGGCCCGTCCACCGAAGCGCGAAGCGCGAAGGTGGATTGGCAAGCCAACCTTCGCTCCTAGTCTTAAACAGACCGGCCGACGTGTCGGCCGAAGCCGAAGGCGAAAGCCGATGTAGCTCAGTTGGCAGAGCGCGTCCTTGGTAAGGACGAGGTCACCAGTTCAATCCTGGTCATCGGCTCCAGAGTTCAGAGATCGGATTCAACAACGCGCGAGGATCTACAGCATGGCTAAAGAGAAATTCGATCGCAGCAAACCGCACGTCAACGTCGGCACGATCGGCCACATCGACCACGGCAAGACCACCTTGACCGCGGCGCTGACCAAGGTCGCCGCCGACAAGGGCTGGGCGAAGTACGTTTCCTACGACGAAGTCGCGAAGGCGTCCGAGTCGCAGGGCCGTCGTGACGAGTCGAAGGTCATGACGATCGCAACGAGCCACGTCGAGTACTCGAGCGCGAAACGGCACTACGCGCATGTGGACTGCCCGGGCCACGCCGACTACATCAAGAACATGATCACCGGCGCCGCACAGATGGACGGCGCCATTCTCGTCGTCAGCGCCGTGGACGGCCCGATGCCGCAGACGCGCGAGCACGTCCTGCTCGCGTACCAGGTCAACGTGCCGTACCTGGTCGTGGCGCTCAACAAGGTGGACGCGATCGACGACCCCGAGTTGCTCGATCTGGTGGAACTCGAAGTGCGCGAGCTCCTCACGGCCTACAAGTTCCCGGGCAATGACATCCCGGTAATCCGGCTTTCGGCGCTCAAGGCGCTCCAGGGCGATGCCGAAGGTATCGCAGGCGTCACGAAGCTGATGGAAGCGCTCGACAGCTACATCCCGCTCCCGCAGCGCGAAATCGACAAGCCGTTCCTGATGCCGATCGAGGACGTGTTCTCGATCTCAGGCCGCGGCACCGTCGTTACCGGCCGCGTCGAGCGCGGGCAGGTGAAGGTCGGCGAGGAAATCGAGATCGTCGGCTTCAAGCCGACCGAGAAGAAGGTCGTCACCGGCGTCGAGATGTTCAGGAAGCTCCTCGACGCGGGCGTCGCCGGCGACAACATCGGCGTGCTGCTCCGCGGCGTGGAGAAAGACGACGTCGAGCGCGGCCAGGTGCTCGCCAAGCCGGGCAGCATCAAGCCGCACACGAAGTTCAAGGGCGAGGTCTACATCCTGTCGAAGGAGGAGGGCGGCCGTCACACGCCATTCTTCAACGGCTACCGCCCGCAGTTCTACATCCGGACCACCGACGTCACCGGCACGCTGCATCTGCCGGAAGGCGTCGAGATGGTGATGCCGGGCGACAACACGTCGATCAGCGGCGAGCTGATGGCGCCGGTGGCGCTCGAAAAGGGCGCGCGCTTCGCCATCCGCGAAGGCGGGCGCACGGTCGGCGCGGGCACCGTCACGGACATCGTGGAGTAAGTCGATGCGAGACATCGTCACGCTCGCCTGCACCGAGTGCAAGCGGCGCAACTACAGCACGACGAAGAACAAGAAGAAGACGACGGAGCGGCTGGAGTTTTCCAAGTTCTGCCGTTTCTGTAGAAAGCACACTCCTCACAAGGAGTCTAAATAATGCGGATTGAGGATTGCGGATTGCGGATTTATTGAGGATTGCTGACGATTGACTCGTCGATACACCGATGGGCCAACCGACGCCAAATCAACGATAAATCCGCATTCCGCAATCCTCAATCCGCAATGAGATAGGCCAGTAGCTCAATTGGCAGAGCACCGGTCTCCAAAACCGGGGGTTGGGGGTTCGATTCCCTCCTGGCCTGCCAACCTTCGCTCGCGGCGGCATTCGGATCCGCGAGCTACGGTTGGCGAGCCAACCTTCGCGTAACGGGCGGCCGACTTGTCCACCGAAGCGCAAAGCGCGGAGGTGGAAGCGCGAAGCGCGTAGGTGGACGGCAGCTGTGGGCGAAACTGGTTGGCGGGAGTACGGAAGAGGTCGAACATGGCAGAGACGACGACACTCGAGACCGTTAGAGAAGCCACCGGCGGACGCATCGAGCGCATGCGCTTGTTCCTGAGCGAGGTGCGCAACGAGCTGAAGCGCGTGACGTGGCCGTCGCAGAAAGAGGTGTACGCGACGACCGTCGTCGTCATCCTGACGTCGGCGTTCTTCGGGATTTACCTCTTCATCCTCGATTTCGGGCTGAACAACCTCGTGCAGTGGATCTTCCGGAGATTCGGAGCGGCATGACCGACGTTGCGACCAAGAACTGGTACATCGTCCATACCTACTCAGGGTTCGAGAAAAAGGTCGCCGAGTCGCTGCAGCAGCGCGTCGCCGCGTACGGCCTGCAGAACGAAATCGGCGAAATCCTCATTCCGACCGAGGACGTCGTGGAGATGCGCGGCGGCAAGAAGGTCGTCACGGCGAAACGGTTCTTCCCCGGCTACATCCTGGTCGAGATGAACATGTCCGACCACGCGTGGCACGTGGTCAAGAACACGCCGAAGGTCACCGGATTTGTCGGCGCGGGCGCGAAGCCCACGCCGCTCAGCAAGGACGAAGTCGAGCAGATCCTGACGCAGGTGAAGACCGCGGCCGAGAAGCCGAAGCCGAAATACATGTTCGAGAAGGGCGAGCAGGTGCGGATCAACGAAGGGCCGTTCACCAGCTTCAACGGCGTGGTCGACGAGGTGAATCTCGACAAAAACACGTTGAAGGTCATGGTCACGATCTTCGGTCGATCGACGCCGGTCGAGCTCGACTTTTTGCAGGTGGAGAAGATTTAACCGCCGAGCGCGCAAAGACCGCAGAGAAACATTTTTTCTGCGTGCTCTGCGAGGTCCGCGGTTGCTCGAGGGTTATGGCGAAAAAGGTTCAGGCCATCGTGAAGCTCCAGATCGCCGCGGGGAAAGCCACGCCCGCGCCGCCCGTCGGCACCGCGCTCGGTCCGCAGGGCGTGAACATCATGGACTTCTGCAAGAACTTCAACGCGAAGACGGCGAAGGACGAAGGGCTGATCATTCCGGTCGTCGTCACCGTGTACGCGGATCGGTCCTACACCTTCATCACGAAGACGCCGCCGGCGGCGGTGCTGCTGAAGCGGGCCGCGAACATCGCGAAGGGATCGGCGGAGCCGAACAAGAACAAGGTCGGCACCGTGACGAAGAAGCAGGTCGAGGACATCGCCAAGCTGAAGATGCCCGACCTGAACGCCGAGTCGCTCGAAGCTGCGGTCAAGACCATCGCGGGCACAGCCCGTTCGATGGGCCTCGACGTCATTCCTTAGGCGCGCGGGGACCCCACCCCCGCGCGCACGAAGACCGGCGCCTCGAGCGTAGACTCTCGGCGCCGGCCGAGACCGACTGAGTCGCTTCACTGAGCGGACAGTCGTTGCAAGCAATGCCGAGCGGCGTAAGCCGCGACGGCACAGGCGCTGGGGGTGGGGCCCCAGCGCACAGTAGAAAAGAGTGGGAGAGCGCACCGCGCTCGTTTGCACCACAGGAGAAACATCAATGCGAAAACGCGGAAAGAAATTCGCCGCCGCCCGGGCTGCGATCCCGGCCGACCGCACCTACACGATCGAAGATGCGATCCCGCTCGTGCAGAAAGCCAAGTTCGCGAAGTTCGACGAGACCGTGGACATGTCGCTCCGCCTCGGCGTCGATCCGAAGCACGCGGACCAGATGGTGCGCGGCACCGTCGTCCTGCCGCACGGACTGGGCAAGAGCAAGCGCGTGCTCGCGATTGCGGGGGGCGAGAAGCAGAAGGAAGCGGCCGACGCCGGCGCCGACATGGTCGGCGGCGAGGAGATGGTCGAGAAAATCCAGGGCGGCTTCATGGACTTCGACGCGGTCGTCGCAACGCCCGACATGATGCGCGCCGTCGGCAAGCTCGGGAAGGTCCTCGGCCCGCGCGGGCTGATGCCGAACCCGAAGACCGGCACGGTCACGACCGACATCGCGAAGGCCGTGAAGGAAATCAAAGCCGGCAAGGTGGAGTTCCGCGTCGACAAGACCGGCATCATCCACGCGCCGGTCGGCAAGACCTCGTTCGCCACCGACTCGCTCGTCGGCAACGCGCACGCGCTCGTCGACAGCATCGTCAAAGCGAAGCCGGCGGCGGCCAAGGGCAAGTACCTGAAGAGCGTCACGCTGTCGTCGACGATGGGTCCGGGCGTCCGGATCGATACGACGCACATCGACGTGGTGGTGAAACACTAATGGCTGTGACCAGAGCAGAGAAAGAAGCCGAGCTCCAGCAGCTGGAGGCGGCGTTCAAGGGATCGGATAGCGCAATCCTCGTCGACTACAAAGGACTGACCGTTCCGCAGGTCACGGAGCTGCGACGTCAGGTCCGGGGCGTGAAGGCGAGCTACAAGGTGGTCAAGAACACCATCGCCAAGCGCGCGCTGAAGGGCACCTCGTTCGAGTCGCTCGAGAAGTTCTTCGAGGGGACGACGGCAGTCGCGTACACGAAGACCGATCCCGTCGCGCTCGCCAAGACGCTGACGACGTTCGTCAAAACGGCGCCGACGCTCACCATCAAAGCGGCCGTCGTGCAGGGCAAGGCGATCAAGCCGGCCGAAGTGACCGACCTGGCGTCGATGCCCGGCAAGCCCGAACTGTATGCGCGGCTGCTCGGTACGATGCAGGCGCCGATGGTCAACCTCGTTCGCGTGCTGAACGCGGTGCCTCGCGACCTCATGAGCGTCCTCGTGCAGTATGAGAAAAAGAAATCCGAGTCATAGCTGATAGCCTTTATAGGAGCAGAGACATGGCCGAAGTAACTCAGCAGCAAGTCGTCGAGTACATCAAGGGGATCACCGTTCTCGAGCTCTCGCAGCTCGTCAAGACGCTCGAGTCGGAGCTCGGCGTGTCGGCGGCGGCGGCGATGCCCGTGTTCGCTGGCGGAATGCCTGGCGCCGGCGGCGCGGCAGCTCCCGCCGAAGAGAAGACCGACTTCACCGTCACGCTGACCGAAGTCGGCACCAACAAGATCAACGTCATCAAAGTCGTCCGCGAAATCACCGCGCTCGGCCTGAAGGAAGCCAAAGACCTCGTCGAGGGCGCGCCCAAGCCAATCAAGGAAGGGATCCCGAAGGACGAGGCCAACGCGATCAAAAAGAAGTTCGAGGACGTCGGCGCCAAGGTCGAGATCAAGTAATTGCGGATCTCGGATTGCGCATCGCGGATTCATTGCCACGATTGATCAAACGATTAATCCGCAATCCGCATTCCGCAATCCTCACTGGTGAGCGCTCCGTCTTCCTCGAGGTTTTAAAGAATGTATAGCCTACCCAAGAACGTCTACCGCGAGCGCATCGACTTTTCGAAAATCAAGACGACCGTCCCGATCCCGAACCTGATCGAGATCCAGAAGAAGTCCTACGAGCGTTTCCTGCAGATGAACCGTCTGCCGAGCGAGCGCGAGGACGCGGGTCTCCAGTCGGTATTCAAGTCGGTCTTCCCGATCAGCGACTTCCGCGAGAACTCGTCGCTCGAGTTCATCGAGTATTCGATCGGCAACTGGGAGTGCAAGTGCGGCAAGCTCCAGGGGCTCCACCACCTGCGCAAGCCGTGCAGCGCCTGCGGCGCCACCCTCATTGCGGATCCGTTCGGCGATCGCGAAGTCCTCTGCCCGCGTTGCGGCAAGGCCAATCAGGCCCGCGGCGACGTGTGTGACATCTGCGGCAACACCGTCGGTTTGAAGCTGAAGTACGACGTCGACGAGTGCCAGGAGCGCGGCATGACCTACGCCGTGCCGCTGAAGGTCACGATCCGCCTCGTGGTCTGGAACAAGGACCCCGAGACCGGCGTGAAGACCATCCGCGACATCAAGGAGCAGGAGGTCTACTTCGGCGACATCCCGTTGATGACCGAGAACGGCACGTTCAT
>MNEX01000283.1 GCA_001917905.1 Acidobacteria bacterium 13_1_40CM_65_14
GAGCAGAGCGTCGCTCATGCTCGCAGTTCATTCCCCAACTGCAGCACTTGCATGAGGTATGACCTGGTGACGACCCCCTCGAGATGATTTTTGGAGACGACCGGCAACTGATTGACGTTTTCGCGTCCCATCAATGCCAGAGCGTCACCAACCGACACACTCGGTTCGACCGGATGCAGCGATCGGAGAGGACGCATCGCCTGCAATACGGTGGTTTGGTTCCATGAGGGTCAGGTCAGGTTCGAAGTCGACGCTTCGGCGGCCCTGAACCGCAACCTTCAGCAGGACGCGCGCGAAGGGACAAGACGCATCCGCCCCGCCTGGAAGATCGACACACCGGAGATGCGCGAGAGGTGGGAGCGAAGACCGAACGGCACTCTTCCCGAACGGCAAATCACGTGCTCAATACGTGTCTCTATGACAGCATTCGTGCGGATCGCGCGGATCGTGAGGAACAAGTGTCCAGACTCCGAAGCTCGCTGACATTTTCCGAGCGCGGCGCCCGGAAAATGTCAGCGAGCTTCGGAGTCGAAACATTAGCTACCCGGTGTCATCAGGTGGGCGGTCGTCGTACCCGCATTCATGATCCACACGCCACCCTGTCTGGGATTGTCGGGCAGTCCCATCGACTGGGTTGTGGCGCCCGGCACGGCGATGGTCGTGTGTATGCGAGCGTGCGCCTGGTCGGGGCCGTTCATGGTGAGCCACACCGATCCGAACTCAGGCTTCACCCGGGTCCCGTCCTTCTCTGCGGCATCCAGCGCCGCCTGCCTCGCGGCCTTGTCGGTGATCGCTTCGAACTTCCGGTTCTGAGCAACCCGGTCAAGGTTGGCAATGCTGGTGCACTGGACCGCGAACGGCTGCTGTCCGGGCTGCCCCGACCGGTCGTAACAGACCAGGCGGTTGGTGCCCTTCTTCAGCGTCTCGTAGGTGAAGTCGGGCTTCCACTTGATGACCGTCGCCCCCTCTTTCATCTGGCGCGGTGCGGCGGCGAGAGCCCGCTCAATGGTCTCCTCCGTCGTTTGCGCGAACGCGCTGGTCGAAACCGCCAGCACACCGAGAACGATCACGACTATGCGCTTCATTCGGTCCCCTCCTGTTCATCTGCCTGGAACATCCGTGCGAACAGTATAGTCGGGCGACAGGCATCGAACCCGCGTCGCCTCCGCCCGAGTCGCGTGGAATGCGTGAACAATCCGTGAACAATCCGCTTCCCAACACCGCGAAATAACAGGCGATCGCGTGGCTGGAGCGTGCCGATGATCCGCGGTTCCAGAAGATCCGTCAGCGGATGAACTTCCCGAAATGACTGGACCACGGGTCCTCCCATCTTCGAGCCGCACTGGTGCTTTATTGCGCCCGGCGATGCCAGGGATGCAGCACGGTCGGAACGTTGGCGTATCGATTCATCTCCAGGACGAGCTTCTGTCCGCACCCGGGATCGAGGTGCACGGTCAGCAGTGGTGAATTGATAGGAGTGGACCTGCCTCCGCTGGTCACGCTGACCAACTGATGCTCGCCGTAACCGCCGCCCTGTACGACGACTCGTCGCGGCTGCGACACGTTGAGGTTGATCAATGTCACGACGGTGCGGGTATCGGACAGTTCCGAGACGAGCGCGGCCACATCTTCCGGTACGCCGGCCCGCTTCCGATCGGGATCGAAATAGCGGAGGCGCGCATTCAGCAGTCCGCCCTCGCGGCCGGGCAAGAGCGCGCCCCACATCAATTGCACCATCGACTCGGTCGCCGCGGGATTGTAATCGAGCATGTTGTCGGCGAGGCGCTTTTCCGGCGGAGTTGTATCGTGGCGGACGGCGTTCAGCCGTTGCTGGACCATCTTCAGATCGCGTTCCAGAGCCTGCTCCGGATACGCGGGGTTCTGCCCTTGAAGAAAGGCGATCCATCCGCCTGCCCCGAGCGACGTCGAGGGGCCTGCCCCGAGCGACGTCGAGGGGCCTTCGCCGACGACGCGCTCCAGGTCTTGCGACTTTTGCGACCAGTACCAGACTTCCAGTGCGCCGACGTTCCACGGAGCATTCCGCCAGCTGTACCAGCCGTCGGCGCCGTACATCGTGGGATACTGCCTGCGCCCGGCTTCTCCCGCACGCGCACGTGAATTCACTGCATCGATCATATTGCGCCAGGCATCGACGTACTTCTGATCGCCGGTGACGAGCAGCGCATTACTGAAACCCACCAGGGCCCGCGGAATCCGATTGCGGTCTTCGCGGCGGCCGGTCACGGGATTGACCGGGCTGAATCCCCAGCCATAGGCGTTGTTCCACCATTTGCCTTCAGGTCCGCCGATCCTGCCGTCCAGATCGACGAAGCTGGGGATGATGCCGTTGTTCTGCTTCATCCGATCGAGCCAGGCGTCCATGTACTCGACGATCCATGTCTTGTACTTGGGCTCGCCGGCCAGAAGATATGCGTTGGTCGGGAGCGTCGTGGCGACAAGGTTGAGAAAGTGGTCACCGATGACATCGCCATATTCCTGATAGTGGGCCAGGAATTGCTCGAACGTCGATTCGCCGTGTAAGGCATCGAATCCTTTGACGTCAAATGGGTCGCCGACCCAATCGAGAGCCGTGGCTTTTCGGAGCATCGGCCCGCGGCTGCCGTTCTCCATGCTGCGGATGATTTTGTGGACCGAGTCGTAGTTGGGAGCTTCGGGATCCTCGCCCATGTAAAACCCGGCGAAGCGCCGCGCGCGTTCCTGGTATTTCGCATCCGTCGGGATCGACAAACCCATGCGGTTGAAGAGTTGCAACCCTTCGCCATGGTGCATCCAGTCGGACTGGACGATGAATTCCTTGTAGTACATTCCCTGCCGGGCGATTGGTACGTCGGTTGTCCTTGCCTCGGTGTACTGCTTGAGCAGCCCCTCGTGGCCCTTGAGGAACATCTGGAGAACGTCATCGCTGGCCCCCAGCGCGTGCAGTTCGGGCCAGTGGTTGAAGTTCTCAAACGCGTCGTCCGGTCCGTCATTCGCGCCCCAGCGCACGAAGCACTGAAGGTAGCCACGGCCGTCGAAGTATTTGTTGAAGAACTCCCGACACGCCGGCACGTTGTCGGCCAGGAGCTGTCGCTCGAGACTGGCCCACCGTGGCGGGTCCATGTGCGCGTCGATGCGCACTTCCACATCGGCAACCTTCGCTGATTGGGGCGACTCGTCGCTCGACGAAGCTCGGGACAGGTCCCTCGACGAAGCTCGGGACAGGCAAGACACGCAGGCGAGCACGCTAAAAACACAGACCAAAAATCCAATCGTCGGCTTCATGGACGGCTTCCGAAGTGTACCTTCAGCCGGTGCGATTTCGACGAAGAACATGGGGCCGTCGCGTGCGACAGCCGGCGTCATCACACGCTGAGATGCTCGCGGACGAGCTCGTCGGTGAGGTCGTCGATCGGACCGCCCGCCACGCACCGGCCTTTCTCGAGCAACCGGAAGTCGCTCGCGACACGGCGCGCGAAGCGGAGTTGCTGCTCCACCAGAAGCAGCGTGACGCCCGCGTCGCGGTTCAGCGTGAGCAGGATGTCGCCAATCTGGTGCACGAGGTTCGGCTGTATCCCTTCCGTCGGCTCGTCGAGCATCAGCAGCGACGGCTCGAGCACCAGCGCACGCGCGATCGCGAGCTGCTGCTGCTGGCCACCCGAGAGATCGCCTCCGCGGCGGTGACGCATCTGCTTCAGCACGGGAAACAGATCGTAGACGTGAGGCGGAATCGAGCGCGCGCCGTTCTTCCGCACGCCGAGTCCGACGCGCAGATTCTCTTCGACCGTCAGGTTCGAGAAGATGTCGCGCCCCTGCGGCACGTACCCGATGCCGAGCCGCGCGCGGCTGTCCGCCGGGCGGGTGCTCAGATCGACGCCCGCGAACTCGATTCGTCCGGAGGTCGCCGGGAGCAGCCCCATGATGCACTTGAGGAGCGTCGTCTTGCCCATGCCGTTGCGGCCCATGAGGCACGTCCTCGACCCTGCCGCGACGACGAGGTCGACATCCCACAGCGTGTGGCTGCCGCCGTAGGACTGATTGAGATGCGTGACGGCGAGCGCACTCATGCTCCCAGGTACACCTCGACGACGCGTGGATCGTTCTGCACCTGATCCATGTTGCCGTCGGCCAACACGCGCCCCTCATGCAGCACCGTGACGCGCCTGGCGATCGACCGCACGAAATCCATGTCGTGCTCCACCACGATCAGCGAGTGCTCCGCCGCGAGCGAAAGCAGGAGCTCGGCCGTCCGCGCGGTCTCCTGCGGCGTCATGCCGGCGACCGGCTCGTCGACGAGCAGCAGCTCCGGCTCCTGCATGAGCAGCATGCCGATCTCGAGCCATTGCTTCTGTCCGTGCGCGAGCGTGCCCGCCAACGCGGCGCGCTCGGCCGTGAGCCCGATGACGTCGAGGATGTCGTCGATGTGCTGCCGCTCGGCGCGCGTCAGCCGCGCGACGAGATCCTTCCAGAACGATTTGTCGCCCCAGATAGCGAGCTCCAGGTTTTCGAACACGGTCAGGCTCTCGAACACGGTGGGCTTCTGGAACTTGCGCCCGATACCCGCTTGTGCGATCTCCGGCTCCGACAGCGCCAGCAGATCGACATCCTGCGCGAACCAGGCGGAGCCGTGATCCGGACGGGTCTTGCCGGTCACGACGTCCATCATCGTCGTCTTGCCGGCGCCGTTTGGACCGATGATGCACCGCAGCTCGCCTCGGTCCACTGAGAGCGTGAGGCCGTCGAGCGCCTTGAAGCCGTCGAAGCTGACGGTCAGGTCGTCGAGCGTGAGGATCTTGTCGGGCGACGGCAGGTGCGGCGGCCGGATCATTTCAGCTTGCTCCCGAGCGACACGCCCACGTGCGACCCGAGCGCCCAGATGACGGGTGCCGCGGCACCGTGGACCGCGCGTCGGCGGCGCGCGCCGAGGCCGACGAGGCCCCGCGGTAGGAACAACGTCACGAGCACGAACAGGGCACCGAGCGCGTAGAGCCACAGCTCTGGTAGCGCACCCGTGAAGTACGTCTTGGCGTAGTTGACCAGCACGGCGCCCATCGCCGCCCCGAACAGGGTGCCGCGGCCTCCAACGGCCACCCAGATGACCGCCTCAATCGAGTTGATGGGCGCGAACTCGCTCGGGTTGATGATGCCCACCTGCGGCACGTACAGCGCGCCGGCAATGCCGGCGAGGGACGCGGAGAACACGAAGACCCAGAGCTTGTACGACTCGACGCGGTACCCGAGAAACCGCGCGCGGCTTTCGGCGTCGCGGATCGCGCGAAACAAGCGCCCGGCGCGCGACGCGACGATCGCGCGGCAGGCGAGATAGCTTGCCGCGAGCGCCGCGGCGGTGACCACGACGAGCACGACCCGCGTGCGGTCCGCGTGGAGGTCGAAGCCCAGGATGTCCTTGAAGTCGGTGAAGCCGTTGTTGCCGCCGAAGCCCATATCGTTTCGGAAGAAGGCCAGCATGAGCGCGTAGCTGAGTGCCTGCGTCATGATCGAGAAATAGACGCCGGTCACGCGCGAGCGAAACGCGAACCACCCAAACACCAGCGCGAGTGCGGCGGGCACCGCCGCGATCACAATCAGCGCGAACCAGAAGTGGTTGAACCCGACCCAGAACCACGGCAGCTTCTGCCAGTTGAGGAAGACCATGAAATCGGGAAGGATCGGATCGCCGTACACGCCGCGCGGACCGATCTGGCGCATGAGATACATGCCCATGGCGTAGCCGCCCAGCGCGAAGAAGGCGGCATGACCGAGGCTCAAGATGCCGGCGTAGCCCCAAATCAAATCGACGGCAAGCGCCAGCATCGCATAGCACATGTACTTGCCGATGAGCGTCAGCGAGTAGGTCGACAGATGGAACGGCGAGGACGCCGGAACGAACTGGTTCAGCACGGGCGCGGCGATCGCCACCGCAACGACGAGCACCAGGAACGCGGCGCCCGCTCGATCCTGTTCGATCATCGCCCACGTAGGTCCGACTACAGTCGGACGCCACTTCAAGAGGCTCACGCCTGGGTCTCCGCCGCGCGTCCGGTCTGGGGGAACAGGCCGCGGGGCCAACGCTGGATGAAGACGATCAACGCGACGAGCACGAAGATCTTCGCCAGCACCGCGCCGGCGTACGGTTCGAGCAGCTGATCGACGACACCCATCGAGAGGCCGCCGACGAGCGTGCCCCAGAGATTCCCGACGCCGCCGAACACGACCACCATGAACGAGTCGATGATGTAGGACTGGCCGAGATTCGGTCCGACGTTGGTGAACTGGCTGAGCGCCACGCCGGCGATGCCCGCGATGCCCGATCCGAGACCGAACGTCATCGCATCGACCCACCCGGTCCGGATGCCCATCGCCTGCGCCATCGCACGGTTCTGCGACACCGCGCGGATGTCGAGGCCGAGGCGCGTCCGCTTCAGCACGAACAACAGGATCGCGAACACGATGAGCGAGAACAGGATAATGCACAGGCGGTTGACGGTAATCGACAATGCGCCGTTGATCTGAAGCGTGCCGCTCATCCACGCCGGCGTTTCGACCGATCGGTTGTTCGCCGAGAAGACGGACCGCACCAGCTGCTGGAGCACGAGGCTGACGCCGAAGGTCGCCAGCAGCGTCTCGAGCGGCCGCCCGTACAGAAACCTGATGATCGTGCGCTCGAGGATCACGCCGGTCATGCCCGCGACGAGAAACGCCGCGGGAATCGCCAGCACAATGGCGGCGGCGATGTGATTC
This sequence comes from Acidobacteria bacterium 13_1_40CM_65_14, assembly GCA_001917905.1. GTDB lineage: Bacteria > Acidobacteriota > Vicinamibacteria > Vicinamibacterales > CAVVIG01 > QHWF01. Next base: position 6,739 of record MNEX01000283.1, read on the forward strand.
GGCATCGCGAGCTGCATGACGTAGGTGGTGTACGCACCGAGCATCATCAGCTCGCCGTGCGCCATGTTGATGACACCCATGACGCCGAAGGTGATCGCCAGTCCGACGGCGACGAGCACGAGCACCGATCCCACGCTCAGCCCGAAGAACAGCGTCTCGACGACGCCGTAGAAGGTACGCCAGCGGTCGATGGCGTGCACGGCCTGCGCGGCGGCCTGCCGGACGCGCTCGTCCGATTCCGCGAAGCCGCCGTCCGCCGTTCGTTCGAGCAGGCCGGCCAGACGGTTTCGCACTTGCGGCCTCAGTGTCCGCGTGAGCGCGGCGATCGCGTCGAGGCGCGCACGCGAGTCCCCGCTGTCGAGCGCCGCCAGCCCCAGCCCGATTTCAATCTGCTCTCTCACGCCGGCGTCCGGTTCGACGGTGGATCGCGCCCGCAGCAGCGCAAGGCTCTCCGCGTCGAGTGAGCGCAAGATCTCCTCGACGGCCGCGAGCCGCACGGCGGCGTCGGGGCCCGACAGATCGAAGCGCGCGACCAGCGCCCGCAATCGCTTGCGCAGCTGGTTGTTCGTGCCGATTTTGGTGAGATCGTCCCGAGACGCCGATCCGGCGCCGGCGAGCGACACCGGATCGATCAGTTCGAGCGAGGTGAGGCTGTCATCCGCGGATTTGACGATGAAGATGAGGTGGTCTGACTCGCGGACGAAGAGACGGTCCTCGAGCAGCGCCGAGAGAACCGGCCGAATCGACGGATCGCCTCGAGCGCTGAGGCGTTCGACGATCCGCTCCTTCTCGACGAAGCTCGCCTCGCGCAGCTCGCCCAGCACGAGGCGGACGTCACCGACGTCACTTAGCGGGGGCTGAGCGAGCGCGCGCGCCGGGCACAGGATGACTGCGAGCAGCAGCCACGTTACTTGTAGCTTTGTCCCGAGCACATTTTGGTTTTCGTATTGTAGTTGCCGCACTTGAGCGTCACCCAGTCGGCCTCGATCTCCTTGCTACCCGGCAGGTAGTCCGACCACGCGTCGCCGGGCACCGTGCCGCTGGTCTTCCACACGACGTCGAACTGGCCGTCCGCCCGGACCTCGCCGATGTACACCGGCTTGGTGACGTGGTGATTGGGGAGGAGCTTCGCGACGCCGCCGGTGAGGTTCGGGACTTCGAGGCCCGGGAGCGCGGCGAGCACTTTCTCCACGTCAGTCGAGTGCGCCTTTTCGACCGCCTTCACCCACAGGTTGAACCCGATGTAGTGGGCTTCCATCGGATCGTTCGTCGTCCGCTTTGGTTTCTTGATGTACGCATGCCACTGGTCGATGAAGACCTTGTTCGCCGGTGCCTTGTCGCTCATGAAGTAGTTCCACGCCGCAAGATGCCCGACGAGCGGTTTGGTGTCGAGTCCCGAGAGCTCCTCCTCGCCGACCGAGAACGCCACGACCGGGATGTCTTCGGCCGAGATCCGCTGGTTCCCAAGCTCCTTGTAGAACGGCACGTTGGCGTCGCCGTTGATTGTGGAAACCACCGCCGTCTTCTTGCCGGCCGAGCCGAATTTCTTGATCGCGGCGACGCGCGCCTGCCAGTCCGCATAGCCGAACGGCGTGTAGTTGATCGAGATGTCCTCGGCCTTGACGCCCTTGGCCTTGAGGTAGGCCTCGAGAATCTTGTTCGTCGTGCGCGGATAGACGTAGTCAGTGCCTTCGAGCACCCACCGCTTCACGGCGACGTCTTTCATGAGGTAATCGACCGCGGGGATCGCCTGCTGGTTCGGCGCGGCGCCCGTGTAGATGACGTTTTTCGACGACTCCTCGCCCTCGTACTGCACCGGATAGAAGAGCAGCCCGTTGTCCTTCTCGAATACCGGCAGCACCGACTTCCGGGACACCGACGTCCAGCAGCCGAACACGACGGCGACTTTGTCCTTCTCGAGCAGCTGGCGCGCCTTCTCGGCGAAGAGCGGCCAGTTCGACGCGGGGTCGACCACCACCGCTTCGAGCTTCTTGCCGAGCAGGCCGCCCTTCTTGTTCTGCTGATCGACGAGCATCAGGATCGTGTCCTTCAGCGTCGTCTCGCTGATCGCCATTGTGCCCGAGAGCGAATGCAGGACGCCGACCTTGATCGTGTCCTGGGCGAGGGCGGCGCCCGGGCACGCCAGAGCCGCCGCGAGCAACCACATGGTCAGGAATCTCAGCGTAGAACTCATGACGGAACTCCTTGATTACATCTGCACCTGGAACCCGACGCCGACCTGCTTGTCGTTCGGCTGCACCGCGGAGAAGTTCTTTTGCAGGTAGAAGAGCATCACGCGCGCGTTGAAATCCTTGATCACGTAGTTGAAATTCACCTCGGTGGTCTTCTGGTCGTAGTCGCGGTCGATCACCGTGAGGCCGTCTCGAAAGCTCGCCTTGGCGAACTTGCCGAGGATCTCCAGCCTGCCGGTCATGCCGGCTGCAGGCGGGAAGAGATAGCTCGCCAGCACGTAGCCGCCCTGATCGGTGCCGTATCGCGCGTTGTAGCCGCCCAACCGGTCGTACTTCGCCAATTCCGCTTCGACCGAGAAGGCGCCGCCGCCGGCGATTTTCTTCTCGAGCAGGAAATCGCCGTTGTAGGCCTTGTTGCCGTCCTGCACCTGGCCGGCAGCGGCGACGGCGAGGATGTTCTTCTCGCCGTAGAACGTGCCGTTCAAGTAGTAGCCGGGCTCCGGATCCCAGAAATCGATCTGGACGCGACCGGCGCCGATCACCTTGCTCTTGCCGGTCGACGAAGCGCCGTCGTAGGCGCCCGCCTGTAGCTTCACCATGCCGAACTGGCCCCAATAGAGCGCGCCGTTGTCGCGGCCGGCCGAGATGAACGGATAGCCATCCTGTACGCCGTCGGTGAAACTCGCCCAATGGTGTGCGTAGTAGGGACCGTAAAGGTTCGCGCGATCGCTCGGCGGCAGCATACGGCCGACCCAGACATTGACCTGGTCCGAGAACTCGAACCGCGCCACCGCATCGAGCACCGTCACGTGATTGCCGGCGCCGTCGTACTCGGTGTTGAACATGAATTTGATCTTTTTCGCAGGCGACCCGTTCACGTAGAGACGCACGCTATTGAGCAGAAAGGCGTCGGTGGAGTCGCCGGCTTGCGGGACATCGTGGACGAAGCTGGTTTGCACGCCTGCCCCCACCGTGACGGCTGGCAACGGCGGCGCGTCCTGCGCTCGCAGCGGCGTCGCGGCCAACGACACGGCACACGAGAGAAGAGCAGCCGTCCACGATCGGGCCATGATTCCGGTTTCCTGACAAGGAAATGGATTGAT
>MNEX01000264.1 GCA_001917905.1 Acidobacteria bacterium 13_1_40CM_65_14
CCTGGAAGTTGTTCACGGCATTCGGCGCGCCGCTGTTGTTGCCCCGGGCGGAGCCGAGCGTGTAGGCCGCCCGAGCGCTCCAGAAGCCGCTGAAGCGCCGCTCCCACTGAAGGTTGAGGCCATCGTATTTGGTCCGGCCGCTGTAATCGAATCGAAGGTTGATGCTGCTGGCGAACGCCGAAATTCCCAGTTGGCTGGCAATTCCCCTCAGATCAGTGCGGACGATGGCTCCGGTCCGCGTCGTGTTGACGCGCAGGCCAGGGTTCACGTCGTACGCGACCCAGCCGCGGCCCTGGTTGTGGACGTAATCGATGCCAATCGACATCGTCTTTCCGACCTGACGCTCGTAGCCGAACGACACCTGAGTGGATCTCGGCATCTGGCGATCCGGCGAATCGAACTGCACCGTGGCGGTGTTTCGGGTGCGCGTGCCTGGCGGATAACGCTGGTTCAGCAAGTCGCGATTCACGACCGGGCCGTTCACGAGCATGGGATCGGTCGGGAGCCGTCCCTGGCTTGGTCCCGGATCGGCTGTGCTGATGGGGAAGTTCACGATGAAGGACTCCCCGTACACGCCGGTCGACTGAAGGGGAGAGACCTGACCGAGGAAGAGCTTCTCGTAATAACGCCCGACACCACCGCGAATGACCGATCGCCCGTCCACGTTATAGGCGAACCCCGCGCGCGGTTGGAAGTTGTTCTTGTCGACCGGGTAGCCCTCGATGTCGTTGAGCAGGGGATTGTTTGCTTGACGGAACGGGAACACATCGACGTCGTAGCGCACGCCCAGATTTACGGTGAGCCGGTTCGACACGCTCCACTTGTCCTGCGTGTAGAACCCGAAGGAATGGGTGAACGTAAGCGTACGCGCTGGCGCGGGGACGCGAATCATCAACCGCTCAGGGTACGTGCGTGGGTCGGAGCGACTGAACGACTGGTCGGTCGAAAATGTGAACACGCCATTCAGGCTTCCCTGTTCGTCCAGCGTGTTGATGGCATACAGGTACTGGAATCCGAATTTCAGATCGTGGTCACCGTGCTTGCCCGGCAGGAACAGGCTGAACGTGTCATCCAGTCCGGGGGCGCGATTGAAGCGATGCTGCCCATTGACGTGCCCCTGCTCATCAAAACTTAGATACCGGAGCACGGGTGGCTCCAGATCCTTGCGGTTGGTCTCCAGGAACGTCCCGGGTTCGGCCCCGCGCTGGATGTCCTCCGTTTCGATCGAAAACCGGATACACACGCGAGAACGAGGACCGCGAGCAATCGTGCGCGCTTCATGTGAATGCTCCTTTTTTTCCAAATACGAAGGAACAATCTGCCCGAGATCGACCTAATCAGTCACCATTGAGATTGAATTTCCCTTATATAATCATCATCTGTGCGTGTATATAGTGCAAATGGTCATATCTGTGCAATAGCTTTTTCACCGCGGCCGCGCGAGCGACAGCGCTAACGGCAATTCCTGCAACTACTTGAAAGAAAACGTGAGGGGCTCAGGCGCGCAGAACTTCGACACCGGCCGCGGAAAGCGGTGCGACCGCGTCGTCAGGAGCCGTGTGGTTGGTGATCAAGGTGTGAACGTCGGTGATGAGACAGATGAGCGCGGTGCCGACGACTCCGAGCTTGTGGTGGTCGGCCACGACGATCGTCCGCCGCGCCTGTTTGATCATCGCGCGGTGAATGGTGGCTTGATCCGGATAGTTCGTCGTGAGACCCCGCTCGGCGTGAATGCCGTCAACGCCGATGAACGCCTTGTCGACGAACATCTCCCCCGCGCTGTGAATGGCACCCGGCCCGACCAGCGCGAACCACGATCCGCTCACCCACCCGCCCGTCACCATCACTTTCAGATCGTCTCGGTGACTGAGCTCCATCGCGATGTTGATCGCGTTGGTCACGATCGTGATGCCCTTGCGGTGGCGGATGCTCCGCGCCACCTGCGTTGTCGTCGTGCCGGCGCCGATCGCGATCGTCTCGCCGTCGGCGATGAGCTCCGCCGCCGCCAGACCGATCTGCCGCTTCTCGATCACGCGGTGCTTTTCCTGCTCCTGAAACGACGAGACATTACGGAACGGCTCGTAGAGCGGCGGCTCGAGCGGGATGGCGCCGCCATGCGTGCGGCGCAGCAGGCCCTTGCGTTCAAGCGACCGCAGCGCGCGGCGGATCGTGGCGGGCGAGACGTTGAGCTGCCGGACCAGGTCAGCGACGGACACCTCGCCAGTCCTGAGGAGCTCCTTCAGAATCTCTTCGGTGCGATCGGGCGGTACCAACGCTTGATGGGCCATGGACCTACTGTGGCTTCCATTCCATCACGATCGCCGCTGAAAGACCGCGTTTCACCCTCTGAAGTACAGATACGCGGTCAGAATCAGCGCGAGCACGACGGCGGAGTTGACGGCGTCCCATCGATTCCAGCTGCGGCGCGTCTCACGCTTCTGCTCCGGCGTCACGGTGGCGTACGTCAGCCCGGTAATGCGCCCCTCGGGTGGCGGCGGCGTCGCATAACTCACGACAACCATCGTCGCCGCACAAATCAGGAAGATCAGAAGACTGTAGTACTGGAAATAGATGTTGTTGACGACCCACAGAAACGATCCGGCCGGGTATCCGTTCTGAAAACCGGCCAGCCCGAGGCTCACCGGCGTGTCGATGGCGAGCCGGAACATCGCCAGCATGAAACCAACGACGAGCGCCCACAGACAGCCCTGCGCGTTGACACGCTTGATGAACACGCCGAGGAAAAACACGGTGAAGATCGGCGGACCCAGATAGCCCTGCACGCCCTGCAGATAGTCGTACAGGCCCTTCGCGCCCTGGATGACCGGGATCCAGACGAGCGCGATGAGCACCATCACGGTCGTGGCGACGCGCCCGATCCACACGAGCTGCGCCTGCGACGCGCGCGGATGCAACTTGCGATAGAAGTCCATCGTGAAAAGAGTTGACGAGGCGTTGAACACGCCGGCCAGCGAGCTCATGAGCGCGGCAAGCAGGCCGGCAACCACGACACCGCGCAGGCCCGACGGCATGACCTGCTGTACCATCAGCGGGAACGCCGCCTGCGCGATACTGGGGATGGCGGTGCCGTTCGCGTCGACCATCATCTGCAGGCCCGGCGTCCGCCCCGCTTTCGCGAGCGCGAGCGCGATCATGCCGGGAACAATGAAGATGAAAACCGGCAGCAGCTTCAGGAAAGCGGCAAAGATCGTCCCGCGCCGCGCCTCGGTCTGGTTGGGCGCCCCCAGCGCGCGCTGGACGATGTACTGATCAGTGCACCAATACCAGAGGCCGATAATTGGCGCGCAGAACAGCATGCCGAGCCAGGGATAGTTGCCGTTGAAGTACCACGCGATGCGGCTCGCTTCCTTCACCGGCGCCCACGTGCCTTCCATTCCCGCCGGCACAAGCGGCTTCCACAGGTTGAACATGTCGGAGCCGAGCGCCGTCCGCAGCTCACCCCAGCCGCCGAGCGCGCGGAGACCGTACATGGTCAGCAGCAACGAGCCGGCGATCAGGATGATCGTCTGCACCGCCTCGGTGTACGCGACGGCGCGCATGCCGCCGAGGATCGTGTAGAGTCCGGTCGCGGCAACCACGAGGACCGATCCAATCCAGAAGCTGTTGAAGACGGTGCCACCGATCTGAAGCTGGAGCTCCGGCACCAGCGTCCCGAACACGACACCGCCGGCGAAGATCCCGACCGCCATCTTCGTGATGACGTATGCGACGAGCGAGATCAGCGAGAGAACCCACCGCGACGCCGGGGAGAAGCGCCGTTCGAGGAACTCGGGCATCGTAAAGACGCGCGAGCGCATGTAGAACGGGATGAACACCCAGCCGAGCACCAGCAGGCACCACGCGTGCAACTCGTAATGCGCGAGCGCCACGCCGCTCGTCGCGCCGGAACCCGCGAGGCCTACGAGATGTTCGGAACCGATGTTGGAGGCGAAGATCGACGCGCCGACGACGAACCAGCCCAGGTTGCGACCAGCGAGGAAGTAATCGTCCGCGGTTTCCTTGCGGCGGAGGATGACCCACCAGGCGAGCGCGAGCAGCAAGCCGAAGTACGCCGCGACGATCAGCCAGTCCAGGTTCGTCATACGATGCCCGCCACGTTATGGCGGTGGCCGAGCGGTGTCAATGTGCACAACACAACAAGATAGGAAAGAACGTATGCGACGACGACTACACACGTTCCTGACGTTTGCGAGCATCGTCTTGTCGATGGCGGCGGTGGAGCGCGCGGCCCCGCAACAGAACGGGCCGAGTCTGCTGCTCGTCCGGCAGCATCCGCAGCCCGTCATCACGACGCGAACGCCGGGAACCCAGGGGAACCGTCTTGGGTTCGAGGGCGGCCGCGCCGTGAAGATCGGCGACATCTATCACCTCTTTACCTCCGAAATGATCGACGATCCCGTGTGGGTCAAGATGCGCCTTGGTCACTGGACCAGCAGGGATCGCCTCGCGTGGACCCGCGCCGGCACGATCCGCGAATCGAGCGGTCGCCGCACCGGGCGGGATCCGCGGGCAGCGCTTTGGTCTCCGCTGCCGGTCTGGGACGAGGACGAGCATCGATGGAACCTGTTCTACGTCGCGTATAGGTCGGCGCCGCCCGATGACAAGCGCTTTCTGCTCAATTACGACGGCCGCATCTGGCGTGCCGTGTCGTCGGTGCGGGGAGTTGAGGGCATCGGCGGCCCGTACGACGACGTCGGCATCGTGATGCAGCCGGGCGCCGACTCAGGATCGTGGGAAGGCCTTCAGGGGACCGACTCGTTCTTCCCCTGGCGCGTCGGCCGGCGGTGGTACGCGTTCTATGGCAGCGCGCGCACCGAGGTGATGCCCATCGAGCACTGGCTCGTCGGCCTCGCATCGGCCCCAGTGCTCGGCGGCCCATGGAAACGGCTTGGAGACCGAAGCCCCGTGCCGCTCGAAACGCGGTTCATCGAGAACCCGATCGTCACCAAAGCGCCTGGAGGCGGATGGCTGTGCGTGTACGACACGGACCGAGCAGATGCGATTGGCTGGGCATACTCGGCGAACGGGATCGACTGGGGGCCGGGCCGGTCGCTCATCGTGCAACCCACGGGTGGCGCATGGTCGAAGGACGTGCGGACGCCGCTTGGCCTGATCGACGAGGGTGGCGGGCGGTTCACCGTGTTCTACACTGGTTTCGAGCAGACGCCTGATTGGGACCGATTGTTTCGCGGCGCCGGCCGCGAGACGTGCGCGATTGGTTTCGCAGAGGTGAGGTTCGAGCGCTGAGGAGCAGCAACGTCCTCGTGGCCACCGAACATCGCACAGAGACATCGCGCCATCGCACCGAGCTGCAGGTCACCCATTGACCACTGTCTATGAAGGGTGCCGCGACGACGCACGGCCGATTCCGCACACGTATCTGCGACGAGTGAACGACGATCAACGGTTTGAGAGAGCAGACATGAGAAAGAACCGCAGCAACGCGCGGCGTCGCAAGCGCGCGGTCGTCGCGGATCACTTGCAGATCAAGACAACGATCGGTGCGCCAGCCCGACGGCCGTTGTGCCGATGATGTCGAAGATGCCCATCACTGCGAGCAGCTGCGCCGAGCGCACTTCTGGAATGCCGTAGTCGTGACAGGCGGCGATAAGGTGGGCCCGTTGGTGCTTGCTCCGCACACGAACGTGCCGGCAGGATCCCGCCGCCGCTGTTGAAAGTCGTCCGTTTCGCGGATTTTAGATCTAGGCTCTTCGCCGGATCGATCACTTCGTCTCGGGCTCCGACCAGCGCCGATCGCATCTAAACTCCGCCCGGAGAGGCCGTTGACCCCGCTGAAACTTAGAAATGGCCGGCGAGCAATCGCCACGGCCAGCGTGGCACCTGAACTGCATAACTCGCCACGTCGACGTGCGATACGGGCGTGTGTACGGTGAGCCGTAGTGGCCCACTTGTTCCGACGTGCTTTTATAATTACGAGAAATGTTAGAAAAGCAGATTCGGCCGTCGATCCTCCCGCGCAGAAAATCGGTGAAAATCAGACGCCGATTAGACGCCGCTCAAGACGGTCCTCGTCGGACGCTAACGTTGATCGAACCCGGATCCAGTCGGAGACATCTATCCCATGGGGAAAGCACGTCGCTCTCGTTCATCTGGTTCTTCAGCCGCGCGAGTGGGCGAGCGACGACGCATCCCGGATCGGCGCGCAACACACCCGGCGCCGTCGCGACGAACGCCTTCTGAACCCGCGTGGTTCACCGTGCTCCAGCTCTGTCAACGGTGGCAGCTCGGTCGCAAGACGATCTACAAATTCATTAATAGCGAAGTCCTGCCTGCCTGGAGGGCCGGCACTCACTTGTACCGTGTCGCGGTCGCAGACGTCTTGCGCTTCGAGGCGCGGAACCGGCTCCCTCCCAAGTGATTTGATCGATCAGCCGTTCGATTTCGCGATCGGATCCGCAGACGCTGCATAACTTGCTGCACGTCGTGGATGAACGACTCGCTCGTAGTCCCTCTTGTTTCCTCTTGGTTCCTCTAAACGCCTGTTGGGGCGAGCTGTTCTAAACGGCTAATGTTAGGGCCTCTCGTCCGACAAGATCTTGCACTCAGTTAAGCGGCGACGCTAAATCTGCGCGTTACATATGTGACGCGCCTCTGGGCTTGCCGACCGTTTTTTGGCCACGAGACGCCGACCGAGTCTAGAAGAAGGACTGAAGAAGAAGGAGACGACTCGTAACTTTAGCGCTCATGGCAAGGAGCGCCGTTCCCAAGTGGAGCGTGACCTCCACGAGCAGTCAGCTGTCGCACAGCACTGCTTGCTCTACTGAATCCCGGCAGGTTGCCGAACAACACCACCTCTCCGAGGTTAGAAGCCTGCGACGCGAAGGAAGCAGGCTTAGCAGCCCGTGGTGCAAGTCCGGCGTCGCATCGAGGCAGGCGAGGCGCCCCGGTGGCAAGGCGCGACGACTGAGAATATCGGGAATATTTGAGGGAGGAGCAACGCAGCCACCGAGGATGCATCGCCGGCCGAATGCAGCCGGCGTTGCACCACGGGCTGTTAGGCCCAGCACTTCTTGACAGCAGTTGTAGCTGCGCGGTGAGTAGTCATGTGGATCGCGATTGAATTCGGCGGATTGGCAGGCTGAGACGATGCGCGGTCTTCATTCGCTCATCAATGCCGCGCGGACCGTGAACGACGAAAGCACGGTCGTCAATGCAGTGACTCTGGCCGGGCCGTTCATTGCGAACGTGCCCACTTCACGGCGCCACGACAGCATTTTTGCTCGGATTCAGTGGTGGCCGAGTGCGCTTCACACCGTCTACGCAACGTACGGCTTCAGCGATCAATCTTTCAGGAACCGCGAGTCTGGAGGCTTCAATCTACTCGAGCGGGGGATTACTGCGGCCCGGCACAAACATAAAGTGACGTTAACCTACCGTGCGTTGGTTCCACCCAACTGGAGCAACAGCCTGCTTCTCGGTATTACGAACGAGGAGGAACGCACAGGGAACCCCGCTACCGCGCCAGCTATTGTCGTCAACAAGGCTTTTGCGGCGGGGCCCTCTCAATCGTTCACCACGGATAAGAGGCGTTCTTTCGATCTCGAGAATACCATCACATATTATGGTCGAGCGAGGCACTCGCTTTTGTTCGGTGCCAGGCTACGGGGAGATCTCACCAACGCGTCTGACGCATCGAATTTTGGCGGCACGTTCGCGTTTGGCAGCCTCGCGCAATTCGCCTCCAGCACTCCCCTGATGTTTCGCATCAATCGAGGCGACCCGAATATCGCATTCGGCGTGTACGCAGCCAATGGCTTCGTGCAGGATGAGATCCGAGTCACGCCGCACCTGACGCTGACATCTGGTCTGCGTTACGACTGGCAATCGACGACGACCGACCGCAACAACTTCGCGCCGCGGTTTGCGTTTGCCTTCGCTCCGGAAAAGCACAACAAGACTGTGTTACGGGGTGGAGCAGGCATTTTTCACGACAATTTGCCTCGGTCGGCCACCGAGCGATCGCTGCTCTTCGATGGCGTTCGGCTTCGTGAAGTGGTGATTTCCAATCCTTCCTTTCCAAACCCGTTTGTGAGCGGCCAGTCGGATTCACTTCGGCCCAGCACCATACGCGTGGCACCCGATATTCGATCGCCATACTTGTCGCAGGCAAGCATCGGCATTGAGCAGCAGGTATGGCAGAAAAGCTCACTCACAGCGGAGTACTCGGTTTTGCATGGAGTGCATCTGTTCCGCTCGCGCAATATCAACGCGCCACTGCCCGCAACGGGGTTGCGGCCGGACCCCGACTTCGTGAACATCAATCAAATCGAATCAACGGCGTCCGAGCGAAGCCAAGCTTTGACCCTCACCTTGCAAGGACGGGTGGGAAAGCCCTTTAAGACGTATGCCCAGTACATCTTCTCGCACACGACGAACGACACGTCAGGGACTTTTTCTCTTCCAGCGAATAACTATGATCTGGGGGCGGAAAGGGGACCGGCGGATTTTGATTGGAGACATCGCTTCAATTTGATGGGCGTTCTGGCGCTACCCCGAGCTTTCCAAACGGGACTGGTCCTGTCGGTCATCAGTGGCTCGCCTTTCAGCATAACGTCCGGATTTGACGACAACGGTGACACTGTCGCCAATGACCGTCCTCCTGGCGTGACTCGCAATACCCTTCGCGGACCACGAACCATACAACTTGATCTGCGGTTTGCAAAGACTTTCAACATCGCGCGCCTTTGGGGCGTGGAGCAAGGCCAGAGACGTGACAGCCTCGACTTCACTGTGGATGTGTTCAATGCGATCAACCGCACGAACGTCACCGGCATTGTTGGCGTTTTGAGCTCACCATTCTTTGGTCGTGCCAATTCGGCAGCGTCAGCGAGGACAGTTCAGTTCTCTATTAGATACAGGTTTCGACGGTAGTTGTCGCGACCGTTACCACGTCCATGGTGAGGGCGGACGTAGAGCTGCACCGATGCATGATGCGCAGTTGCTGGATGTGAGTTCAATCGGAGCCAGGCAGCAACGCCCGGCCCGCGTGAGTGCGCCACTCCGTATGCCGGCGGCACCGCCGGTACTGTCCGAACCGCTCGGCCGCCGCCCGGCCATCCAGGGTAAGTTCCTGGTCGCCGGCGACCGCAAGCTGTATGTGCGCGGCGTCACCTATGGAGCCTTCCGCCCTGATGCGGATGGAAACGAGTATCACGACCTCGACATCATCGAACGGGATTTCGCTCAGATGGTGGCCAACGGCTTCAACGCGGTGCGAATCCCCCACACCATGCCGCCGCGCTCGCTGCTCGACGCCGCACATCGGCACGGGCTCTGGGTGATGGTGGGCCTGTCCGCCGAACAGTACCTCGGGTTCGTCATCGACAAGCGACGGGATGTGGACCCTGATCGCGTGGTGCGCGACCGAGTACGTCAGTGCGCCGGTCATCCGGCGCTTCTGGCCTACTCGCTCGGTAACGAGATCCCGACGCAGATCGCGCGCTGGTACGGTCACCGGCGTGTCGAGCGTTATCTGAAACAGCTATATTGGGCGGTCAAAGCGGAGGACCCTGAGGGACTGGTCACCTATGTGAACTACCCCTCGACGGAATACCTCGAGCTCCCATTCCTCGATCTCGTTTGTTACAACGTGTACCTCGAGAGGCAGCCGGCCCTTGAAGCGTACCTCTCGCGCCTGCAGAACATCGCCGCGGACCGCCCGGTGATTCTCAGTGAAATCGGGCTCGACGCTCTTCGCAACGGCGAGCTCGCGCAGGCATGCAGTCTGGACTGGCAAATCCGCACGGCCTTCGCCGGCGGCTGTGCCGGCGTTTTCTTGTTCGCGTGGACCGACGAGTGGCACCGGGCCGGTGCCGAGGTAGACGACTGGGCCTTCGGCATTACGGATCGTGAGCGCCGGCCCAAGCCGGCACTCGCCGCCGTTCGCACGGCCCTCGCCAAGCTGCCCTTCCCTGACCAGTCGTGGCCACGCGTCTCAGTCGTCGTTTGCACCCACAACGGGTCGCGGACCATTCGCGGCTGCCTTGACGGCCTGGCACGGCTTGACTATTCGAACTTTGAGGTCATCGTCGTGGACGACGGCTCGACAGACGGCACGCCGGACATCGTGAGCGAATGCGATGTTCGGCTCATTCGCACCGAAAACCGCGGGCTGAGCAGCGCGCGCAACACTGGCCTGCACGCGGCCACGGGCGACATCATCGCCTACATCGATGATGACGCCTACCCAGATGCGCATTGGCTCATGTATCTCGCGGCAACCTTCGGCACCACGAAACACGTCGGCGTCGGCGGACCAAACATCCCGCCACCGGATGACGGGCCGATCGCCGACTGCGTCGCCAACGCACCGGGTGGGCCTGTGCATGTGCTCCTCTCCGACCGGGAGGCGGAGCACATTCCCGGCTGCAACATGGCGTTCCGCAAGGAGTGCCTCGAGGCGATCGGCGGGTTCGACCCGCAGTTCCGCGTGGCGGGCGACGACGTGGACGTGTGCTGGCGGCTGCAGGAGTGTGGCTGGACTCTCGGGTTCCACCCAGCCGCCGTGGTTTGGCACCATCGGCGCAACTCCGTGCGCGCGTATTGGAAGCAGCAACGGGGGTATGGAAAGGCCGAGGCGCTGCTCAAGAAGAAATGGCCGGAGAAGTACAACGGGACAGGGCAGCTCGCATGGGCGGGTCGAATCTACAGCCGCGGGCTCACGCGCGCTCTCGATTTCCGGAGGGGGCGTATCTATCACGGTATGTGGGGCGCGGCGCCGTTCCAGCGGTTGTACCAACCGGTGCCTCGCACGCTCTACTCGCTGTCACTCATGCCCGAATGGTACCTCGCGATCCCTATTCTCGCGGTGCTCTCAGCGCTCGGCACTTTATGGCAGCCGCTCCTCTTCGCCCTACCGCTGCTGGTCTTCACAACAATGGCGCCCGTTGGTCAGGGTTGGTTGAGCACGAGCTGCGTGACCTTTCCAAGCGCGCGCCCCGGTCCCGGGGCACGGCTCCGGCGACTCATGCTGCGCCTTCTTACGGCGCTGCTCCATGTGGTCCATCCCGTTGCGCGCCTATGCGGTCGGCTGAAGGGAAGATCGTGTACGCAACCACGCGGCGTACCGCCTCGCTTGCCTGTGCCAAAGGCGGTCGCGCGCTGGACCGAGCACGGGGAGGCACCGGACGCGCGGCTGCGGCGTGTGGAGCAGACGCTGCGAGGCGACGGGGTCTTAGTGCGCCGGGGCGGTGATTGGGATCAGTGGGACCTGGAAGTGGCCTGCGGCACGCTCGGCGCCGCGCGTCTGATCATGGCCGTCGAAGATCACGGAGCCGGCAATCAGCTCATACGGGTACGCTGGTGGCCGAGCGTGTCGGCGGCCGCGCTGGCACTGACGGTGGGGACAGCGGCCCTCTCGGTCACGGCAGGGTTTGACGGAGGCTGGTCGGTCGCTGCAATCCTCGGCACCGCGGCCGCCTGGGTGGTTCTGCGCGCTGTCTGCCAGTGCGGTGCGGCCGCGGCCGTCATCGAGCGCGCCGTCCATGAACAGGAGTAGCAGCGCGATGACGACATCCCGCTATGGCGACTTCGCGCTGTATCGACGGCTGGCGCGCCAGGCGCGTTCGTCATGGCCCTACATCGCCATGTTGTTCCTCGTCGGCCTTCTCGCGAGTCCACTGGCGTTGCTCGCACCGCTGCCGCTGAAGATTGCCGTCGACAGCGTGCTGGGATCGCGCCCGCTGCCGCGATTCCTCGATGCGCTTGTACCAACAGCCGTCACGCGCGCTCCCACCGTCCTGCTCGGACTGGTGCACGGCGATTTCAGTGGAAAGAACATGCGCCTGCGATCCTCAAACAGGAACAGCACCGTTGTCGTCTTCGACTGGGAGGACGCCGCTTGGGGCGTCCCTGCCCTCGATCTGGCCCAGCTCGCTGTGCCGTCCAGCAAGCTATCGGCGAATCCCGACATCCACACCTACTGGTCGACCGTGCGGGAGCGCTGGCCGGAGGCGAGCCCCGAGGCTTGGCGGCGACTCGCCGATTGCGGGACCGTGTTTCGTACGCTTTCGGCCTTGTCCTGGGACGCGCAGAACCTGGCTCACGACTGGGCGCATGCATATGTCGGGGGCATGCACGTGTACGCGGCCGAATTCGACCACGCTCTCGAGCGGCTTGAATGGAACCAGTGATGAGTGAAACCGTCTGCCTCGTGCCGGCGCCGACCATCGGTTACCCTCGCGGAGGCGGCCATCTCTGGGAGTATTTGAACTGGGCTTTGGCGCTGCGTGCCATCGGGTACCGCGTGATCTGGTTGGAGGGAGTCGATCTCGACGACGGGGACAATTCGACGGCGCGCCGCCGCCGTTGGCGCGGCGGCGACGTGCGCGAGTGCGTCGCGACCCTGAAGGCGCGATTGGAATCCTACGGCTTGGCGGATGCGCTGGCGCTCTTCTCTATGAACGGCGGCATGGTCCCGGCCGACGTGGCCCAAGGCTGCCTGGACCTGGACGCCGCTGCGGGCGCCGACGTGCTCCTGAATCTGTGGCACTCCCTGCCCGCACCGGTGGTGCGCCGCTTTCGCCAATCCATCTTCGTGGACACCGATCCGGGTCTGCTCCAGGTGTGGATGACCACGGGTGACATTCACCTGGCGCCTCACGACATCTATTTCACCATCGGTGAGACGGTGGGCACGCCCGAGGCGCGGTTCCCCGACTGCGGCCTCCGCTGGCATTACACGCCGACGCCCGTCTTCCTCCCTGCGTGGCCACCACTCCGGACCGAGCCGGCAGCGCCCTACACGACGGTGACGCACTGGTGGGGAGGGACGTTCGAGTTTCAGGGAAAGACGTTTTCCAACGACAAGTCGGCCGCGTTCCTCGAATACGCCAAATTACCGTCCTGTACAACTGCGAACCTCGAGCTGGCCATCTGCCTCGGTCAGCACTACAACGAATGGCGCGCGCGCCTCGAGCCTCAGGGCTGGAGCATTCGCGAGGCGTGGGATGTGAGCGCGACGCCTGACGAGTACCGCGCTTACATTCAGCGATCGAAGGGAGAGTTTAGTTGCGTCAAGCCGTACTGCCCCCAATTTGTGAACGGCTGGACCAGCAATCGCACCGTCTGTTATCTCGCGAGCGGCAAGCCTGCGGTCGTGCAGTACACCGGACCCAGTCGCTTTTTGCCAGAGGCGGAGGGTCTCTTTCGGTTCCGCTGCATGGACGACGCGGTGCGCGCATTGGCCGCCATCGAGGCCGATTACGAGCGGCACTCCCGGGTGGCGCGGGCGTTGGCCGAGGAGTTCTTCGACGGCCGCCGTGCAGTGCAACAGATTTTGGAGCGCGCGCTCAATTGAAGCTCGATTGACGACGCAGCGCGGCTGAGCCGCAACCAAACAGCGGCTCACCCGCGCTTAGCGGAGCAGGTGGTGCGCGATGGCGAGTCAGATAGGCGAACTGGTCGGCGTACACGAGCGGCTCGGACGCTCGCTCGAGGAGTGGCAGGAGCCCGGCGCGAGGGAGCTGTGCGATCTCGTGGAGCGGAAATGGCCAGCGTACCAACTACGAGTTGTTCGTGACGCTCGCGCTGGCATCGGTAGCGGATGAGGACGTACCCCAGAATAGTGCAACGAGCGGCTACTGGGTTATGGCTCGCGGCGGCGGGCTATGTGTTCTTTGGAGCCTTCGATGCAGACTTCATTCGTAACGCGGTATTCGCGTCGTTGCTGTAATAAACTGGCGAATGTCGAGCACCCGAGTGACGGGCCTAGCCAAAGCCCGAAGGTTGCTGGACGCTGGTCCAGGCGGCGCGTGGAAACAAGCCGAGACCGGGTAAGGCGCTTTGCATTGCAGCCGGCACGAGGGCCTACAATGAGTCGTCCTCGGACATCTCACGGCAAGCGGCTGCTGCGAACGGCAAAGATCGGCAAAGTGCCAAACCACTGAGCGAAGGCAACTTGTTCGCTAAGCTTCGTCTTTGCGAGCCTTGGCAGGATCAGGTGAAAAGACTCCCTCTCTCTCCGCCATCCCATTGCTCTCGTCCTTCAAGTTCCCTTCTGTCAAGAGCTTCTGGTTTTCGTCCGAGATCGGATCCGCCTGAGTGAAACGCGTTTGAGTGACGCATCGCTCGATTTGCGGCAGCCGGCGCCCAAGCGTCAGCTTGCCGACGACGGTTCTCAAGTGCTCCTGCTGCACCTTCGCATAAATCTGCGTCGTCGCAAGATCCTTGTGGCCGAGCAGATCGGCGATATCGGCCAGGCTGATGCCGGCCATCCGCAGGTGAGCGCCGAAACTGTGTCGGAGCGCATCCTCACGCTGCCCACGAATCGTCCTTAGCCGTCATTCACTACCGTCACCATCCGTTTCACGGCTAACACGTAGAGATCATCGTCGATGACACGATCACGACCGCAGCCGCGCACTCTGCAATCGTCGGAATCCGCAGGACCGCGAGGAGGGGCACTGGCTCGTGCGCTTCACGCCGCAGCGGCGGCTCGTAGGCGATGAAGGCGATCGTCGCGATGAATGCCGCGACGGTCAGGAACGGCAGCCGTATGCCGCCGATCTGATACAGCCATCCGCCGATCGACGGCCCGACTATGAACGCGAAGCTCGCGCCCGACATCACGGTGCCCTTCACGCGTCCGCGCTCGGACGGCGCGTAGAGATCGGCGAGGAGCTGCACCTGGCCTGCGCCGAGCTTTGCCGAGCCGCTAGTCAAGCCAGTCGACGATCAGTTCCCAACGATCACGCCGCAGGCAGGAATTGAGGCGCCGCTCAAGTCGTACCGCGGCAGTTGCCCGGTCGACGCCACAGTGCTCGCCGCCTTATCGACGCGGGCGCTTGGCCGCTGAAGCCATCAGGCCGTCTTCGTCCGGACGACGAGATCGACGTCACAGTTGAGCACCTGCAGCAATGCCAAGACCTGGTCGACGGACTTGTGATAATTCGCCTGGTCGAGCAGCCGGTACAGTTGCGCGGCTGACGTCCCGAGCCGTCGCACGATCTCGCGCTTTGACAGCGGGCTTTCCGCGACTCGCTTCTGCGCTTCGAGCGTGAGCCGGTAGAGCAGGAGGTCCCTCAGGTATGTCGGATCCTGGTTGTATTCGAGCACCTGATCCACATGGACGGTGCCGGTGCGCCCTGACTGGAGCGCGTACGTAAACGCCTCCCGGCCGGCTTCTCGGTCCACGAACAGCTCGGTGATCGGGTCCTCGATGGACGGCGACGGCTCCGCCTTCGAGAACGGGAACGCGAGCTTCTTCGTCGAGGTGCGAACCTCGAACACTTTCTTCCGGTTGTTGTGCGTGACAGACCGAATCTTCACAGCAGCCCTTCTGATTCAAGTTCCGCGATCAACTCCAGAATGCGCCGCGTGGCAGCGCCCTTCATCGCCTTGTGGTTGTCCAGATCCCACTTCACAACCAGCTTCGCGTCTCGGTAAACATGCACGTGGCGCGGTGGATGGTCGCTTTTCCATGTGATGAACACGTATCCACCTCGCCGCTGCTTTCCCACTCAACCGAAACGTTACCACGCAAGGTAACGCTTAGCAAAGACAACGGCCGGCTGCGCAGAGGTCGGGCGCGGTGTGCAAAGTTGTGCAACGGATTCCCGGAAACAGGGCCTCGTTGCACAACGGGCTGCCGTCGAAAGAGAAAGCCGACCCCGTTTTTCCGGGGTCGGCTGCGATCTGCTGTTGCTGTGCTCTGCCTCAGGAGCTAGTCCGAGCAATCGGGTCGGGGTTCAAATCCCCGCTTCCGCACCAGCACCTAATTAGCTGTCGTCCTCTTTCTGTTCGAGGTTGTCCTCGGCCATCGGCTGGTGTGGATGCACGACATTGTCCGCGCGCAGTGGCCGGTCCGCCTTCCGGTGGTGCGGGCTGATGGTGTTGCTGATGGACGGGGCCGGGCTGCGGTTGCTCGAATGCGGCGGGCTGTGCAGGGCATCAACTTCGATCGCGGCGAGTTGACCATTCGGGACGGCAAGGACGGAAAGGATCGCGTGACGATGCTACGTTCGGCGATTGCGCAGTCGGCGTTTCTCAGGCCGGCACTCAACCTGCCTAACGCGCGCACAGTGGGCGTGCTTGCACCCTGGAACGCGCATGAACCTGTCGGATTCGCTACACAGGCGCGGCTGCCCCCGCGTCGTGGGCTGGGGCGAACAAGGCTGCCCAGCGAAGGGGGGGCCTCACTCGCCGGACGAGGCTCGACTCCGTTGGCGATGCCTGCGATCGAAGAGCGAACGATCTGCTGGGGCGACCGAATCAAGGTGCTCGCGCACGACTTCTTCGAAGAAGTCCCGGCTGTGCCTTGCCCCGATCGACCTCAAGATCTGTAGGGGGAGCCGTGACGTGATTGACTGCCGTCATGAGAGCGAGGTTGCGGGAATCCGAGCGGGTGCGCTCGATGTCTGCGGGGTGACGAAGATAGATCGTTTGCAGAAACCAATATCGAGTCGGAGACAGTACTCCATGCCGGATTCCATGCCGAAACACCGACCATCTGATACGTCTCTTTCTTCAGCCCCGCGGGCGCGGAACGCAGTCGGCGTCGTCGTCACAATGGATGGAGCCTGAACCCATGTGGTTCACCGTGTCCCAGCTCTCTCAGAGGTGGCAGCTCGATCGCAAAACGATCTACAAGTTCATCGACTGCAAGATCCTGCCGGTGTGGAGGGTCGGCACTCACCTGTATCGTGTCGCCGTGGCAGATATTCTGCGCTTCGAGGCCCGGAACCGGCTCCCTCACAAGTGAGTTCGATCGGCCAGCCAGTCCACTCGGCGCTGCGCAGTCTGGGGTACGAAGACGTTGCGTAGGCGTTGATCAATCCACAGGTCCTCTTGGTTCTTCTTAGTCCCCGGTAGGGTAAATCGGTCCTTGACGCCTGACATTAGGACCTGTCGTACAACGCGTGCTTGCATGTGCCTGGCGGCATAAGGCTAGATCCCTTCTCGTTTACATGTTGCCCGCTCAATCAGGAGAGTAATGTTGGGTTAATATTGCGCTTTTAGCCGATACCAGGAGCCGCTCGCGGCGTCTCGCGTCCGAAGCTATGAACCCTACCGCCACATATCAACGTCCGCTGACCCGCCTGAGCGCGCCACAGCATTATGGCGGTTGAAGATCACGGAGCCGGCAATCAGCTCATACGGGCGCGTTGGTGGCCGACGGTGTCGGCG
>MNEX01000028.1 GCA_001917905.1 Acidobacteria bacterium 13_1_40CM_65_14
CCGCGACGCGTTAGGTCTGCCGCGGCCGCGGATTCGCTTCCGCCTCGACGACTACACGCGGCGCGGCCTCGAGGAGGGACGCCGCATCCACCTGCAGATCCTCACCGCGATGAAGTGCACCGAGGTGCAGCACGGCGATGACGTGAAGGGATCCGGCCACGTGATCGGCACCTACCGGATGGGCAGCGATCCAAAGCGGTCGGTCGTGGATGCGGACCTCCGCGCGCACGATCACCACAACCTGTATCTACTCGGCAGCGGTGTGTTTCCCACCGGCGCTGCCTCCAACCCGACCTTGACGATTGCCGCCATGGCGCTGCGTGCCGCAGGTCCGATCCGGCGAACCATCGCCGGGTAATTCTGGCCCTCTTGTCATCGTGACCGCTCGCGTCGCGCGCATTCATCACGCCAGGAATGTCCCTGGCGGAGTTCGCCGGTCGCCTTCATCGGAAGCGTTCACGATTCGGCTCCCAGATTGCGACCTTCTATCTAATGAAGGGCAAGGTGTGTCAGTGCAGTTTCTTTATCAGGTCGAGTTGGCCCGTGTCAGCCTCGCCCGCCGCGCCTGCCGGTTTTGGCGTTCTTTTGGCCCATCTGTTTGCCTCTCGGTTCGCCCATCTGCTTATCGATCGGTTCTGGAGGCAGGGGTTTCCGATGACGCTTCCCTGGGGCATCGACTGGTCCCCGACTGAGGCGCGTGGTGGAGGTTGTTGTCTGTTTCGCCGCTGTTTCCCGCTGTATCGTGCCGCGATTCACTTGGTCTTTCTGCGCGGCGTTACGCACTGCCATGAGTCCCCTCCTTTGGGATTTCCAGTCCACGACGTATGAATCAGCCATTGTGACGATTGGCAGCGGGCGGAACGTGTTCTGTTCGGCACACTCTCGCGAAGTTACCTGGTGAGGCGGCAGGACCGGTCACAGCGGAAAGATTCAGATGGCGGCCGAAGAGGCGGGCAACCCGGTGCCGCCGAAACGTTTCCGCAGCGTCTACCTGGACACCGGCCAGAGCGGCCGCGGCCCGCGGGGCATCGCGCTGGCGGCGAAGGTGTTCGGCGCCGATCGCATCCTGTTCGAGTCGGACAGCGGGCCCACGGAGTCGATCGTACCGACCATCGAATCGGTGAAACGGGCGGCACTGACCGCAGACGAGAAGGCGCTAATCTTCGCGGGCAACGGCGTGCGACTGCTGCAGGCCAAGGGGGTGGGGAAAAGCTGAAGGGCGTCCCGCTGGAGCATCGGTCCCGATCGCGCGCACGGCCACAGCGGCGTCGCGGCGGCAACCAGGACCGGTGATCGCTACGTCTTCATGATGTTGCGACCGGTTTTGCGCTTGCTCACCGGGCCTTTTCCACCCTTCCGCTTGGCCGCACGCTGCTTCGCTGCGGTCATTCTCCCGCCTCGGCTTTTCTTCATTGGATTCTCCCTCGGGCGGATCATGCCGGAACGAAGGCAGGCGGGCTGTCTTCATTTGCACACCTGCTTGCCATGAGGCACCCGCGGCGCCGGGAGGCGTACCGCAATCGTCGTCGTTCTATGTCCATCCCGCTGGCGTGAAGCTGCGCGTCGATTTCAAAATGCTTGGCCCAACTTTTCAGCGGGCCACGATCTCGACCGCCGCAAGGTTCCAGCGGCTGTTGGTCGGCGCGTCGCTGATCGTGACGAGGCTGCCGGCGGCGCCTGTCAGCGTGGAGCGACCCTGCACCCAGAAGGTCACGTTCGGATTGTTGTCGACCCACTGATGCACCATCGTCTGGTTCGCGTCGGGCGTGCGGGCCACTTTACGGTCGGGATCGTCGCCGACTCCGAACACGAACGATCCGGCTCCGGTCGTCGTCAACGACACACTCGGCGCGGTGCGATCGCCGCTGGCTGCGCCAGAAGCGCCGATGCCGCCGGCGCCAGTAAACGCCATGACGGTTAGTGACTGATCGAATCCGCTGATTGATTGCGTCGCCGTCACGGTGGCGTTGACCAGCTGCGCGGGCGCCGTCACCGCCCAGATCTCAGCGGTGCCGAACTGCGTATTGGCCCGCGTCACGAGACTCCAAGGGAGGCCCGCACCCGACACGGTCACCGTTTGCCTGGTCGCATTGTTCGGACCGTCGGATGACACGAAGGCCACCAGCACCTCGCCGGCCTCGGCGGTCCTGAAGGGCGCCGTCACGCGTGTGCCGGTGCCGTCCGAGAAGACGACCGTGTCAACGGCAAACGGAACAAGAATCAGTGGCGGTCCCGACGATACGACGAGCGCCACCGCGCTCTCCGCCGCGACCTGCGTGCCGGCGATCGGCGTCTGGCTGATCACCAATCCAGCGGGCACCGTCGTACTCGATGCGGTCGTGATCGCGCCGACTGTGAGATTCGCACCCGTGATCGCCGTCGTCGCCGCGGCCTGCGTCACGCCGATCACATTCGGCACTGCGACCTGCGGCAGTCCCGACGACACGACGAGCGCCACCGCGCTCTCCGCCGCGACCTGCGTGCCGGCAATCGGCGTCTGGCTGATCACCGATCCCGCGGGGACTGTCGTGCTCGACGCGGTCGTGACCGCACCGACGGTCAGACTTGCACCCGTGATCGCCGTCGTCGCCGCGGCCTGTGTCACGCCGATCACATTCGGCACTGCGACCTGCGGCAGTCCCGACGACACGACGAGCGCCACCGCGCTCCCCGTCGCGACCTGCGTGCCGGCGATCGGCGTTTGACTGATCACCGATCCCGCGGGCACCGTCGTGCTCGACGCGGTCGTGACCGCGCCGACCGTGAGAGTCGCCGCCGTGATCGCCGTCGTCGCCGCCGCCTGCGTCGCGCCGACCACATTCGGCACCGCGACCTGCGGCAGACCCGACGACACGACGAGCGCGACCGCACTCCCCGTCGCGACCTGCGTGCCCGCGACGGGAGTTTGACTAATCACTGAACCAGCGGGGACCGTCGTGCTCGATGCGGTTGTGACCGCGCCGACCGTGAGAGTCGCACTCGTGATCGCCGTCGCCGCCGCGGCCTGCGTCAGGCCGGCCACATTCGGCACGGCGACCTGTAGCGGCGTTGACGTTGACGCCAGGATTTCGATCGCCGCAAGATTCCATTGATCCGCCGTCGGCGACGTGTCGTTCATCGTCGCGATCGCGCCGGCAGCCGCCACGGGCGCCGAGAGCGCCTGGACCCAGAACGTGTCTCCGACACCGCTGTCGACCCACTGGTGCACAATCGTTTGGTTCGTGCCGACGACGCGCGCGACCGCCGTATCCCAATCGTTGCCGACACCGTAGACGAGCGAGCCGGCCCGCGTCGTCGTCAGCGACACGCTCGGCGCGCCGCTGGCCGCGCCGCCTGCAGCGGCCGCGCCAGTGCCACCGGCGCCGCGGAAGGCCACGACCGTCAGCGACTGATCAAACCCGCCCGCCGCCTGAGTCGCCGTCACGCTGGCGTTGACCAGCGTCGCTGGAGCCGTCGCTGTCCAGATCTCCGACGTGCCGAGCTGTGTGTTCGACCGCTGCTTCAAACTCCACGTCAACCCGGCGCCGGAGACCGTCAGCGTCTGACTCGATGTGGTGGGGCCGTCAGAGGCCGCGAAGGCCACCAGCAGCTCGCCGGCGGCAGCGGTGCTGATCGGCGGCGAGACCACTGTCCCCTTGCCGTTGACGGAGACCGTTGTGTCGGCGGCGACGGACACGCCTGCGGGACCAGACGAGACGACGAGCGCGACGGCGCTGCCACTTGCCACCAGCGCGCCAGCGATCGGTGTCTGATCGATCACCGAGCCCGCGGGGACCGTCGCGCTCGATGCGGTGGTCACCGCGCCAACCGTGAGGCCCGCGCCCGTGATCGTGGTCGTCGCCGCGGCCTGCGTCGCGTTCACGACGTTCGGCACCGTGATGGTGATGAGTCCCGTGCCAGAGGAGACGACCAGCGCGACCGGGCTGCCTGTTGCCACCTGCGCGCCAGCGATCGGCGTCTGACTGATCACCGAGCCAGCGGGGACCGTAGCGCTTGATGCGGTGCTCACCACGCCAACCGTGAGGCCCGCGCTTGTGATCATCGTCGTGGCCACCGCCTGTGTCGCGTTGACGACGTTCGGGACCGTGATGAGCCCCGCGCCGGCGGAGACCACGAGCGCAACCGCGCTGCCGGTTGCCACCTGCGCGCCGGCGATCGGCGTCTGACTGATCACCGAGCCTGCTGGGACCGTCGCGCTCGCTGCCGTCGTCACCGGGCCAACCGTGAGGCCCGCGTTTGTGATCGTGGTCGTGGCCACCGCTTGAGTCGCGTTCACGACGTTCGGGACCGAAACCGTCGGCGGCGGGGTGCCCGACGCCGGCAGATTCACGAACGCGGCGACCGACGGCACGCCGATGCTGTTGACGATGAACAGCATGTAATAACCGGGCGGCGCCAGATTCGCGTTCGCCGGCGCCGTCACGCTGAGCCCATCCGGTGTCGCCTCGAACGCGAGCGTCTGGAACGCTTGATTCTGGTTGAATGCGTGCGTCACGGACCCGGTTGGGATGAGCGTGACGGACGCGATGCTCGCATTATCCGGCGTGGCCACCGTGAACGGCGTTCCGTACGCCAGCGTCGACCCAACGGCCGCAATCGTCGGCCGTGGACCTTTGAAGAGGTACGGCGGCGAAAAAATCTCGGCCGTCGGCTGGTCCGCGACACCCGTATCCGAACCGCCCCCAGCGACGAGCACGCGTGCATCCGGCAGGAGCAGCGCGGTCGAGTGATACAGCCGCGGCGTCACCATGCTCGCAAGCGTCGTCCAGGCGCCGCTCGCCGGCGACCACACCTCCGCCGCGAGAATGGCGTTCGCGGTGTTGAATGCTGACCGATCGGTCCCCCCTCCCGTCACGAGCGTCGTGCCGTCGGGGAGCATCGTCAAATTGTGAAAGGAACGCGGAAACGCCATCGATCCGGTCGGCTGCCACGCCGGCGCCGGCTGGGTCATGTCCAGGACGAATGCCGTGGGCGCCGCCAGACCCGCATTGCCGCTGTCGGCGGCGGTCCCGGCCTTCATGAATTTGCCAGGCTGGAACATCACCGCGGACCCGCCGTCAATCAGGCGGTTGTCCACGATCGTCCATGTCGAGGTCGAGAGGTCCAGCGTCTGCGTCCTCGACGCCACTTCCGAGTTGCCGACCGAGATCACTCCGCCGTCAGGCAGCACGAACAGGAACGGATACATCGGTATCGCCCTCGTCGCAGCCGTGAGGGACGTCCACGTATCGGTGGCCGGATCGTAGACTTCCGGGATGTCCACGATGTCGGTGAGCGAGTTCCGCGCGCCCGAGACCGCGAGGATGCGACCGTCAGGAAGGCGCGTGGCGGTCGGATACCAGCGCTTGAACACCATCGGCCTGGCCCGAATCCATGCCTGAGTGTTCGGCTCGAAGATATCGACTTCGGTCAGGCCAAGCCCCGCGCCCGATCTGTCCCAACCTCCGAGCGTGATCAATCGACCGTCAGCGAGGAACGTGTGGCCCGCGCAGAGCAGGTCCGCCCACGGATCCGGCACGCCTGCGAATGATCGCGTCGCCGGATCCCAGATCGTCGCCTGCGAGCCCTGTTGCCAGGTCAGCACTCTGCCCGTATTCAGGAGATGGGAGTGAACGGGAATAGCGGACCATGGCAGGACGCCGGACCATTGGCCGACCTGCGCGGGGTCGACAGCGGTTGACACCTTCATTGGGCGGGTCAGAACCGCTGCCGCCAGCAGCGCGAGAGCAACCACGACACGTTTCATGCGCATCTCCGTTGCGATCGACGAACGCAGTCTAGAAATCTGGATGGCTTCCGGGAGTGTGAGCCAATGTCAACAGGCCAATCTCGTCGGCCAACCTCGATTCACCAAGGACGAAGCAAGCTCCGCCCCGCAACGCGATGTGAATCGCGGTTTCCACACGCGCGATTACCGTGGTGTCAGGGGGGCGTGGCACGTACGTGCAAAGGCGTCGCCGCTCTCGACGTGCCCGTGAGAAGCGGATTTACGCGGAGGATGACGGGTGAGCACCATCGCCGGCAGACGGTGGTGGCAGAAAGGCAGACAAAATCCTGCGCGGCGGCGACTTCGCCACGTGCTGGCAGACTTCGGAATTCCACTTCCAAATTTGAAATAGCGGCGGATAGACGATCAACTCGAGCAGGAACGACGTCAGGATGCCGCCGAGAAGCGGCGCGGCGATGCGCTTCATCACATCGGCGCCGGTGCCGGTTGACAACATGATCGGCACGAGCCCCAGCGTCATCGTCGCCATCGTCATGAATTTCGGCCGCAGGCGCCTGACGGCTCCCTCCATCACCGCCTCGCGCAGCTCAGACAGGTTGCGAAGGCGCCCGTCCCGCCTTGCCTGCGCGTAGGCGAGATCGAGATAGAGCAGCATGAACACGCCGGTCTCCGCGTCGACGCCGAGGAGCGCAATGAGTCCGACCCACACGCCGACGCTCATGTTGTAGCCAAGCAAATAGAGGAACCAGAACGCGCCAATGGCCGAGAACGGCACCGCAAGGAGGATGATCGACGTCCTCACCATCGAGCGGGTGTTGACGTACAACAGCAGCACGATCAGCAACAGCGTCAGCGGGACGACGACGAGCAGTCGCTCTTTGACGCGGACCATCTCCTCGTACTGTCCGCTCCACGCGATCGCGCTTCCGGGAGGCAGCTGGATCTCGTCGGCGAGCACGCGCTTGGCGTCCTCGACGTACCCGCGAACGTCACGGTCCGCGAGATCGACGTACACATAGCCGGTCAGCAGCCCGTCTTCGTTGCGCACCATCGACGGCCCGGTCGCCGTCGTGATCGTCGCGAGTTGCGCGAGCGGCACCTGCCGCTGGCCGCCGGACGCCGGGACGAGCAGCCGCCCGAGATCGCCAATCTCGCTCCGAAAGTCCGGCATGTAGCGCACGTTGACCGGGTACCGCTCGCGGCCCTCGACCGTGGTCGTGACGTTCTCGCCGCCGATCGCGTTCTGGACGATGCTCTGGGCGTCGTCGATGCTGAGCCCGAAGCGGGCCAACTCCTCCCGCTTCCAGTCGATATCGAGAACATATCCCCCGCTGCTCCGCTCGGCGAAGACACTCCGTGTACCGCGCACGTGTGGCAGCACGGCTTCGACCTGCGAACCGATCGCGTCGATCGTCTGCAGATTCGGGCCGGTGATCTTCAAGCCGACGGCGGTTCGCATGCCCGTCGTCAGCATGGACGTCCGCGCCTTGATCGGCATCGTCCACGCGTTGGACACGCCCGGAATCTGCAGCGCCTCGTCCAACTCGCGCACGAGTGCCTGCTGCGACATGTGATCCGGCGTCACGCGGCGGAACACCGCCGCCGCCCACGCGGGCGCCCAGGCGGAGTACCACGTGTCCACCTTGCGCCACGCCGAGGTGGGCTTCAGCGTGATCACCGTTTCGAGCATCGAGAGCGGCGCGGGATCGGTCGGCGTCTCGGCGCGTCCTGTCTTGCCGAGCACGCGGTCCACCTCCGGGAACTGCTTGATGATTCGGTCGGTGGCCTGCAGCAGCTTCTGCGCATTCGCGATCGAGATGCCGGGCATCGTCGAGGGCATGTAGAGCAGCGTGCCCTCGTCGAGCGGCGGCATGAATTCCGACCCGAGGCGGCTGTAAATGGGAATCGTCGCCAGCAGCATGACGCAGGCGGCACCGATGACGACCATCGGCCGGCGCAGCGACCACATGGCGACCGGACGATAGATCCGCGCAAGTCCGCGGCTGACTGGATGTCTGTCCTCCGAACGAATCCGTCCGACCAGCAGCGCATTGACGGCCCGGCGCAGCCACGACGACCTGACGTTGAACTGCTCTCGCCGCGTGAACAGCATCCGCAATGCCGGATCCAGCGTGATTGCGAGAGCCGCCGCGACGATCATGGACAGCGATTTCGTGTACGCCAGCGGCTTGAACAGCCGGCCCTCCTGCGCCTCGAGCGTGAGCACCGGCAGAAACGACACCGCGATGACCAGCAGCGCGAAGAAGCTTGGCGCGCCGACTTCCTTGATGGCGTCGAGGACGACGCGGCCGTAGTCGACGCGCCGATCGCTCTGTTGCCAGAGCTCCAGCTTCTTGTGCGTCTGCTCGACCACCACGATGGACGCGTCGACCAGCGCGCCGATGGCGATCGCGATGCCGCCGAGCGACATGATGTTCGCGCTGAGGCCCAGCAGGCGAAACGGGACAAAGGCGATCAGGACGGCGATGGGGATCGTCAGCACCGGAATCAGCGCGCTCGGGACATGCCACAGGAACAGCAGAATCACGACGACGACCGTCAACATGATTTCGATCAGCGTCGAACGGATCGTGTCGATGGATTTCCCGATCAGCTCCGACCGGTCGTAGATCGGCACGACGGTCACGCCGCTCGGGAGCCCGGCCTCGACCGCGCGAAGCTTGTCCTTCACGCGCGCAATGACGTCGAACGCGTTCTCGCCCTGGCGCATGATCACGATGCCCGAGACGGCATCGCCGGTGCCGTCGAGGTCCGACGCTCCGCGGCGGTGGTCCGGTCCGAGCACGACTTCGCCGACATCCCTGACGCGGATCGGCGTGCCTTGCTCGCCTGGCGCCAGCACGATGTTCTCGAGATCGCGATGCGACGTGAGGTAGCCGTGCCCGCGCACCATGTACTCGGCGCCGCCGAATTCGATCACGCGCCCGCCCACCTCGCTGTTCCCGCTGCGCACGGCTTCCACGACGCGATTGATCGGCAGGCCGTACGCGCGCAGGCGATGCGGGTCGACGTTCACCTGGTACTGGCGCACGTAGCCGCCGAGCGACGCGACATCGGCGACGCCGCGGACCGTCTTGAGGTGCGTGCGCAGAAACCAGTCCTGGAACGATCGCAGCTCGGCGAGGCTGTGCGTACGCGACGCGTCCACGAGCACGTACTGGAACACCCACCCCAGTCCTGTCGCGTCCGGTCCGAGCTCGGTCGCCACACCTTGCGGCAGGCGTGGGAGCACGGGAGAGAGATACTCCAGCGTGCGGGAACGGGCCCAGTACAGGTCAGTGCCCTCTTCGAAGATGACGTAGACGAAGGAGTAGCCGAAGTCCGACACCCCGCGAACCGCTTTGACGCGCGGGGCGCCGACGAGCGCAGTGACGATGGGAGAGGTGACCTGGTCTTCGACGACGTCAGGGCTGCGATCCCAACGCGAGTACACGATGACCTGTGTGTCGCTCAGATCTGGCACCGCGTCGAGCGGCATATGGCGCAGCGACCACCAGCCCGCCGCCGCCGCCGCGATCGCGATCAGGATGACCGCGCCGCGATGGGTCGCGGACCACTCGATAACGCGGTCGATCATCGCGGAGGCATGGCGCCGGTTGGCGCGTGCCGCATGCGGCTTTCAGAGTCGAGGAGAAAGGTCCCCGATACCACGACGCGATCGCCTGCGGTCAACCCTCTGACGATCTCAACGCGATCACCGAACCGCCAGCCGGTTTCCACGTCGCGCGGCTCGAACGCGCCGTCGGCGCGCTCCACGAACACCCGCTTCTTCAGACCGGCGTCGAGGACCGCGTCGACGGGCACGGCGATCGCCGGTGGGAGCGCGATCGGCAGATGCACGTCGACGAACATCTCCGGCCGCAGGGCGGAGCCGGGGTTGTCCGCTTCGAGCCGGACTCTGGCCGATTGGCTCAGCGCGTCGAACTGCGGCAGGACCGCACCGCTGATCCTGGCGCGAATCGTCGTCCCTCGGCCAGGCACCGACACTTCCGCGATCATCCCCGGGCGGACATACGCCGCGTCAGGCCCCAGCACGTCGGCGAGGATCCAGACACGCCGGAGATCGGCGATCCGAAACAGTTCCTCACCGCTCGCGATCTTCTCGCCGGCCGTCAGATTCCGCGCGACGACGAATCCGGCGGCGGGGGCGGTGATCCGGATCGCTGGCGGGACCACGCGCGTCCGCTTGATCTCGTCGATCTGTACGCGCGACATGCCTAGCGTGAACAGACGATCGGCCGCCTGCTCGACGCCGGCGTCGATCGGCCCGGGGACGTCCACGGGTCGCCGCTCGCCGCGTTCCATGGCCTCGAGCGCGACGAGGTAAGACTGAATCGGCGTGCGCGCGTCGGGCGCGGCCAGGGTGGCCAGCCATTCGCCGTTGTTCACGTGGCTCCCTGTCGTGACGCTCGAGATCTCGCGGATGTAGCCGTCGATGCCGGCGTTGACCCGATACATGCGCGTTTCATCGGGCGCGACGCGCCCGTACAAGCGCAGGTTCTCTGTGCCCGACACCTTCTCAACGGGCTGGACATGAACGCCGACGAGTCGCTGCGTATCGGGACTGACTCGCACGCCCTGATCGAGATCGGATGCGCGTGACGTTGCCTGCGAACGACTCTCGTACACGGGCTCGAGCGCCATGCCGCAATCGGGCGCTTTCCCGGGCTGGTCCGACTTGTAAGCCGGGTGCATCGGATCGACGTAATAGAGGACCCTGCGCACGTGGGATTTGGACGCGGGCACTGCCTCGCGCCGGCCATACCGCGACGCGCCGACCATCGAGGCGGCGGCGAGCAGCAACACGCAGAAGAATGCGACGCGTTTCATAGTTCGCGCGGTCGATTGACGGCTAGCCTCGGCGAACGCGCAAGACCGGGGCCAGCCGTAAACCTCGCGTTGTGGTCGGCAAAACGAACGTCGCGCTAGTGGATGTTGCCTTCAGGACAGACTAAGTTCTCGGCGCAAGGCACTTTCTGCCGACGCTACCCGTACAGAAAAACGGCCCGGAGAACCGGGCCGTTCCGAGCGACATGATAAGGAGGGATGCCTCAATGCAAAAGATCACCCCATTTTTGTGATTCGACAGTCAAGCCGAGGCGGCGGCGAATTTTTATGTCTCGATTTTCAAAAACTCAAAGGTTGTGAATATTGCCCTCTACGGACAGGCAGGGCCCGGGCCTAAAGGGAACGTGGCCGAGAGTTATCCGTCGATCACACAGTTGAACTGCCGCACGCGCGGGCGCGCTCGAGGAGCAGCTGGCGCTCACGTGTGTTGCGTGTGAGCGACGCCGCACGCTCGAACTCCGGCCGCGCCTCGTCTACGCGGCCGAGTTTCTTGAGAAGGTCGCCTCGTACGCTCGGCAGAAGGTGATAGCTCCGCAGCGACGGCTCCAACGTCAGCGCATCGACGAGGTCGAGGCCGGCTTGCGGACCGAACGCCATCGCGACCGCGACCGCGCGATTCAGCTCCACGACCGGCGACGGCACGAGCGCGGCGAGCTCCGCGTACAGCCTGACGATGCGCAGCCAGTCCGTTTCCTCCGGCGCCCGCGCGCGCGCGTGGCAGGCGGCAATCGCGGCCTGCAGCGCGTACGGGCCGCGCGGGCGGCCGAGTTTGTCGGCCCGCTCGAGCGCGATGAGACCACGACGGATCAGCAAGTGATCCCAGAGCGCGCGACTTTGATCGAGCAGCAGGATCGGCTCGCCCGATGGTCCTACGCGTGCGTGCGATCGCGATGCCTGAATCTCCAACAGCGCGACGAGACCGTGGACCTCCGGCTCCTGCGGCGCGAGCTCCGCCAGGATGCGGCCGAGCCGGAGCGCATCCTCGCAGAGCGCCGGCCGCATCCAGTCGTCGCCGGCGGTCGCCGAATAGCCTTCATTGAAGATGAGATAAATCACCTCGAGCACTGACGACAAGCGCGCTGTAAGCTCGGCCCCGCGCGGAACCTCGAAGGGCACGCGATTGTCCGCGAGCGTCCGCTTGGCCCGAACGATCCGCTGAGCGATCGTCGGCTCCGAGACGAGAAACGCCCGCGCGATTTCATCGGTCGTCAGACCGCCGAGCAACCGCAGCGTGAGCGCCACTCGCGCGCCGGTGGAGAGCACGGGATGGCATGCCGTGAACACGAGGCGCAGCAGATCGTCGCCCACATCGTCATCGAGGGCCGCATCGAAGTCCTGCACGGCCGTCTCCTGCTGCGCCTCCAGCTCGTGACCGAGCTCCTCGTGCTTCCGCTCGAGGAGCTTGCTGCGCCGGAAGTAATCGATCGCGCGATGCTTCGCGACAGCCATCAGCCAGCCGCCCGGATTGCGCGGCACGCCCGATTCCGGCCACTGCTCGAGCGCGGCGACGAGCGCATCGTGCGCGAGATCTTCGGCCAGGCCGACGTCGCGCACCATCCGCGCGAGGCCGGCAATGACCTTCGGCGACTCGATCCGCCAGACCGCGTCAATGGCGCGATGTGTCTCGGCAGCCGTCATGGCTACCGATCACATCATCTTCAATCCGTCAGCGCAAACCGGGCGCGGCGGCCGCCGGCGCTTCGAAGAGTTGGCGAATCTCGCATTCGCCCTCGCCGACGACGTCGAGGAAGCGCTTGGTGACTTCGATCGCCTCTTCCTTCGACTTCGCCTCGAGTAGCGCGAAGCCGCCGACGAGCTCCTTCGATTCGGTGAACGGTCCGTCGGTCACCTTGAACTTGCCGTCAGCGATCCGGACGCGCGCGCCCTTCGCGCTCGGCAGGCAGCCTTCGGTCCCAATCAGGACGCCGGCCTTCATCATCTCGTCGATGAGTTTCCCCATCGTTGCCATGTGCTCGGGCGTCGGCGGCGCATCCGTTTCTTTCGCTTTGTAGATCGACAGAAATCGCACGTCATGTCTCCTTTCGGTTATTGGGGGCTTACTTCTTCGATTGAATCTGCCTGCGCTGGCGCTCTTCCTGATCTCTGACCTCCGGCGTAAACGTGGGACCGAAGTCCTCCGCTTGCTCGCTTTGACCAGTACCATGAATCACATCGTCTATCTCCGCCTACTGACATGTCGAATGAGGCGACCCGAAATCGACACGCCTCGTCAGCCGACCACTCGGTCCCGAACCGAACGATCACGGCGTGTTTCTCGAATGATTTCGCGATTTCTGGGCTCGGACTGCCACCGGGTCGCGATCTCAGACGACGGTAAGGGCGTCGTACCGCACCTGCGCCACACCCGGAACCATCGATTCAGCCTCGCGTCTTCCACATCCTGGGATCGAAACTGAACGGCTCGGATCGGTTGATGCACAACAAAGGACGAGCGCAGACGTTTGCCGCGTATGCTCAGGACGATTGGGAGGTGCGCTCGCGCCTCACGCTGTCGTTGGGCGTGCGTTGGGAGCCGTTCTTTGCGTTCTATGAAGTCGACCAGCCACAGCCCGTCTTCCGTCCGGGCGAGCAATCGACCCTGTATCCGAGCGCGCCGCCCGGCCTTCTCTATGCCGGCGATCCGGGCATTCCTCGAGGCGGGCATCCCACATTGTGGGGAAACGTCGCTCCACGTCTGGCCGCGGCATGGAGCTTCGACAAGAAAACCAGCATTCGAACCGCCTATGGCAGGTTCTACGACACAGCGCGTTTTTTCAATTTCCCGAAAACGTTGGTGTTCACGCCTCCGTACTCAGTGAGCCGCACGACCAACGATGTTCAGTTCAGCGATCCGTATGCGGGCAAGAACAATCCGTTTCCCTATTTGCCGCCGCAGACGGCACAGGAGCTCGCCAACTATCAGTTCAGCCGGCCGGTGCGCGTGACGTCGGTACTACAATGCCGCCGCGTTCGCGATCCCGGCAACCGGCACCCTGGGCAACACGCCTCGAAACTTCCTGATCGGGCCGGGCTCCAGGAACGTGGACTTCTCGCTGTTCAAGACGGTTACGGTTCGGCAGGCGCTCAACGTGCAGCTCCGTCTCGAGGCGTTCAACGCCTTCAACTTCGTCAACCTGGGCAATCCCAGATCGAACATCGGCGCAGCGAATCCTGGTCACATCGACACGGCGGGTGACGGGCGGATCATGCAGTTCGGACTCAGAATGACGTTTTGATCTCTGACGCTCGTCGGAGCTGAGCGCAGGGGCCGAACGCCTTTCTGCCTTCAGGCTATTCCCGTTCGAGAACGGCGCGTGTCAGAAAACGGCTGCCGTCTCGCGAATCACGGTACCTTGCCACGACGTCGATTGCGGCGCAGACGACGACGTGAAGCATGGCGGGAGAGGCATCGCGGCAGTTATACGCGAATCGACGCTGAGAGGCGGCCCGCCCTCCACGCGGGCCGCCTCCTGGTTTCGTTCATGGCCGCTTGAAGATCTCGTAAATTGCGCCGTTACTGAGCGACACCACGAACAGGTTGCCGTTGGGACCGGTCTGGATGTCGGTCCCCACACCAAAGTTCGTCCCGAACAGCAGGCTCTCGCTCTCGGTGATGTCGAATTTCGCCGTGTTGTCGGCCACGTGATCCTTGAGCCGTGGATCGTCGACAGCGATCTTCCGGCGACTTCGCGTCAAGTCGAAATGGAACAGTTGTCCGCCCAGCAACGTCGGCCGGGCCGCGCCGGTGAACATGTCGCCGCGATACTGCGCTCCCAGCGCCCCGCTGCTCATGAATCCGAGGGCCGCCGGCGACACCTCGAACTTCCAGCTGAATTCGGGATCGCTGTAGTGTGAGACCGGTTCCTGGTCAACCTTGATCTGGCCGCGGATCTCGCCGCCCGGAAACGCCACCGTGTGCAGGTTGGCGTAGGCACGGCCCTGCCGCATCCGCTCGACCAGCGCGGCGACCGTTCCGTCGAATCCGGGTTGCGCGATGACGTCGTCGTCGGTCAGCGTTCCCTCTGCGATCTCGTCACCCTCCTGGAAATTCCTGCCGGCCGCGTTGAACGGCAGGAGGAACGCGACGACGGGTCCGTTCTGGCCTCGCGCGCCCAGGTGAATGTGGGCCTGCGTCGCCTTCGTGATGTTCGCCGTCGCTTCCAGCTCGAAGTCCAGGGTCCCGTCGTCGTTCAACTCGAACTCCGCCTTGGCGCCCGCGGTCGTGTCCACGGGCGGGTTTTCCTGTCGTCCTTCGAGCCGCGCCTCGAATTCGTCGCCATCCTCGAACACCATGAACAGCCGCGCGAGCGCTTCTTTTCGGCTGTCGGCGATGTTCGTCGGCGGCCACCGCACCTGTTGGAGCCCGAAGAACCTCGCGCTCGTCTCGATTTCCTTGAACTGTGCGATTCGCTCCACGGGGCCCATGATCTGCACCCAACCGAGATTGGCGCCCCGCTCGACCCTGTTGATCTCCGTGAAGCTGTCGTCGCCGTTCTGCGCGTCCCACAGCGCTCCCGAGAACGGATCAAACGCCATGCCGAAGCCGTTGCGGACGCCGTAGGCGAACACCTTCTGAAGATTCGCCCCGGCTTCGCCGCCGCGCTGCGCGCCCGCCTTGAAGAATGGATTGTCGAAAGGCGTCGAGCCGTCGGGATTGAGTCGGAGGATGACGCCGGTGAGATGCGCGTTGTCCGGCTCGGGCCCGCCGAACTGGTCATCGGGAAGATTCCCTTGCGGAATCGCGGGGCATGGTAGCGCGATGCAGCCTGGGCCGTCCGGCAGGTTCTGCATCTGGCCGCGTCGTCCGTTGTCGCCAAAGAAGATGTACAGCTTTCCGTCCGGACCGAAGCGGAGGATGCCCCCGTCGTGATTCCCTCGCTGCACGCCGTTGGTCGCGTCGTTCTGGAATGCATGCAGGTGAATCAGGTTG
>MNEX01000078.1:0-8441 GCA_001917905.1 Acidobacteria bacterium 13_1_40CM_65_14
GTGGCCGGAAATGGTACCCGTTGGGTTCCCCTGAGCGGCCGCGCCGGCAGCGGTCGCCAGGATCAACGCGAACGCCAGCAGAAGTCGGTGAAACATGCTGCCTCCTGTTTGCCTGGAAATTGTAGAAGAGAATCGTCCTGTTCGGATTCATAATGGCGCCCAAAGAATGGCTTCCACCGAGGAGCGCAACATCGGATTGGATCGGCGCATCCCGCGTCGCGACTTTTTGAACGGCGTCGCAATCGCGGTTGGCTGTTCATTCGTGGGATGGCCGCGCGTCGGAGCGCAAGGCACCGAGTATCCACCGTCGCTGACGGGGTTACGCGGAAACTATCCCGCGGCCGTCGATGCGTTCGGGCCGATGCAGCGCGGCGCGTATCGTCAATTTCCGGCGCTCGACGTTGATACGCGCGAAGTGTATGACCTGGTCATCGTCGGCGGCGGCATCTCCGGTCTCGCGGCCGCGTACTTCTGGCAGAAGGCGCTCGGCCCGAATCAGACGATCCTCATCCTCGACAACCACGACGACTTCGGCGGCCACGCCAAGCGCAACGAATTCCAGTACAACGGCCGCACCTTCATCGGGTACGGTGGCACGCAAAGCATCGCGACGCCCTATCCGTACAGCTACACGGCGAAGCGGCTGATCGAGGATTTGGGGATACAGGTCGAGCGCAATGGCGAGTTCGCCGCGCGCGACGCGTTTCAAAAACTCGATCTCGGTCCGGCGATGTTCTTCGACAAGGAACACTTCGGCGAGGACCGCCTCGTCGCCGGCAACGGACGTCTTCCGTGGCCCGAGTTCTTCGCGAAGGCGCCGCTGTCGGACGCGGCGCGCAAGCATCTGATTCGTCTCTACGGCAAGAATCCCGATTACATGGCGGGGCTCAGCGTCGAGCAGAAGACGGCGAAGCTCGCGACGATCAGCTATCAAGACTACCTGCTGACGATCGCGAACATGAGTCCCGACGCCTTGCCGTTTTTCCTCGGCCAGGGCGGCCGCAACAACAAGCGGGTCGACACGACGCCGGCGCTCGAGGCCGCGCGCCGCGGATCGGTCGGCTTCAACGGCCTCGGGCTCACCTTCGAGGAAGAGTTCCGCGAGAGCTCCTACACGTTCCATTTCCCCGACGGCAACGCGTCGATCGCGCGGCTGCTCGTCAACCGTCTGATTCCGCCGGCGATTCCGGGCAAGCAGACGATGGAGACGATCGTGCAGGCGCCGCTGACGTACGAACGCCTCGACGATCCGAAGTCCGCCGTTCGAATTCGTCTGAAGAGTCCCGTCGTCCGCGTGCAGCACGACGTCGCGCCGGAAAAGTCACGTTCCGTGCGGATCGCGTACCTGCGCGACGGCAAAGTGCACGGCGTCCGCGGTCATCACTGCGTGCTGGCGTGTTACAACGGGTTGATTCCGTCGCTCGTCCCGGAGCTGGCGGCGCGGCAGCAAGACGCACTCGCGTACGGCGTCAAAGTGCCGATGATGTACAACAACGTGCTGATTCGGCGCTGGACCGCGTTTCAAAAACTCGGCGCGTCGAACATCAACGCACCGGGGATGTATCACACGAACACGAGCCTCGATCCGGGAACGACCATCGGCGGCTATCGCGGCGTGACCGCGCCGGAGGAACCGATCATCGTGCGCATGGTGCGGAACCCGAACAAGCCCGGCCTGCCGCGCCGCGAGCAGAATCGGATCGGCCAGCACGAGTTGTTGACGACGACCTTCAAGCAGTTCGAGGTGGAGATTCGCCGTCAGCTGGGACGCATGCTCGGCGGCGGCGGCTTCGATCCCGCCGCGGACATTGTCGGCATCACCGTGAATCGGTGGCCGTACGGCTACGCGTACACGTACGACACGCTCGGCGATCCGGATGTCGCACCGGAAGATCGGCCGCATGTCATCGGCCGGCAGCGATTCGGGCGAATCACGATCGCGAACGCAGACGCGGGCGCGGCGGCGTTCACCAATCAGGCGATCGACGAAGCGCACCGCGCGGTCTTAGAGTTGTTCGTTCTCGACGGGCTCACATAGTCCGGACGCAACGCCTTCGCGTGCGATCGGAGCGTCTGCAGACCGCAGATGAGACCAAGGCTTTCGCAGACAGGCGACGGCGCCTTCACGAGCGTGGCCAGCATCGTCAGCACGAACAGGACGAGCAGCGAGCGATCGGGAATCATCGCGCCGCTCTCACGAGTTGCGCGACTTCGACGCCCCGGGTCTGGTGGCCGCAGTCGACACATTCGACACGCAGGCCGTCCGCATCGATCGGTCCGAGCTCATTGTGCTCACACGCGTTTTGAACAAGCCGCCGGATCGCGACGATGACCTCCGGCTTGGCGATGATCGGATTGCCGAACGTGTAAGAGAAGGTGGAATGGCGATTTCGTAATCTCATGGTGACTCCTGGTGACTCGATACGACTGTTTAGACAGCAAGCGCGAGACCATCGGCGACAGCATCCCGCTAGACGCAACGACTGCAACCAGTTAGCGCCCGCGACGGCGGAACGGCGCGCAATGACAGATCTGGTACGCGTGTTCCGTTTGCCGGACTCCTGCGCGCCGAGGTAAGGTCTTCCGCACGAAATCGCCGTGCGATTGCGCCGAATCGCTCGATGCTCCGGAATGAGACGCGTCGATCAAAATCAAACACCCAGAGTTGTAAGGGGGCGTGTATGCCGCGACTGAAGATCGGAATGCGTGTTGTCGTTGGTCTGACACTGGTGGGGGCGGCCGCGCTCGGCACCACAGGCGCCGCGCAGCCATCCGCGCGCGGAAGGGCGCTGGCCATCGAGGACTACTACCGCATCCAGACGGTCGCGAGCCCGTCGATCTCGCCCAACGGCCGTTGGGTCGCCTTCACCGTGTCAACGCGCATCGAGGACGACAACAGCACGCGGACCGAATTATTCCTCGTCTCGTCTGACGCCTCGGCGAAACCGACGCGCGTCGTGCACTACGGCAAGGACGTGACGAGCCCGACGTGGACCGCCGACAGCCGCCTCGAGTACATGGCCGAGCGTCAGCACTGGACGCTCGACCCCGCGAGTCCGGCCGCTGCGCCGGTGAAAGCGGCGACGCTGCCGGCGGGCGCGGTGTTCAGCCCCGACGGGAAATCGATCGCGTTCGCGAAAGACAAGCCGCAGCCGAAAAAGGATCGGCAGTACGCGAGCGACTTCGAGAAGCGCCACGAGGAGCGCTTCAAGGGCGTGACGTTCGACTGGAAGGATTTTCAGCGCGACGGTCAAGCGTTTCCCGCGCCGAACCTGCACGCGCGGCCGGCGGCGCAATTGGTCATTTCTTCCGGGCAA
The DNA here is from genome assembly GCA_001917905.1 of Acidobacteria bacterium 13_1_40CM_65_14. GTDB lineage: Bacteria > Acidobacteriota > Vicinamibacteria > Vicinamibacterales > CAVVIG01 > QHWF01. The sequence goes on from MNEX01000078.1 coordinate 3,318, forward strand.
CCGCTCGGCGGTCAGGAAAAAGTTCTCGTCGACACGGACCTTCGTCCGGGCGACATCGCGTGGCATCCGAGCGGCAACCTGCTCGCGTTCACCGCGGATCCAGAGTGGCGCGACGAGCTGAAGTACGGCAACAACCAGCTGTTCACCGTGTCGGCCGACGGCAAGGTGACGAGACTCGCCAACGACGGTTACGTCTACAGCGACGTCGATTTCTCGCCCGACGGCAAATACCTGTCGTTCGCACGGACGTTCGGTACCGAGATGATCGTCGAGCAGAAGCTGACGCACGGCGGCTCGCGCGATCTTTTCATCCGCCCGGTCGATGGTGGTGAACCCGTCAACTTGACCGCGACATGGGATCTCGAGCCGAGCGATGCACGCTGGTCACCCGATGCGCGGTTCGTCTACTTCAACGCGGAGATCGGCGGCGAGAATCATCTGTTCCGAGTGTCAGTGCCGGATGCCATCCGGGGGGCAGGGGCCCCCGGAGTAAACATTGTCCAGATCACCAAGGGCGCACGGCGTCTTGGCAACGTCACCATCGACAAAGCATTCAAGACGATCGCCTACACCGTTGGACTGCACGAGGCGCCGCCCGACGTCTACTCGGCGAACATCGACGGCACGAACGAGCGGCGGCTGAGCGACATCCACAGCCGCATCACGTCCGAGATCGCGTTCAGCAAAGCCGATCGTCTCCAGTGGCCGAGCAAGGACGGCACACCAATCGAAGGGTGGCTGATGTTCCCCTACGGCTACGACGCCGCGAAGGGTCCGTATCCACTCATCGTGACGAGCCACGGCGGTCCGCACTCGGCGACCGGCTACAGCTTCGACTTCAAGAAGCAGTTCTTCGCGGCCAACGGCTACTTCGTGTTCGACACGAACTTCAGAAGCTCCACGGGCTATGGCGACGCGTTCAAGTGGGCGACCTGGGGCGCGTGGGGCAACAAAGACGGCGAGGACGTCGTCTCGGGCATCGATTACGTGCTGAAGCGCTATCCGATCGATCCGAAGCGCGTCGGCCACACCGGCCACTCGTACGGCGGCTTCATGACGAACTGGCTCATTACGCAGTACCCCGATCGTTTCGCCGCCGCGATCACCGGCGCCGGCATCACGAACTGGACGAGCGACTACGGCAATGCCGACATCTATCGCACGAAGGAGACCGAGTTCTTCGGCACGCCGTGGGACACCGCCGCGCGCGAGGTGATGATCAACCAATCGCCGCTGACCCACGCGGGCAACGTGAAGACGCCGACGCTCTTCGTGCACGGCGAGGTCGATCAGCGCGTGCCGTACGAGGAAGGCGAGCAGATGTACTTCGCGCTGAAGCGCCGCGGCATTCCGGCGCGGATGATTCAGTACGCCGGCCAGCCGCACGGCATCGCCGGCCACTGGAACAACGTCCACCGGATGCTCAACGAGCTCGCGTGGTGGAACCAGTACTTGAAGGGAAGTACCGCGACGCGCTCGACGTCGCAGCCGTAAGAACCTAACCGCGGAGCTCGCAGAGTCCGCAGAGAAAACGTTGCTCTGCGTGCTTCGCGCGCTCGGCGGTTGCTTGTCCTTAGTCGTTGTTCGCGGCGTGATACAGGCTGCTGACGCGCTTCACGTAGTTGCGCGTCTCGCGGAAGGGCGGCACACCGCGGTAGCGCGCGACGTTGCCGGCGCCGGCGTTGTAGCTGGCGAGCACGAGCGGCAGGTTGCCGCGGTGCATCGTCATCAGCTCCTTCAGCATCTGCGCGCCCGCCATCACGTTCTGCCGCGGATCGAACGGATCGTCGACGCCGTACGCCTTGGCGATGCTCGGCATCAGCTGCATCAGCCCCATCGCGCCCACGGGCGAGACGGCCATCGCGTTGAAGTTCGATTCCGTGTGCATCACCGACTTGATGAGGTTCGCGCTCAGGCGGTACTTGTCGGCGGCTTCCCTGATGAGCGCGTCGTACGCGTGCTGCGGCGGGAGCGCGTCGAAGCGGTCGATCGTCGTCGATACCTGAGGTCCGACATTCGTCACGAGCTTGGGCGACGCGAAGAACGGCATCGGATGCGTCCTGAGCTGGTGGGGCGCGACGAATGCAAGCGCCGAAAAAATCAGACTGCGCAGCCGCGCCTTGCGGCGCTCGCTCTTGCGGCGATCGCGCGTCCCGCGATTGGCCGCACGCCGATCGCCGTTTCGCCGCTCGCCGTTCTGGCGAAGTCCGACGGCGGGATCGTGCGGCACAGCCAGCCCGAGCTCTTCTGCCATCGATGCCCAAGTCCAAACAGCAAGACTCGGACCCGCGATGCATACGGTTCAGACGTATACGGTTCAGATGTCCGAGATCTCGACACCGCGCAATGAGGCGTCGAGCAATTCGATGGGATGGCGGATCGGCCAGTGACGCGCGAGACGTGACGCTGCGGCGCGCAGCTGCAGCGTGCACCCGGGATTCGCAGTCGAGACGATGTCCGGTTTCGTGGAGTCGATGAGTCGTGCTTTGCGATCGCCGAGCTGCTCGGCCGTATCCGGTTCGACGAGATTGTAAATACCGGCGCTGCCGCAGCACATGTCCGCTTCGGGAAGATTGAGCAATTCGATTCCGGGAATGGATCGCAGCAGGTCGCGCGGCGGCTGACGGATGCCCTGTGCATGCGCGAGGTGACAGGCGTCCTGATACGCCACGCGCAGATGGAGCGGATGCCTGGTCGCTCTCGGCTCACCGAGCTCGATCACGAGCTCGGTGACGTCGCGCACGCGCGCGGAGAAGGCGCGCGCACGCTCGGCCCACTGCGGATCGTCCGCCAGCAGCTGGCCGTACTCCTTCATCGACGATCCGCAGCCGGCCGCGTTGACCGCCACGCGATCGACGCCGGCGCGGTCGAACGTCGCGATGGTGGATCGCGCGAAGCACCGCGCGTCCTCCAGTCGGCCCGCATGGAGTGAGAGCGCGCCGCAGCATCCCTGATCGCGCGGTGCGACGACGTCGCAGCCCTCGGCGCTCAGCACGTTGATGGTCGCGGTGTTGACGTTGGGAAAGACGAGGCGCTGGACGCAGCCGGTGAGGACGCCGACCGTCATCCGCTTCACGCCGACTGCGGGCGTCCGCTCGGGCACGCGCGCCGTCAGCGATTTCCACGTCACGCGCGGCGCGAGTCTCATCATCGCGCGAACGTGTCTAAAGAACCCCGGCGGTCGTAGCCCGATCGCTTTCGGTCGTAGCGCGACAGCTTTAGAGCGTGTGAAGAAATCACGTACAACGCAGAAACCGCGGAACCCGCAGAGAGAAATGCCTAAGGTTTTTCTGCGTGTTCTGCGAGTTCTGCGTTCAACGTCGTATTTCTTCACAGGCTCTTTAGCCGAGCGATCCGCGCTCGGCGGCCCTGCCGCCTCCGCGCCTCCGGCGCTTCGGCGAGCCTCGCCGTAGCTCGCTCGCTTCGCAGGCGAGCGAAGGCAGGAAAGGGCCGCCCTACGATCGTCGCGCGGGCCTTGCATCCCTCGACGCGCTCGGGATGCCCTGAGCTTGTCGAAGGGCAGGCCCGCGGCCTGAAGCGCGACGAGCGGCGCGAGCGCGAGGCGCATGCGCGCGGGATACGGAAAGATCGCGAAGATCGCGCGGCGGAACACGCGGTCCGCGAGCGAGCGGTCGTACCGCCGCTCGATCTGCCCGCGTGTGGCTTCGATGAGCGGAGAGTACTGAACGCCAGACGGGCACGCGGTGACGCACGCCATGCAGCCGAGACACGCGTCGAAGTGACGGACGAACGCGGCGCTCATCGGCGCCCGGCCGTCGAGTCCGCCCTTCATCAGATAGATGCGCCCGCGCGGCGAGTCCATCTCCTCGCCCCAGAGGGCATAGGTCGGACACGACGGCAGGCAGAAGCCGCAGTGCACGCACTTGTCGATGAGCGCCGGGTCGGGCGGATGATTGGCGTCGAATGCCCGACCCTTCGCGTCGTCCGCCTTCGCGCTCTGCGCTACGGCGGACAAGTCGGCGCTTCGCGGCGCGCGTCCGTCGGTCACAGCGGACCTCGGCCGGCGTTCAGAATGCCGTTCGGATCGAGCGCGTGCTTGAGCGAGGCAAACAGCCGCTCGCGATCGCCCAGCGGTCCCCAGACGTCGACGATCGATTTCAATTCATCGCTGCCGCGGACGATCACGACATGGCGGAAGGATGTCGAGTGTCGGAGCTGCTCGACCGCTGCCGCCTGCGTGCGCACGTCGCCGTCGATGCGAATGAGGCCCGCACCGACTGCCGCGCGGCCGGCCAGTTCTGTGACGCGTGTCGCGCCCTTCAGCGCCGCCGGGAGATCGGCCGGCATCCAACTCGCGCGTACGATCGCACCGGGCGAATCCCACATACGTCGCGAACGTTCCTCCCACACCGCGCGTTCGGCGTCATCTTCAGTGACAGCTGTCGCGCACCCGCCGTCGCGCCCCTGGCGCTTCGGCGCGCCAAGGCCCTTGAGGGCTGCCAACGCCAGCGTTTGTTCGATTTGCGCATCGACGACGTTTGGCAACGACGCGAACCGAAGGAGTAGCCGCGCAACATCTGACACGTGTATGTCGAACGCGATCGGTTCGAGCTGACTGCTCATGACGTCGCGCACGATCTGTCCGAGCGTCTCGACGTCAGGTGCCTCGACGACGATGGTCTTCGACGCGCGCGGCAGCGGCGTGAGCTTGAACGTCGCGCTGACGATCGCGGCGAGGCTGCCAAACGATCCGCACACGAGCTTCGACAGGTCGTAGCCGGCGACGTTCTTGACCACTTGACCGCCCGCCTTCGCGAGGGTGCCGTCGGTGGTGGCGAGCTGCACGCCGATGACGAGGTCGCGGGGCGTGCCGAACCGATGGCGGAGCGGCCCGCTGTCATTGGTGGCGAGAATCCCGCCGATCGTCGCGCGATCCGCGAACGGCGGGTCGAGCGGCAGGCACTGCCCGCGGCGGGCGAGCGTCGCGTTCACCTCGGCGAGCGTCGCGCCCGCTTCAATGGTCGCCGTCAGATCACCGTGCGCGTGCGCGAGCAGTCGATTGAGACGCCGCGTGCTGAGGATCGCGTCGACGCGCTGCGGTGCACGGCCCCAGTCCATCTTCGTGCCTGCCCCGCGGATCACTATCGACTGACGTTGGTCGGA
>MNEX01000078.1:8449-18604 GCA_001917905.1 Acidobacteria bacterium 13_1_40CM_65_14
GGATGGCTCTGCGTGTTCTGCGGTTTCTGCGTTGAATGGTCGTGCGTTGTCACATGCGCTCGGCGAGGCCGGCCTTCTCAACGGGATGGGCGCGATACGGTCCGGGCACTTCGCCGCACAACCGCGGCGTCGGGAAGATCTTCCCGGGATTGCAGAGCCCCAGCGGATCGAGCGCGTTGCGCACGCGTTGCATCAATGCGAGATCGGCGGCGCTGAACATCTGCGGCATGTACGTGTTCTTGTCCGCGCCGATGCCGTGCTCGCCGGTCAGTGACCCGCCGGCGTCGATGCAGTACGACAGAATCTCCGCCGCGACTTCGACCGCCTTGTCCGACTGACCCGGAATCCGCTCGTCGTAGCAAATCAGCGGATGCAGATTGCCGTCGCCGGCGTGAAACACGTTGCCGATCGGCAGTCCCGATCGCCGTTCGAGATCCCGAATGCGGTTGAGGACCTCGGGCAGCTTCGTGCGCGGCACGACGCCGTCCTGGACGTAGTAGTTCGGCGAGACGCGTCCCATCGCGGCGAACGCGGCCTTCCGGCCCCGCCAGATGCGCATGCGCTGGGCTTCGTCCGCCGCGACTTCGATCGACGTCGCCTTACAGCGCCGGCAAATGTCTTTCACGATCTCGAACAGCGCTTCGACCTCGGCGGCTGGCCCATCGAGCTCGACGATCAACACGGTGTCGGTCTCGGGGAAACCAGGATGCACCGCGGCTTCGGCCGCGCGAATCGCGAGCGCGTCCATCATCTCGACGGCGGCGGGAATGATTCCGGCGCCGATGATCTCGGACACCGCGGCGCCGCCCGCATCGATCGTGTCGAACGCCGCGAGCAGGGTCTGCACGGTCTCCGGCCGGCGGAGAATGCGCACGGTGATGCTCGTCACGATCGCCAGCGTGCCTTCCGATCCGACGATCAGCCCAAGCAGATCCGGTCCCGGTGCGTCGGTGAGCGCGCCATCGATCCGCACGAGCTCGCCGTCCGGCATCACCGCGTCAACGCCAATCACGTGATGCGTCGTGAAGCCGTACTTGAGGCAGTGCGCGCCGCCGGAATTCTCCGCCACGTTGCCGCCGATCGAGCACACCTGCTGGCTCGACGGATCGGGCGCGTAGTAGTAGCCGAACGGCGCGACCTGACGCGTGATCTCGAGGTTCGTGACGCCAGGTTCGACCGTGACGCGCTGATTCGGGATGTCGACCTCGAGCACCCGGTTCAGCCGTGACAGCGCGATGAGCACACCGCCCGCGACCGGCAGCGCGCCACCGGAGAGTCCGGTCCCGTGGCCGCGCGGCACGAACGGCACGCGCGCGCGCGCGCACAGCCGCACGACGTCGTGCACCTCCGCCGCCGAGGCGGGCAGGACGACCGCCGCGGGTGACATCCGCAGGTGAGGCAGTCCATCGCACTCGTACGTCAGCACGTCCAGCGGGTCGTGCAGCACGCCCCCGGCGCCGACGATTCGTTGCAATTGGTTCAGAAACGCGGGATCCATACACGCGGACCGTGGTGAATTCGAGAGACACTCCAGTAATGACGGCGATTATAATCCGCGAACCAGATGAAGAACGTTCAACACAACGGACGCGATGGAGGAAGCCGGGAAGACGGTAAATATGAGTCGAAAGATTTCGCGTCGGCGCTTCATCAAACGGACCGGCGCCGCGGTGGGCGTGGCGACGGCGGCTCCGGCGGTCAGGGCTCAGCGGGCCCAGCGCTCGGCCACCGGTGGCAGACCCTTCGATCGGCGCACGAGGATCGCGCTGACCGTCAACGGCGCGGCACATGAGATCGCCGTCGAGGATCGGTGGACGCTGGCGGAGCTGCTGCGCGATCACCTGAATCTCACCGGCACCAAGATCGGCTGCGATCGCGGGGAGTGCGGCGCCTGCACCGTGCTCGTCGACGGCAAGCCGGTGTACTCGTGCAGTCAGCTCGCGGTGTGGGCCGACGGCAAGTCAGTGCAAACCGTCGAGGGTTTAACAGGGCAGGTAGGGGACGGCCTTCCCGCCTCCGCTCGCGCAGATCTCATGCGAGCTTCGGCGAGCCCGCTCAGTGCTCTGCAGCAGTCGTTCATCAATCATGACGCGCCGCAATGCGGCTTCTGCACGTCGGGTCAGTTGATGAGCGCGACAGCACTGCTCGCCGTCAACGCGCATCCGTCCGCCGACGAAGCGCGCGCCGCGATGACGGGCAACATCTGCCGCTGTTCGAACTACAACCATTACGTCGCCGCGACTGTCGCTGCCTCACAACGATCAACGCAGAACTCGCAGAACTCGCAGAACAGGCAGAACCAAAATGTTTCTGCGGATTCTGCGATTTCTGCGTTGAATGTCGTCGGTGACACGCGGAGCCAAAATGCTTCTGCGGGTTCAGCGATTTCTGCGTTGCATGTTGTGGGACACGCGACGCCGCGCATCGACGCCGAGCAGCGGGTGAGCGGCAAAGCGATCTACACCGCTGACGTGAAGCTGCCGGGGATGTTATACGCGCGCGTGCTGCGCAGTCCGCATCCGCACGCGCGCATCAAGCGCATAGACGACTCGAAAGCGCGCGCGCTGCCGGGCGTCAAAGCGATCATCACGCACGAGACCTGCCGCGTGGTCTGGGGCGCCGGATCGATCGCGGGCGGCCAGCAGTACAACGACGAGATGAAGCGGATCACGAAGCAGCGGCGTTACGCATTCAACAACCCAGTGCGCTTCGCCGGCGAGCCGGTCGCGGCCGTGGCTGCCGTGGATCGCCACGTCGCGGAGGACGCGCTGCAGCTGATTGCCGTCGACTACGAGATTCTCCCGCACGTCCTCGATCAGGAAGAGGCGATGAAGCCGGACGCGGTCAAGATCTGGCCGGACGGCAACGTCTCGCTCAACAACCGCAACGAAGCGCAGCCGATCAGCCAGCGGCGCGGCGACGTCGACGCAGGATTCAAATCGGCCGACCACGTCTTCGAGGATCGCTTCACGACCGCGTTCGTGCACAACGCACAGATGGAGCCGAGGAGCGCCGTCGCGCACTGGGAGGGCGACAAGCTGACGGTCTACACGCCGACCGGCGGCATCGCGAACTGCCGCAGCGACATCGCGCGCGATCTCGAGATGCCGCCGGAGAAGGTCCGCGTGGTCTGCCAGTACATGGGCGGCAACTTCGGCAACAAGAATCAGAATCAGGACGCGGATCTGATCGCGGCGGTCCTGGCGAAGGAAGCCGGCGCGCCGGTGAAGCTCGAGCTGTCGCGCAATGAAGATTTCATCGGCGTCCACGGCCGGTGGCCGACGACGCAGTACTACAAGGTCGGCCTGAAGGACGACGGCACGCTGACCGCGATTCAGCTGCGCGGCTACAGCGGCATGGGCCCGTACCGGAAGAACACGGGCGCGATCGGCGGCGTCGACGTCTATCAGTGCCCGAACACGGAAACGGTCGTCTATCCCGTCTACACGAACAAGACCGTCTCGGGAAACTTCCGCGGACCTGAGTACCCGCAGGGCTTCTTCGGCATGCAGTCGATGATGGACGAGGTCGCGTTCCGGATGAAGATGGATCCGGTCGACTTCATCCTGAAGAACATGACGCGGAAGTTCCGCGACGAGACGCCGTACACGAGCTACTCGCTCGACGAGTGCATCCGCCGCGGCATGGAGGCGTTCGACTGGAAGAAGAAATGGCATTCGGCAGGCGCTGGCCAAGGACCGATCAAACGCGGGTCTGGCGTGGCGTTCCTCTCGTTCCGCGCGGGACTCGGCCGCAGCAACGCCGTGATTCGCCTCGACGCGAGCGGCAAGTACACCGTGCACGTCGGCGTCACCGACGTCGGCGCTGGCGCGAAGACGACGATGGCGTTGATCGCGGCCGAAGCGCTCGGCGTGCCGCTGTCGAAGATCGAGGTGGTGTGGGGCGATACCGATCGCTGTCCGTACTCGGTCGGTGAATCGGGCAGCCGCACGACGATCATGACCGGTGATGCCGTGGTCGCCGCCGCGCAGGATCTGAAGAACCAAATCGCCGAGAAGGGACTGCCGAGAGGCAACGACGTCCTGCTTGCATCAGCGAGCCCGAATCCGCAGCTGGAGGGCAAAGTGCGCAACACGTTCGGGGCGCACTTCGCGGAGGTCGAAGTGGACGCGGAGCTCGGCCGCGTGCGCGTCATGAAATACGTCGCCGTGCACGACTGCGGGCGCGTCATCAATCCGCTGACGGCGATGAGCCAGATCAAAGGCGGCGCGCTGATGGGCATCGGCATGGCGCTGCACGAGGATCTGCTGTACGACCCGCGCAGCGGCGTCGCGCTCAATGCCGGCTACTACGGCGACCGTGTGCTGACGCATCGCGACGCGCCGGAGATCGACGTCATCTTCATCGAGTCGGACGACGGATACGGACCGTTCGGTGCGAAGAGCATGGGCGAGGCGAGCAAGATTCCGGCGGTCGCCGCAGTCGCCAACGCGATCTTCAACGCGACCGGCCGTCGCATGAAAGACCTGCCCATCACGCGCGACAAAATCCTTTCGGGGTTCGAGGCTCGGAATTCGGGGCTCGAGGTTCAACGATGAAGTCTTTCAGGAACGTCAATCCTCGCGACGTCCGTCACGCGGTCACCCTCATGCAGCAGGCGCGCGGCGCCGGTCAGGACGCGACGATCGCCGGCGGCGGGAGCGACGTGCTCGGCATGATGAAGGAGCGCCTCATCACGCCGGACGTGCTCGTCAACCTCAAGGCCATCAAAGGGCTCGACGAGGTGAAGGCGGAGAACGGCCCTGGGAGAGGTGTCGCGATTGGCGGCCTTATCACGCTCGACGCGCTCAGCACGCATCCGCTGATTCGGCGTCAGTACGGCGTGCTCGCGGAAGCGGCCGCGGACGTCGCGACCCCGCAGATCCGCAACGTCGCCACGCTGGCCGGCAACGTGTGTCAGCGTCCATGGTGTTGGTACTACCGGAATGGGTTCAAGTGCTACAAGAACGGCGGGGACACCTGTTACTCGTTCGCCGGCGAGAATCAGTTCCACGCGATCTTCGGCGGCGGTCCGAGCTACATCGTCCATCCGTCCGACACCGCGCCCGCGCTCGTGGCCCTCGACGCGACGTTCCGCATCGTCGGGCCGGCGGGCGAGCGCGTCGTTCCCGCGGCCGAGTTCTTCACGCTGCCGCGCGTGAATGCGGCGCACGAGAACATCTTGAAAGATGACGAGGCGCTCGCGTCCATCACGTTGCCGGCGTCATCGGCCGGCATGCGCAGCACGTATCACAAGATCATGGACCGCGAGGCGTGGACCCACGCCGTCGTCAGCGCGGCGGTCGTGCTCCATATGAATAAGGATGTGTGCAGCCGCGCCGCGATCGTGCTCGGCGGCGTTGCCCCGATTCCGTGGCGCGTCCCCGAGGCCGAAAAGCTGCTCGTGGGCAAGCGGATCACACCGGACATTGCGGCGCAGGCGGGCGAAGCGGCGGTGGCGGGCGCGCGTCCGCTCGCGAAGAACGCCTACAAAGTTCCGCTGACGCAGGCGATGGTGAGGCGGACGATCGAGGCGCTCGTCGCGACGGCGTGATGAGGAACGAAACGCTCGACAACACCGAAACTCTCCACCACGGAGGGCACGGGGGACAGGAGGAACAACCGGTTACGATTTGACCTCCGCGTCCTCCGCGTCCCCCGTGGTGGAGAGTTCAGCGGATCGTGATGACCATGACTGTCACAAATGTCAATCGCCGTGACTTCCTGTTGATGCGCACGGGCCGCGAGAGCGACGCGGTCATCCTCTCGTGCGAGCAGCTCTACATGCGTTACGTCGACGCGCGCGCCGAGGGCACCACCGCGGAGCTCTTCACGCGCCTCACGCAGGATCTGGAGAGCGTGAAGCGCGTACGGTTGATCAAGACGTCGTGGCTGTCGGATGACGATCTCAGACGGCAGCTCGACGCGGTGTTCGAATCGTTTCGCGGCGGCGGCGGACGGATCGAACATTGAACCAGGCGTTGCCGACCTCGATACGGTCGCGACGACAGGAAGAAGGGCGATCGCTAGGAAGGATCAACAGCAACCGCGGAGCTCGGGGCGGTCCTGAAAGGGCCGCCCTACTTTGACTGCGTTTCGTTTACTTCGGGGTCTTGGCCGCTTCCCGATCCTGATAACGCGCGCCTTTCAGGACGCCTACCAGGCCGTAATTCGCTTCGTGACAGGCGTACTCGAACATCCGCTCGTCGCTTCTGGTCATCGGGATCGAGGCCGACCACTTCTTCGTCCACGTCTCAGGATCGTCGACGGTGAACTCGTAGCGAAGCGTGTCCTTGTCGACGCGCGTGAAACGCTCGACGACGTGAAGGTTCGTCGTGGCGCCTCTGAATCCCGCCGCCTTGGCGAAATTCGTCGTGTCGACGACGAGCGTGTCGCCTTCCCAGCGACCGACGGAGTCTCCGGTCAAAAAGCGCATCGCCGCCGGCGGATGCGGACGGCCGTTGAGGTCCACGATGCGCGCGCTGTGGATCATTTCGTTGACGATCACGACGTGGTTGCGCGTCTGCACGATTTGCACGTTGTTGTTGTACGCGCTCGGCACCATCGGCGGTCCTGAGTTGAAGCCGAGGATGCAGCGTTCCGCGAGCGGACGCTCCTCGACGTTGTCGTAGCGGTTTCGGCGCTGCGCGGTGCGATCCTGCGCCTCTTTCGTCAGCGCGGGAATCTTGCCGTCCGGCGGATCGACGACGAGCGAAGGCTGCTTCGCGATCCGCGTACCGAAGTCCCACCAGAAGTCGTTGTACGCGCGCTCGACGTCGGCCGCTGCGCCGCCATCGCGTTTGTCCTTGTGCGTCGTCTCGATCCGCTTCTGGGCGAACTCCTCGGCTTCCTCTTCGGTCACCGCGTCTTTTCCGGCGAACTCGCTTGGCCGCTCCAGCGGGGTGAGCTGGGCGAAGTCCCACAGGCCCTGCAGATCGGCACGGCCGTCGGCGGTCCGTGGCAACGTGGAGGTCTTGGACGGCGCTGACGCGGGCTTCACGGCGACTGAGACGGGCTTCGGCGACTGGGCGGCCGCGGATACCGCTGCGAACACAACCAATCCGAGCAGGATGGAGAGATGACGCATCTGCCGGCTCCTTTCGTGCATCACCAGTGACGATGACCGGCCAAGTTTACTCCTTTCCTTCCTCGGTCGCGGCGAGCGGCGGCACCGGCGTCTCCGGACGAATCGGCGGCTTCTTCGCGTGAAACTCGGTCGCCTGCTCGAACGCATGTGCGAGCGCGAGCACTTTGCCTTCCGAGAATCGCGGACCCGCGATCATCAGTCCAACCGGAAGCCCCTTCGACGTGAAGCCGCACGGCACGGAGATCGCGGGGATGCCATAGACGTTGAAGGCGCCCGTATTCTCGAGCTCGGGGTTGCGCGGGACGTCGGTCTCCTCGCGCTTGATCGAGGCGTCGACCGTTCGCGGCGTCCGCCGGCGCGTCGGCAGCACCACGAGATCGACGCCGCGAAACGCATCGTCGATCGTGCGCCGCAGCAGCTCGAGGCGCCAGTGGGCGCGGATGTAATCGCCGGCCTTGGCGTTCGCGCCGCTCTGCAGGGCCCGGCGCGTCGGAATCATGTAGCGCCCCGACATGCGGCCGAAGTTTTCTTCGTGGTAGGCGTACGTCTCGGCGCCGACGGTGATGTCGCGCGTCGAGGGCAGCATCGTGTCGGTCAGACTCCTGGTGAGCTTCGCCAGCACGCGCAGCGCATCGTCGATGACGGTTGCGACATCGGCGTCGAGCAGATCGAAGAACGGCGCCCGCGCGATGCCGATCCTGAAACCGCTGACGGGTTGTTTGATGGCCGCGACGTAGTCGTCCGCCGCGTGCTCGACGCTCGCGATGTCGAGTCGATCGTAGCCGCCGAGCACGTTCAGCATCATCGCGGCGTCCATCACGCTTCGTGTGATCGGGCCGCAGTGATCGAGCGAGAGCGTGAGCGGAATGATTCCGCGGATCGAGACCAGGCCGTAGGTCGGCTTCAGTCCGACGACGCTGCAGTACGACGCCGGCGTGCGAATCGACCCACCGGTGTCCGTGCCGAGTGCGCCGTAGCAGAGATCGGTGGCGACCGCCGCCGCCGACCCGCCCGACGATCCGCCTGGATTGCGTTCGAGGGCCCACGGATTTCGCACCGGCCCGTAATAGCTCGTCGCCGACGTGCCACCGAACGCGAACTCATGAAGATTCGTTTTGCCGACCACGACCGCGCCGGCGGCGGCGAGCCGGCGCGCCACCTCGGCATCTTCGCTGGGCACGCGATCGTCGAACACGGCGCTCGCGGCGGTCGTGCGCACGCCAGCCGAGTCGATGTTGTCCTTGAGCGCGATCGGGATGCCGTGCAGCGGTCCGCGCAATCGGCCGGCGCGCTGTTCGGCATCGAGCGCCTTGGCCTGCGTCAGCGCGAGGTCGCGCGTGATGGTGATGAAGGCGTTGACCTTCGGATTGTAGAGGTCGATCCGTGAGAGGCACGCATTCACGAGCTCGGCCGAGGTGATCGTGCCTGCTTTGATGCGCGCCGAGGCTTCTGAAAGCGTCAGCCCAGCCAGCGTATCCGCGGCACTGCGCGACGGCGGGGGAGGTGCGGTGGCGGCGCTGCCGGTCTGTTGCTGTGTGGCGGTGGCGACACGAGTGGCCGCCGCCGCTGTGCCGAGAACAGAGATGGTGAACTCGCGTCGGGAGAGGCGTGCCATAGGGCGATAACGATACTTCATCACGATCCGCCGTGTGGGGCCGGTCATTTCCCAGGCCAGCGTTCAGACTCGGTTCTGGCCGTCCGGAGGTAGGCTTCGATCGTGGCGACCACCTCCGGATTCACAGCGGCGACATTGCGCTGTTCGCGCGGATCGGCTTCGAGGTCGTACACCTCCAGCGGATCGCCAGCCTTTAGTCGCACCGCCTTCCACCGACCCATTCTGACGGCCTGCTGAAAACCTCGCTCGTGGAACTCCCAGTAGAAGAAGGCATGTGTCGGTTGCGGTTCGCCGCGAAGCGCACGCACCATGGACATGCCGTCCAGACCGTTCGGCACGCGTGCGCCAGCAATCTCCGCAAGAGTCGGCAACACATCCCAGTGCGCCCAGGGGCGATGGCTGACATGGCCGGCCGGGATGACGCCGACCCACCGCGCGATCATGGGCACGCGAATGCCGCCTTCGTAGAGGTCGCGCTTGATGCCGCGGAGACCGCGGGTGCTCTTGAAGAAGACGGGATCACCGCCCCCTTCACTGTGCGGGCCGTTGTCGCTGATGAACAACACCAGCGTCCGCCGTTCGAGATGGCGCGCGCGAAGCAGATCAGTCAGGCGGCCGATATCGCGGTCCATGCGAACGATCATCGCGGCGAAAGCGGCGTGAGGTTCAGGCTGTGAACGGTAACCGAGCGAAGGAGCGTCCGGACGAGCGCCGGTGAGCTTCTCGTCTGCCGCCTGATTCACGAATGGCTGCTCTGGAAATCGTCGATGAAACTGCGCGAGGGAATCGTCAGGCACCCGGAGCTCGGCGTGAGGCACGGTGTAGTTGAGATAGACGAAGAAGGGGCGCGGATCATCTCGTTCAATGAATGCGGCAGTCTCTTTCGTAAAAAGATCGTTGACGTAATCGCGTTCGACATCGGTGCTCACGCGCTCGCCGTTGCGCCAGAGATGATCGGTGAACTGCCGATGCGCATGGCGGTGATCGAGGAACCCGAACGCGTAATCGAACCCCTGTCGGTCCGGTTGGCCAGTCGTGCCAGGCTGGCCGAGCCCCCACTTGCCGATCACTGCCGTGCGGTAACCGGCGTCACGCAGCACCTCGGCCATCGTCACGTCTTCAAGACGTAATGGCACGTCGCCGCCCGGCATGCCTCCGTTCCCGCGAATCCACGCGTGGCCGGTGTGCAGGCCGGTCATCAGCGTCGTTCGTGATGGGGCACACACCGTGCTGCCGGCGTAGTACTGCGTGAACCGTATACCCTCCCTTGCGAGTCGGTCGAGCGCCGGTGTCTTGAAACGCGCTTGCCCGTACGCACTCAGGTCGCCGTACCCAAGATCATCTGCCTGGATGAGCAGCACATTCGGCGGGGCGCTGGCGGGCTGAGCGACAGGGGAGCCTCCGCGGCGCGATCCATCCACGATGACGAGCAGACATAACGAGGCAACAACCG
>MNEX01000276.1 GCA_001917905.1 Acidobacteria bacterium 13_1_40CM_65_14
CATCGACCACTCGGCCATCCCTCCGACTTCGATTTTCCTAGGATTTCTGCGCGGTTCGCTTGCTGGTGTGCTTCGCCGCGGCCGAAGTGTAACCGGAAATGTAACCGTCCTCGAGCCGCCGCACCGCGTCGCGCAGATCTCCGCTACTCACGATAGCGTACCTGCGGTACACGGCTTCCGTCTTGTGTCCGGTGAGCTTCATCGCGACGCTGCGCGACACTCCGGCCCGCTCGAGATTCCGCACAGCTGCGCGCCGGAAGTCGTGCGGATCATGTTTTTCGATGGATGCCACACCGCCCACCGAAACACTGCCCCAACAACTCGTGCCGTTGTCCGATGTCGAAATCCGAAAACTCAGGGCGTTGCCTTATCCGGAGTATTTGCAAACGCCCTGGTGGCAGAGGCGCCGCGATCGAGCGATCAGACTCGCACAAGGATGCTGCAACCGCTGCGACGAAAGGGACGACCTATGGGTGCACCACCGCACCTACGCCAACGTCGGCGCCGAGCGTGACGAAGACCTGGAAGTCGTCTGCCGCGGTGCCACGAAGGGCACCATTTCGACGAGAGTCGAAAGAGCCACATCGGCATCTACGTCAAGCTCGTCTCCGAAGTCCTGAAGGACGACAAGTTCACCAAGCTCTCGGATGCAACCGAAGTCGTCAAGTTGCGGTGCACGCGTGAGGGGATTCCCTACGACGGCAAACGTGTCTGGGCGGCGGTGCAGCAGGTTGACAAGAACCGGAGCGGCATCCTCGTCGAAGAGCAGCGCCAGGCGCTGGACGAAGAGGCGCGCAAAGAGACGCGGATCGGTAAGCAAGAGGCGATCGACATCATGAAGTACCTCGGTATTCAGGTCGGGTTCAAAAGCATTCCGCGCGCTCCGTGCAGCGACGTGGAGGCGTATAGGCAGCAACTCGACGCGGCCCATGCGCTCGACGTCGAGATCTACTGATTGAATTTCGCTAAGCAGCCGAGCAGCCGCTGCTACGCGATCATCAAATCTTCGGAAATTGGTAGGTCCTCGCTCGGCTCCGCCTCGAGCCAACCGAGCATGTTCAATCCTCGAATCGCGAGTGCCACGTCAACCTCATTCAGTGGCGGCCGTCGTCGCTTCTTCCACTCCATCACGTAATGAAGGACGTCGGTCTCGGACGGCTTGCGACGCTTCGTCAGCGTAAGCTGCTTTGCTGCAAAGTGAACCGTCGCCGCGATCTCTGCGTCGTTGGTGCTCATCCGGGCAAGCAGTTGCGCGACAGCATCGATCTTCGTCTGCCACTCGTTTAGATATTCTTCGTACGCCTTCTTCGCGTCCTGATACGTTGGGCCAATTGTCGTGGCAAGCATCCGGCCAAGCTTCTTCTCAACAATTAAGCCGTTGTTCGTTAGGCGTGACAGAACCTGCTTCATTTCCCTCGCGTACGGCCCGTAGCTCTTCCGCTCGTGTACGAGCTTTGTTGGGATGCCTGCTTCCGTCGCAAAGTACGCGACCTTCTGAAACCCGACGCGCCCCACTTGCCAATGGTAACGCTCCTGATTGATCCGCTCGAGAATCGCGACGAGTGCGAACCAACCTGGCTCGATTCGAAACGCGGGTTTGGTACCGTCGCCATTGTGGTGGCCGGCCGACGACGCGGCCGTCGCAGGTTCTTCCAAGAACTCCGGGCGCATCTGTTCGTCTGGCGTGCCGAACGGCGCGAACAACTGCACAGGAATGTTGAGGCGTACCAAGTGCCGATAGAGTGTTTTGCCGACAACGCGCCATTCGAGCTGGCCTTCTCCGCAGCCGAGCGGCGGAACCGCCAACGACGTCACGTCCCATTCGCGGATGTGAGCCTCGAGGTGCTTCAAACCGGCGATGATGTCCGACAGGCGTGAAACTCCGCGCCAGTGGTCCTTCGTCGGAAAGTTGATGATGTTTGGCGGGATCGCGCGCCGATAGAGATATGGTTGTCCGAGCCGCACCTCGTGGCGCTCGCAGCGTCGCACGTAGTCCTCGTACATCTCGGGGAAGTGCTTGCGGAACCCGAGCGCGATTCCCTTGCCCATCACGCCAACCATGTTGACCGTGTTCACGAGCGTCTGCGCGTCCGACTTGAAGATGTCGCCGATCAGTACCTTGACCATTGGCGCACTCATTTTTTGAAGAAGAGATGCTTGTTGATGGTCACAGTGAGACCGCCTGCGACGGATTCCAGGCTCGCTTTCGCTGCCGAAGAGCAGACGTACGCACCAATGGTGTACGTCGCCGGAACGACATTTGGTACAAGGATCTCTGCGCATTTCTGCGCTGAATGTTGCCACCCCTCGATCTTGTTGTCCGGGTGATTCCACCAATCAGCGCACGTCCGGGCATAGTTCACGATCGAGAGACCGTCAGGAGCCGGCTTGAAGTTCTTCGTGTATTTACTACCGGCGTTGGCGTCGGTCACAATCGCACCTGGAATGTCGATCGCGTTCGCGTTCACACGAAGAACACAAAGCTGTTCGTGCATGTCGCTCTTCTTCAGCAACATCGGATTCCGCGGGCAGATATAAAGGTTCGCGTAGTCATGCAGTTTTCGTCCGCCGCTCGGAGTCGGAATGATCCGCGTTGCCCGATAATCGTTGACGTGCTTGAGCGAGATGTCCTCGTGCTGCAGCTTCGCGGCGCGGTTGTGAGACAGGATGCCGTGCTGCAGGATCGAGGGAACCGTCGCGATCGGCGCGATGTAACCCAATTCGCGTAGCTCGTCACGAGTCATCGGATGGCGAACAACTTTACCCGATGACGATGTCGGGCGAACCTCGCAACGATAGCGCGAGTCGTTGACCAAAATCAACAAAATGTTGATTTTGGTCAATTTAAGATTGAGCGTTATCATTGCTTTTTCGAGCAAAATCTGCCCTGCGTGACGTCTCTGCCACGGGCAAAATCTGCAACACATGCCAATTCGAGGCGATCGTCTTGCCGGGATTCGCGAGTTCAGGAAGCTGCGTCGACGTCAGCTAGCTCTGTTGACCGGAATGAACCCTGCAGGAATTCAACATCTCGAAGACGGCACGACCAGAAACCCGCGCTACGACACTGTTGAGAAACTTGCTGAGAAACTCGACGTCACTTCGGACTACCTGGGAGGTGCAGGACCCGATCTGCCGTTCGAACGAGCGGCGGTGCTCCAAGCTCTTGAACGGTTCAAGCGAACGGAGGGCAGCCGATTCGCCGCGTTCAATGACGCGTTGAATCTGGCTGCCGAAGATCCTGACGCCCCGCACACCGTTGCTGGGTGGAGGGCGTTCATGTCCATGAGCGCTCGGGCCTGGGGAAAACGGCCTGCGCCCGCTAAGGTGATGGCCACGACTCCGAGCACGCACGATCGCCGGCTGCGAGCAGTGGACAACTCGCGAGCAAACCGCACCGTTGAGTTGTCGTCCTCTGATCGAAAACGGTCGCGCAGGACCTAACGCGTGGGAGTGTAACTCCGAGTGTAACCACGCTGCGCGGTGGGCTCGAAATTCTCGAAAACCCCGAACGTCTCAAGAACCGTCCAATTGTGGAGCTGTGAAGGATTTAGGCGGGTTTCTGTAGATTGGAGGGATGGCCGATGGCGGTTTTCAAGACCACCGCCATCGACCACTCGGCCATCCCTCCGCATCGGATTGCAGATTTCAGACTGCAGATTTCAGATTGCTATTTGCTGATACGTTCCTTTCCATCCATGTACGGACGAAGCGCCGTCGGGATCGTGACGCTGCCGTCCTTTTCCTGATAGTTCTCCAGAATCGCGATGAGCGTGCGGCCGACCGCGAGTCCTGATCCGTTGAGCGCGTGCACGAACTCCGCTCTGCCCGTGCCGGCCGCGCGAAACTTGATGTTCGCACGCCTCGCCTGGAACGCTTCCGTGTTGCTGCACGAGGAGATCTCGCGATAGGTCTTCTGGCTCGGCAGCCAGACCTCGATGTCGTAGGTCTTCGATGCGGAAAAGCCCATGTCGCCGGTGGCGAGCAGCATCGTACGATATGGCAGCTCCAGCCGCTTCAACACTTCCTCGGCATTCGCGGTCAGCGATTCGAGCTCGTCGTACGACGACTCGGGCGTCGTCAGCTTCACGAGCTCGACTTTGTCGAACTGGTGCTGGCGGATCAGTCCGCGCACGTCCTGCCCGTACGAACCGGCTTCGCTGCGGAAGCACGGCGTGTAGGCGGTGTACCGAATCGGGAGCTCGCGGCCGTCGAGGATTTCGCCGCGATGAAGATTCGTCAACGGCACTTCGGCCGTCGGCACAAGATACAGGTCCCACTCGCCAGCAATCTTGAACAGATCCTGTTCGAACCTCGGCAGCTGGCCGGTGCCCGTCAGCGCCGCGCTGTTGACGAGGAACGGCGGCTCGACCTCGCGGTAGCCGTGCTCGCGCGTGTGCAGATCGAGCATGAAGTTGATGAGCGCGCGCGACAGTCGCGCCCCCGCGCCGCTCAGCACGGTGAACCGCGCGCCGGCGAGCTTGGCGCCGCGCTCGAAATCGATAATGCCGAGCGCGGGGCCGAGATCCCAGTGCGGCTGCGGTTGGAAATCGAACGTCCGCGGCTCGCCGTGCCGCCGCACTTCGACGTTGTCGTCCGCGCTCTTGCCAACCGGCACGCTTGCATGCGGCAGGTTGGGCAGCACCATCGCAGCGGATGTCCGCTGATACTCGATCGAATCGAGCTGAAAGCCGAGCTGCTTGATCTGGACCGTGCGCGCCTTGTTCGCTTCCTGGATTGCCGTAGCGTCCTTGCCTTGACGCTTCGCCTGTGCGATCTGATCGCCCGACGCGTTCTGCTGTCGCCTCAGCCCTTCGAGCTCCGGAATGATCCGGCGTCGCGCGGTTTCGAGCGTCGCGATCTCTTCGAGCGCCTTGTCAGAATCGAGACCCCGATTGCGCAATCCTGTGCGGACTTCTTCGACATGATCGCGAATGTACGCGGGGTCGAGCATGCTACCTCAGCTATCTATTGTACGTTACGATTCCGTCGTGCCGACCGTACGGAAAGCCATCTTTCCCGCTGCTGGACTCGGGACTCGATTTCTTCCGGCGACGAAAGCGCAGCCGAAGGAAATGCTGCCGCTCGTCGACAAGCCGATCATTCAGTATGGCGTCGAGGAAGCGGTCGCGTCGGGTGTCGACAACATCATTCTCGTGACCGGCCGCGGCAAGAACGCGATCGAAGATCACTTCGACGTGTCGGTGGAGCTCGAGACGTTCCTGGAAGCGCGCGGCAAGCGCGAACAACTCGCTGAGGTCCGCAAGATCTCCAACATGATCAACTTCGCGTACGTGCGGCAGGGCGAGCCGCTCGGCCTCGGACACGCGGTGCTGGTCGCGCGCGAGCTGGTGGGAAACGAGCCGTTCGCCGTCATCCTCGCCGACGATGTCATCGATGCGAACCCGCCGGCGGTCAGGCAATTGATCGACGTGTTTCAGCGGCTCGAAGGGCCGGTGCTGGCGGTGGAGCGCGTGCCGCGCGACGACATCTCGAACTATGGCGTCATCGCCATCGAGCCGAACGCGCGACTAGGCGACGGGATCTATCAGGTGCGCGATCTTGTCGAAAAGCCGCCGCGCGAGGAGGCGCCGTCCGACCTGGCGATCATCGGACGCTACGTCCTTACTCCGGACATTTTCCCGGCGCTGGCCGCGACCACGAGCGACCGCACCGGCGAAATTCAGCTGACCAACGGGTTGCGCGAGCTGCTGAAGACGCGGCCGATTTACGCGTACGAGGTGAAAGGCGTCCGCCACGACACCGGCAACAAGCTCGGTTTCCTGAAAGCGGTGGTGTACTTCGCGCTGCGCCGCCCGGACCTGGCCGACCAGTTCTCGGCCTACCTCACTTCACTGGATCTGCAGGCGCTTTCGGCGAAGCGGTAGGCTTCGCGCTCGACTCAGACGAGCTGGCCGCCGCGGTCTTCTCCGACTTGTCTGACTTGTCTGACTTGTCCGACTTCTCGGACTTGTCGGTTTTTTCCGTCTTCGTGCCGCTGTCGGCCGACGTGCTGCTCTCGGACTTGGATTCCGCCGCCGAATCCTTCTTCGCGTAATCGGTGATGTAGAAGCCGCTGCCTTTGAACTGGATCGCGGGCGACGACATCAACTTCCGCACAGGCCCGCCGCACTTGGGACACGTCTGGACCGGCGGATCCGAGAATGATTTCTGGATCACCTCGAAGCGGTGATCGCATTCCTCACACTGATACTCGTACAGGGGCATGTCGGCCTTAATCCAGCACGTCGCCGCCGCCATCGCCGCCGAGCAGGAGCTGGCGATGCAGCCAGAACGGCGCCGTCCCCTGACCGAGCAGCGTGTCGTGAAACGAGCGCAACGAAAATGATTTGCCTTGCTGCTGCTTGTAGTCCTGGCGCAGCTTGAGCAGCATCAGCTTGCCAACGCTGTAGACGAGATAGGTCGGGTCGAACGTACCGCGCTCGGCCTCGCGCCGCGCGCTGACTTCTTCCACGAATGCCTCATCGCGGAAGAATCGCACGCCTTGCTCCACCGACATGTCCTCGGCGTGCAGCTTGATGCAGACCACGAAGCGCGCGAGCCGGATCAAGGCTTCGGCGAGCTGACCGAGCTCGACGCGGTACTCTTGCCGGCCGAAGCCGGCCTCGATCATCATCTGCTCGCAGTAGTGCGCCCATCCTTCGACGAACGACGCCGGCGCGAACATGATCGACTTGCGGGTCTTCGATTCCACGCGCCGCAGATGCTGATAGTGAAGGAAGTGGCCCGGATACACTTCGTGGATCGAGATCGACCACAGCGTTGGATAGTTGTAGTCGCGCAGATGTTCGTCCTGCCTGTCCGGCGGCCACGTCGGATCTACATCGGTGAGGTAATAGTACGCGCGCGTCGGCTTGGTCTCGAACGGCCCCGGCGTCCACATGCTGGCGAATGACCAGCGGTAGAAGTCAGGCGTCGGCGCGACCGTAATCTCCTCGCCGGCCGGCAGCGTGATGATCGACTGACGCTCGAGAAAGGTCGCGAGCTCCGCGAGCTGTTCGCGGCCGACGTTGACGAGCTCACCGGGCGCGGGATGTTCGGCCTTCGTGCGGGCCCAGGTTTCGAGCGGATCGCCGCCGTTCATGCGGCCGGCGAGCGACTTGAAGGCTTCCTGCGTGGCTTTCAGCTCACGCGTGGCGATCGCCAGCAAACGATCGACCGGAATCGAGATGCCCTCGTCCAGTCGCAGTTTCTGCTCGAACCGGTCGCGCCCGAGCCGAAACGAGGCGCGCGCCTTGGGTGCCATCTCCTCGAGGTACTGCACATACGCGCCAACGGCGTGCGACGCTTCGGTTTGCGCGTCGGCCAGATCGCCGAGCAGATGCAAATCGTCGACATCCGCGAACGCGCGCGGCAGCTCCTCCTCGATGAACTTCAACGCACCGCGCATCGTCTCGATGCCGACCTTCACGAAGATACCCGGCGGATCTTTGATGTTGTCGCGAGCCGCCTGAATCAGCCGCGGCGTCTGCCGTAATTTGGACAGGACCCGTCGCGCACGCTCCGCCGCGGGCGCAAACGGGAAGAGCGCCTGCCCCGCGAGGCTCGACGCGAGGATGTCGGCATACTGCTGCGGGTTGCGCTCCCAGGTCCGCACGTCCTCGAGCTCGAACATGCGCGACTGCAGGTGCGAGGTGAGCATCCGGTGCTCGAGGCGCTCGACCTCGGTCAGCCCTTCGCGCTGGATCTCGTCGAGGCGGCGCAGGTATCCCGATAGCGCATGGAGCTCGCTGTCGATCCCGTGACGGCTGAAGTCCTCGAGCAGGTCATCGTGCGTATGGACCCCGTCGAGGGTGGCATACGTGGGATGGGTCTCGTGCAGGTAGCCGAGCAGGTCGTCGACGAAATGCGGGAGTGGCTCAGAAGCAATCATCGTTTCAAGACGGCCGAGCTTCGGTCGGCACGATCCGCCAATGGTACAATAAACGCCGCCGCTCACATGCCGGGCACCCTGTTCGTGGTCGCCACGCCGATCGGCAACCTCGAAGACATCACGGTGCGGGCGTTGCGCGTGCTGCGCGAGGTCGCCGTCATCGCCGCCGAAGACACGCGGCGGACGGCTCACCTGCTCGCTCGACATGCCATCTCCACGCCGACGACGAGTCTTCACGAGCACAACGAATCCAAAAAGACCCCGGCGCTGATCGCGCGGTTGCAGAAGGGCGACGATGTCGCGTTAGTGTCGGATGCGGGAACGCCGACGATATCGGATCCGGGCGGTCATCTGGTTCGGCAGGCGATCGATGCCGGCCTGCGCGTCGAACCCATTCCAGGGCCGAGCGCGCCTATGGCGGCCCTGGCCGTCTCCGGTCTACCGACCGACACGTTTACTTTTCTGGGGTTTCCACCAATTCGGTCAAAGCCCAGAATAGAATGGTTCGATCGCCTCCGGACTGTGGCCGGCACTGTCGTCTTCTTTGAGGCTCCTCACCGAATTCGCGATACGCTGAGGGCACTTCAGCAGGCAGTTGGCGATTGCCCGGTTGTCGTCGGGCGTGAGCTCACGAAGGCACACGAAGAATTGGTTAGAGGACCAATTTCTAGCGTTCAAAATCGGCTGCCGAATGCGCTCGGTGAGTTCACAGTCGTCGCGCGGATCGAACGGCAGCTGGGTCGGGGTGAGATGAGAGCTCCATCAAGCCAGGAATTGGTGTCTGAATTTGGTGAAATGACCGCTAAATCCACGATTTCAAGGCGTGGCGCTGTAGCGGCCTTAGCTCGGCGTCACGGAATGGCACCGAACGACGTCTACGCCGCGATTGAAGCCGCCAAGAAATCTGGCTAATGCCAAAAATTGGGCGTCGTGTCGTCGACGGCCAGACCGGTCGCTTGACCATCGGAAAACGTTCTGTTACTTTACCGGCCCGCTTTCAGCGCGTTTTTCAGTGGCGCATACGGCGATGACCAAGCAGCGGCGGCCGCAGCCGCATCCGGCGAAGTCTCCACCCCAGTCGGCCCCCGTACGGCCACGGCCGGCACGCAATGTTGATGCTGCCCCGTCGCGATCCGCGCCCGCCGCGCCGGCAGCTCCACAGCGCCGATCGACGTATTTCGAAGCCGTGGCGATTTACGAGCGCGGGCTGGAGGCGCTGCAGCGCCACGACTACGAGGGCGCCGGCAACCTGTTCGACTCCGTCCTCCGGCAGTATCCCGAAGAAAAAGAATTGCACGAGCGCGTGCGCCTCTACCTGAACATCTGCCAGCGTCAGGTAAAGCCCCGCGAATCGTCTCCGCAAACGGTCGACGAGCGGTTGTACGCCGCGACGCTCGCGATCAACGGCGGCCAGTACGATCAGGCGATTGCGCACTTGCGGCTGGTCCGGGACGAAGATCCTGACAACGATCACGCGCTCTACATGCTGGCGGTCGCCCACGCGCAACGAGACGAGCACGCGGAGGCAGTCGCCCATCTCGAGCGCGCCATCGCTCTGAACCACGAAAACCGCGCGCTGGCCCGCAACGATCCGGATCTCGAGCCGCTCCGAGACGACGAGTCATTCCGCGCGGCGCTCGAAGCGCCGCCCCTAGCTCCGCGGTCTCCCCATCCCCGCCGCCCGTTCAAGAGCCGAACGGCGCGATAATTGAGCTCGTGACTGGCGCTGGGACGTTCTGTCCTGGATACGCGCGAGCGCCGCAGCGCGAGCGCGTCTGGCGTGGGGGTGGGGCCCCACGCGGTTAAAGATGGACGTCCACCTCGTGATCCTCGCGGCCGGTAAAGGGACGCGCATGAAGTCCGCGCTCGCGAAAGTGCTCCATCGGGTCGCCGGACTCCCGATGATCGACCACGTGCTTGCAACGGCGGCGACCGTCAACCCAAGGTCCAGAACCGTCGTCATCGGCCATCAGGCGCTGATTGTCCAAGTCGCACTCGCGGGGAACGAGGGCCTCACTTTTGTGGTGCAGGAGCCACAACTTGGGACGGCGCACGCGCTGTTGACGACCGAGCTGGCCTTGCGAAACGCGAAAGGGACCGTGGTGCTGTTGTCCGGCGACGTGCCGCTGCTGTCGCCGGCCACGCTCAAAACGCTGCTGCAGCGGCACCAGACGACCGGCGCCGCCGCGACGGTACTCACCGCGATCGTTGATGACCCTCACAGCTACGGCCGCGTCGTGCGGACCGGCGAGCAGATTGCACGTATTGTTGAGGAGAAGGACGCCAGCCCGGCCGAGCGCGAGATTCGCGAGATCAACTCCGGCATCTACGCCTTCGCGCTGGACGGCCTGTTCGACGCAGTTCGAAGTATCGCGGCGCAGAACTCGCAGAACGAGTACTACCTGCCGGATCTCGTCGGCATCTATCGCCAACGGGGCCTCGGCGTGGAAACCGTCACAGTCTCGAATCCCGACGAAATCAGAGGGATCAACAGCCGCCTCGAACTGGCGGAAGTGAGCCGAATTGTGAGACAGCAGAAAACGACAGAGCTGATGGCCGAGGGGGTGACGATTGAAGATCCGGCGACGGCGTACATCGATCGCGACGTGACCATCGGCCGTGACACGGTCATCCACCCGGTCGTCTCGATTGAAGGCCACACGACCATCGGCAGCGGCTGCGAGATTCACAGCGGCACGCGGATTGTCGATTCGACCATTGGCGATCGCGTGACGGTTTTCAACCACTGCGTCATCACAAACTCGCGCCTGGGCGACGATGCGCATGTGGGACCGTTCGCACACCTGCGCAACGACGCCGACGTCCGCGAGCATGCGCGCGTCGGCAACTTCGTCGAGTTGAAGAAAACGGTGCTGGGCGCCGGATCGAAATCGATGCACCTGGCGTATCTCGGAGACGCGACGATCGGCAACAAAGTGAACATCGGCGCCGGCACCATCACGTGCAACTACGACGGCGAGAAAAAAAATCGGACCGTCATCGAAGACGGCGCGTTCATCGGCAGCGACACGCAACTCATCGCGCCGGTCACGGTCGGCAAAGGCGCGTACGTCGGCAGCGGCACGACGATTCGTGAAAACGTTCCGCCCGATGCGCTCGCCGTTTCGGCGGGCAAGCAACGCAACATCGAAAACTGGGTCACCAACCGAAAGAAAAAGTGATATGTGCGGAATCATTGGATACATCGGGCCGAAGGAAGTCGTGCCGGTTCTCATCGACGGGCTGCGGCGGCTCGAGTACCGCGGCTACGACTCGGCGGGCGTCGCCGTCGTGCGCGACGGCCACGTTGACCTTCGGCGCAGCGCCGGCAAGCTGTCGAACCTCGAAGACGTCATCGGATCCGATCCGATTTCGGGCGACTACGGCGTGGGCCATACGCGCTGGGCGACGCACGGCCGGCCCACCGAAGAGAACGCGCACCCGCATCGCGACTGCACCGGCAAGATCGTCGTCGTCCACAACGGGATCATCGAGAACTATCTCGATCTGAAGCTCGAGCTTCAGAAGCAGGGGCACACGTTCGTCACAGAGACCGACACCGAGATCGTGGCTCACCTCGTCGAGCGCGAGATGAAGGACGACGGGCTCGAGAACGCCGTACGTCGGGCGCTGATGCTGATGCGCGGTCTCTTCGCGCTGGTGCTGATTTCCGCCGACGATCCGGGAAAGATCGTCACCGTCCGCAACGGGCCGCCGATCGTGGTCGGCCTCGGCGACGGCGAGTTCTTCGTGGCATCCGACATCCCCGCCATCCTCAGTCACACGCGCGACGTCGTCTTCCTCGGCGACGAGGAGATGGCGGTCATCACATCGACGGGCGTGGCGTTCACCGATTTCTTCGGTCGGCCAGTCTCCAAAGCGACGCAGCGCGTCCTCTGGGATCCGATCATGGCCGAGAAGGCCGGCTACAAGCACTTCATGCTCAAGGAAATCTTCGAGCAGCCGACCGCCGCGCGCGAAACGATCCTCGGGCGCGTGTCGCAGGACTCCGGCAAGGTGTTCCTCGAGGAGATGAAGATCAGCGACGAGACCCTCAAGGCGGTCGATCGCGTGACGATTCTCGCCTGCGGCACATCGTGGCACGCGGGACTCGTCGGCAAGTTCATGATCGAGCAGCTCGCGCGCCTGCACGTGGACGTCGATTACGGGTCGGAGTACCGCTATCGGCAGCCGATCGTGACGAAAAACACGCTGGCGGTCGTCATCACGCAGTCCGGTGAAACGGCCGATACGCTGGCGGCACTGCGCGAAGCGAAGCACGCCGGCGCCAGCAGCATCTCCATTTGCAATGTCGTCGGCAGTATGGCCACGCGGGAAACCGACGGCACGATCTACACCCATGCCGGGCCGGAAATCGGCGTCGCATCGACCAAGGCGTTCACGTCACAGCTCGTGGCCTTGTATCTGCTGGCGCTTCGACTGGGGCAGGTTCGCGGCGTGCTTTCGCCCGAGGCCTCAAAACCGCACGTCGACGCGCTGCTGCAGCTGCCGCAGCTCCTGGAGCAGACGCTGAAGCTGGCGCCCGAGGTTGAAGAAATTGCCGCCCGTTTCTACAACCGAACCGACTTTTTGTACCTCGGCCGCGGCATCAACTATCCGATTGCCCTCGAAGGCGCGCTGAAGTTGAAAGAAATCTCGTACATCCACGCGGAGGGCTACCCTGCCGGCGAGATGAAACACGGTCCGATCGCGCTCATCGACGAACGGATGCCGGTTGTGACCATTGCGCCGCACGACGCCGTGTTCGAAAAGATGATCGGCAACATGCAGGAAGTGAAGGCACGCGGCGGTTCGGTGATCGCGCTCACCACGCGCGGCGACACCAAGCTGCAGGCGATTCTCGATCCGTCGAAAGACGTGGTGTTCCAGCTGCCGCCCACGCCCGATCTGCTGACACCGATTGTCATGTCGCTGCCGCTCCAGCTGCTCGCGTACGACATCGCCGTTCGCCGCGGCTGCGACGTCGATCAGCCGCGCAATCTCGCGAAGTCAGTCACGGTAGAATGATGTGATTGAACTTCCTCGAGACGCTCAACCCTGAACAACGCGAAGCGGTCCTGCAGATCAAGGGACCGCTTCTCATCCTCGCCGGCGCCGGCTCGGGCAAGACGCGCGTCATCACGAGCCGCATCGCGTACCTCGTCGGCGACGGCCACGCGCAGCCCGAAGAAGTGCTGGCCGTCACGTTCACCAACAAAGCGGCGGAAGAGATGCGCGCGCGCGTCGAGCATCTGCTCGGCTCCGATTGCAGCCGCATGTGGGTGTCGACGTTTCACTCGCTGTGCGCGCGGCTGCTGCGTCGTGAGGCGCCGGCGATCGGATTGTCGCGCGACTTCGTCATCTACGACTCCTCCGATCAGCTGACGGTCGTCAAGCAGGCGCTCAAAGAGCTGCACATCGACGACTCGTTCGTGCAGCCGCGCGCGGCGCTGTCGCGCATCAGCCACGCCAAAAACCTGATGGAAGGCCCCGAGGCGATCGCGGCATCGGCGAGCTGGAACCAGAAGGACGCACAAGTCGCGAAGGTCTACGAGTACTACCTGAAGGCGCTCAAAGAGAGCAACGCGCTCGACTTCGACGACCTGCTGCTGAAGACGGTCGATCTGTTCGAGCAATCGGAGCGAGTGCGCACGAAATACTCCGGGCAGTTCCGATTCGTCATGGTGGACGAATACCAGGACACGAATCGGCCGCAGTACCTGCTCATTCGCCGCCTTGCGGAAGTCCACCGGAATCTCTGTGTCGTCGGCGATCCTGATCAGTCAATCTACAAGTGGCGTGGCGCCGATCTGCGAAACATTCTGGACTTCGAGCGCGATTTTCCAGAGGCCAGGACGGTCAAGCTCGAACGCAACTACCGCTCGACGCAGATCATCCTGGACGCGGCGTCAGCGGTCATCAGTCAGAACCGCAATCGCAAGGACAAGCACCTCTGGACCGATCGCAAGGGCGGCGACCGCATCACGTACTTCCGCGGGAGTGACGAGCTGGAGGAAGCGGACTTCATCACGCGGACGGCTCGGACGGCCCTCGCCGACGACGTCGACGCGCTGGTCGCCGTACTGTATCGGACCAATTCGCAGTCGCGCACGATTGAAGACGCGCTCATGCGCGAAGGCGTCGCGTACAAGGTCATCGGCGGCGTTCGGTTTTACGAGCGCCGGGAAGTCAAGGACGCGTTGGCCTACATGCGTCTCGTGATCAATCCACACGACGATGTGAGCCTGCGACGGGTGATCAACACCCCGGCGAGGGGAATCGGCAAAGGGGTCATGGAAGCGGTCGAGAACGTCGAGCCCGCGTCCGATGAAAACTTGCCGCTGCTCGCCGCTGGACTTCAACCGACGTTGTCGGCCAACTCGCTGTGGGCGCGCCTGGTCCGTGGACTCGAGGATCGCGCGTTCCCGAATCGCGCGGCCGCCTCGCTCGCCGCGTTTCGCGACCTGATTGTGAATCTGACCGAGATGGCGCGGCGCGAGTCGGTGTCGATTGCGATCGGCAAGATGCTCGACCAGAGTGGATACCTTCAGGATCTGCGCGAGGAGCGAAGCGAGGATGCCGAGAGCCGCATCGAAAACCTGGCGGAGCTCGTCTCGGCCGCACGCGAGTACGAGAGTCGCGAGCCGGAAGCGTCGCTCGGCGGGTTCGTCGATCGTCTGTCACTGCTGTCCGACGCCGACGAGGAACAGGGCTCGCGCGACGCGCGCGTCTGGATGATGACGCTGCACAGCGCCAAGGGGCTCGAGTTCCCGGTCGTGATTCTCGCGGGTCTCGAAGAAGGGCTCTTCCCGCATTCGCGATCCAGCAACGACGAAGAGGAGCTCGAAGAGGAGCGCAGGCTCTGCTACGTCGGCATGACACGCGCGCGCGCGCGTCTCGTGCTGACGGGCGCCGCGCGCCGCCGCATCTTCGGCGAGTATCAATCCAGCGAGGCCTCGCGGTTCATCGACGAGGTGCCGGCGGAGCTCGTCGATCGCATCCTGCCCGCATTTACCTCCTCGCCGTATCAAGGAAATTTCCCGCACTACGAGTTCCGGACGAACCCGTACGGCCGCGGCCGGCGCGGCAGTCGCATCCGTGAAGAAGCAGCGACCTATGCGTACGAAGACGAGGACCAGTCGACTGGCATGGCGCTCCGGCCGGGGATGCGCGTGCGACATCCGCAGTTCGGCGTCGGCAGCGTCATCAGCGTCGAGGCGTTGGCTGACGACACGAAACTGGTCGTCCGTTTTGCCGCCGTCGGTGTGAAGACGCTGCGCGCGAAGTTCGCGCGCCTCGAACCCGCGTAAGATCGCAGGGTCGAAGGCCCTGCGACACATCATGAAATCCAACGGCACGAAGTATGTCGTCGCGGTGTTCGCCTTGTTGGCCGCGTACTTCGTGTACGTCTGGTGGTTCAGTCCCACGAGAGCCGTCAAGCGGCAGCTCGGGCGGCTCGCCGCGACGTTGTCTGTGCCGGCCAATGACCACGAGGTCGCGCGTGTCGCGCGCATTGCGCAACTGCGCCGCTACCTCGCGGACAACGTTCGACTCACCGTCGGAAAAGGCGACGTGGACATCACGTCGCGAGACGCGTTGCTGGCGGCTGTCGCCGGCATGCATCCGCCCGCCAGCGGCTGGGACGTGCAGTTCGTCGACGTGCAGGTGACGGTGGACTCAAACGTTGAGGCGCGGGCCTATATGACCGTCGAAGTGAGAAGTGAAGACGCGCGCACGGGCGAACGATCGCTCGATGCGCGCGAGGCGCGGTTGACGCTGGCGAACCACGAGGGCGAATGGGTGATTACGACCGCGGAGTCGCCCCAGACCCTGACGCGTCCTTGATGCCGGTGATGATCCACCGGCCGGTGATGGGCCTGTCGCCCTTCAGCTCGGCACGCTGCAGCGTGACCACCAGTGTCTTCTGCACCGTCTGACCGTTCGGTGTCTTCACGGGGGCGTCGATCGTCACGTCCTTCGACACGAGCTCGCCGTCGTATTTCTTCGTATCGACCGGATTGCGTGGATCGGCGACGCTCAAGTCCACCACGGCGCTCTCTGCCGCCAGCGTCCGCCGCGCATCAGTCACTTTCCTCGCGACCGCGACGCCCTCGTCCACGAGCTTGAACCACCCGACCTGCACTTCGGCGTCCTTGCCCTTCAATTTGCCGGTGCGCCCTGCTTTGACGACGCGCTCCAACGCTTCGCCAGCCTGGTTCGCGTACTCGTCCTTGCGTTTCGTGAACGCAGCGTCCTCGGCTCTCGCATCGTCCTGCGCCTTGGCCAGCGTCTTCAGCGCCAGCGGCTTGCGCTGCTCGGGAGTGACGTTGGTGACGGTGAACGCGGTGATGATGCCGTGCGTGCCTGGCTCGAACGCGACGGTGGAAAAGCCGCCGAGCGTCGTGTTGTCGTGCAGCCGGGACGCTGCGAAGAACTGACTGAGGATCGGTTGCTCGGCGCCGCCCGAGCAGGCGACGAGAGTCAGGGCGGTCAGCGAAACGCCGAGCATGCGTGCGGTGCTCAGTCTCGACCGGAACATTCCCCACCTCCTTGCTATTCCCCCTCTTCTTCCTTTTCGACGAGTCGCGCGATCGAAACGACCTTGTCGTCGCCCTCGATGTTGATGAGCGTCACGCCTTGCGTGGCGCGGCCGATGGCTCGGACGTCGTCGGTCGGCATCCGGAGGATCATGCCCTGCTGCGTCATCAGCAGCAGCTCGTCGCCCTGCTGGACGTAAGCGACGCCGACCACCAGCCCGTTCCGGGTCGTCGTCGCGATGTTGATGATACCGACGCCGCCGCGCGACTGCACGCGATATTCGTCGATCTCAGTGCGCTTGCCGAAGCCGCGCTCGGTGACCGTCAGGAGCGTCCCGCCCGGCTTGACGACCTCCATCGCCACGACGTAGTCCTCGCCGCGCAGCGAGATGCCGCGCACGCCGTACGCCGTGCGACCCACCGGCCGGACGTCGGTCTCCGGGAATCGGATGGCCATGCCGTAGCGAGTGCCGATGAAGACCTCGCCGGTGCCGTCGGTCACCTGCACGGCGATGACGGCATCGCCTTCTTCAACACCCATCGCGATGATGCCGCCGGCGCGCGGGTTGCTGAACGCCGACAGCGCGGTCTTCTTGACGATGCCGCGGCGGGTACCCATCACGATGAACTTGTCGTCCTCGAATTCCTTCACGGCCAGCATGGCGGCGATTCGCTCGCCGTCTTCCATCGAGACGAGATTCGCGATCGACTTGCCTTTTCCGCCAGGGCCGACATCGGGAATCTCATGGACCTTCAGCCAGTACGCGCGGCCGCGGTCCGAGAAAATCATGATGTAGGCGTGCGTCGAGGCGACGAACAAGTGGCTGACGAAATCTTCGTCCCGCGTGCGCATGCCGATGCGCCCCTTGCCGCCGCGGCGCTGGTTGCGATAGGTCGAGATCGCGGTCCGCTTGATATAGCCCGTGTTGCTGACGGTGATCGCCATGTCCTCTTCGGCGATCAAATCCTCGATGCTCAGCTCGCCAGACTCGTCGATGATCTGCGTACGGCGATCGTCACCGTACTTCGTCCGTACCGCCTTCAACTCGTCGACGATGATCTGCATCAGCAACCGTTCGCTGGCGAGAATCGCGCGGAGCCGCTCGATGGTCTTCAGCAGCTCGGCCAGCTCGTCGAGGATCTTCTGACGCTCGAGGCCCGTCAGCCGCTGCAGCTGCATGTCGAGAATCGCCTGCGACTGAATCTGCGTCAGACTGAAGTTCGTCATCAGGCCATCGCGCGCTTCGGGAACGGTCTTCGATCCGCGAATGAGCTTGATCACCTCGTCGAGACGGTCGAGCGCGATCTTCAGGCCTTCGAGGATGTGGTACCGCGCCTCGGCCTTCTTCAGCTCGAACTCGGTGCGGCGACGCACCACTTCGCGCCGGAACTCGACGAAGCCCTCGACGAGCTCCAGCAGATTCAGGACCTTCGGGCGGCCGCCGACGATGGCGAGCATGATGATGCCGAAGCTCGATTGCAGCGCGGTGTGCTTGTACAGGTTATTGAGGATCACCTCGGGCTTCTCGCCGCGCTTCAACTCGATGACGATGCGCATCCCCTCGCGATCGGATTCGTCGCGCAGGTCGGAGATGCCCTCGATCACCTTCTCGTGCACCAGGTCCGCAATGCGCTCGAGCAGCGTCTTCTTGTTGACCTGATACGGAATCTCCGTGATGACGATGGAGATTCTGTCGCCCTTCTTGTTCGTTTCGATCACCGATCGGGCGCGCATCATGATGGAGCCGCGCCCCGTCGAGTAGGCCTGCAGCACGCCCGCGCGGCCGACGATGTAGCCGGCGGTCGGGAAGTCGGGACCGGGAATCAGCTTGATCAGCTGCTTCAGCTTCTCGCCGCGCGTGATCACTTCATCCACGTCGGCCGGCCGAAGATGCGTATTCTCGACGAGCCAGATGCACCCGCTGATCACCTCGCGAAGATTGTGCGGCGGAACGTTGGTCGCCATGCCAACGGCAATGCCGGCGGATCCGTTGACGAGCAGATTTGGAAACGGCGTGGGAAGAACGGTCGGCTCTTCGGTCGTCTCGTCGTAGTTCGGCACGAAGTCGACGGTCTCTTTGTCGAGATCCGTCATCATGTCGTCGCCGAGCGCCTGCAGCCGCGCCTCGGTGTACCGCATCGCCGCCGGCGGATCGGCGTCGATCGACCCGAAGTTGCCTTGCCCGTCCACCAGCGGATAGCGCATGTTGAAGTCCTGCGCCATCCGCACGAGCGTGTCGTAAATCGACTGGTCGCCGTGCGGGTGGAAGTTGCCCATCACCTCGCCGACGATCTTCGCGCACTTGCGATAGCCGCGCGTCGGCGACAGGCCCATCGTCTTCATGCCGTACAGCACGCGGCGATGAGCCGGCTTCAAGCCGTCGCGAACGTCGGGCAGCGCTCGTCCAATGATTACGCTCATGGCGTAATCCATGTACGACCGCTTCATTTCGTCTTCGATGTTGACGGGAAGCAGCTGCGGGACCAGATCGGCCATTACACGTCCAGGTTTTTCACGTCGAGCGCGTTGTCCTCGATGAATTTGCGGCGCGGCTCGACTTGATCGCCCATCAGCGTCGTGAACATCAGATCCGCTTCGGTGTGATCTTCAGCGCGCACCTGCAACAGCGTCCGCGCTGCCGGATCCATCGTCGTCGCCCAGAGCTGATCGGGGTTCATTTCGCCGAGGCCCTTGTAGCGGTTGATGGCCACGCCTTTCTTGCCGGCGGTGATGAAGTAGTCGACGAGGTCGTCGAGCGATCGCAGCCGGACATCCGCGGTTTTGTCTTTCGCGAGTCCGGGGGCCCCTGCCCCCCGGTCCGACGGCTTCGCCCCGTCGGCCGCGTCTGCACCGTCGCCGGCGTCGATGTTTTGGGGGCCCGCGCTCGACACGATGACGTCGCCGTCGAACGACGGGATGTCGCGATGGTTCGCGAGCAGCGTGCGGTACTCGGCCGCGGTCACGAAGTCCACGCCGATGGTGTGCTGGCGCGGATAGCCGCTCGCGCGATCCTCGACGTGGAGCAGATAGCGATTGTGCTCCTCGTCGCGCTGGACGGTCACGGTGCGCGTCGGCGTCGTGAGCGTCTCCGCCAGGCGATCCAGTTTGTCCTTGTCGCCGAAGTAATCGCGATCCGCGCCGGCGGCCACGAGCGCTTCGACGATCTCGCGCGGGTGACCGCGACGCTCGACGACCTGCAGCAGCTTCTGGTGCGCGATCATCTTGTGGAGCAGCTTTTCCAAATCTCCACCGGAAATCTCAATCGCCGTCGACGGGATGCGCACCACGCGCGCCTCCGCCGCCCGCTTGATCAGGAACGCGTCGAGCTCGCGCTCGTCCTTGATGTAGGTTTCGCTCTTGCCCCGCTTCGCGCGAAACAGCGGCGGCTGCGCGATGTAGATGTAGCCGTTCTCGATGACTTTCGGCAGCTGCCGGTAGAAGAACGTCAACAACAGCGTGCGGATGTGCGATCCGTCGACGTCGGCGTCCGTCATGATGATGATGCGGTGATAGCGCAGCTTCTCGATGTCGAAGTCTTCAGACCCGATCCCGCATCCGAGCGCGGCGATCATCGTCTTGATTTCGTCGCTGCCGATCATCTTGTCGAAGCGGGCCTTTTCGACGTTCAGAATCTTGCCCTTGAGCGGCAGGATGGCCTGGAACCGGCGATCGCGACCCTGCTTGGCCGATCCGCCCGCTGACTCACCCTCGACGATGTACAGCTCGCTTTGCGCGGGATCGCGTTCCTGGCAGTCGGCGAGCTTCCCCGGAAGCGAGCTGCCGTCGAGCGCGCCCTTGCGGCGCACGAGGTCGCGAGCTTTTCGCGCGGCTTCACGCGCGCGTGCGGCGTCGATCGCCTTGCCGAGCACCTTTCGCGCGACGCCGGGATTCTCCTCGAGATAGGCGCCAAGCTTGTCGTTGACGATCGCCTCGATGATGCCCTTCACCTCGGTGTTACCGAGTTTGGTCTTCGTCTGCCCCTCGAATTGCGGGTGCGGGATCTTCACGCTGATGACCGCCGTGAGGCCCTCGCGAATGTCGTCGCCCGTGACGCTCTCTTTGAGATCTTTCGCGAGGTTGTTCTTGCTCGCGTAGTAGTTGATGGTCCGCGTCAGCGCCGACCGGAAGCCGGAGAGGTGCGTGCCGCCTTCGTGCGTGTTGATGTTGTTGGCGAAGGAATACAGCGTCTCCGCGTACCCGTCGTTCCACTGCAGCGCGATTTCGGCGTCGATGCCGTCCTTCTCGCCGCGCATGTAAATCGGCTTCTCGTTGACCGCCGCCTTGTTCTTGTTCAGGTGCTGGACGAACGAGACAATGCCGCCGTCGTATTGGAACTTGTGGCTCTTGCCGTCGCGCTCATCGTCGAGCGTGATGACGATGCCGCCATTGAGGAACGCGAGCTCGCGCAGGCGCTGCGCCAGCGTGTCGAAGCTGAAGACCAGTGTCTCGAAGATGTCCGCGTCCGGCTTGAAAGTGACTTTCGTGCCGCGGCGCTTCGTCGTGCCGGTCACTTCCAGCTCACCGATTGGATTCCCGTGATCGTAGCTTTGCTGGTACACCTGACCGTTGCGCCAGATCTCGAGGTCGAGCGTCTCGGACAGCGCGTTGACCACCGAGACACCCACTCCGTGCAGACCGCCGGACACCTTGTAGCTGTCGTTGTCGAACTTGCCGCCGGCATGGAGAACCGTCAAGACCACTTCGGCGGCCGACTTTCCGCTTTCGTGACGATCGACGGGAATGCCGCGCCCGTTGTCGATGACCGTGACCGAGCCGTCGATATGAATCGTGACGTTGATCTGATCGCAGAAGCTTGCGAGCGCTTCGTCTATCGAATTGTCGACGACTTCGTAGACGAGATGATGCAATCCGGCGGGACCGGTCGACCCGATGTACATCGCGGG
Source organism: Acidobacteria bacterium 13_1_40CM_65_14 (assembly GCA_001917905.1). Taxonomy (GTDB): domain Bacteria; phylum Acidobacteriota; class Vicinamibacteria; order Vicinamibacterales; family CAVVIG01; genus QHWF01. The sequence goes on from MNEX01000276.1 coordinate 21,337, forward strand.
CCGCTTCCGAACCGCTTCAAGGCCTTCGAGAACCTTGATCTTGTCGGCGGAATAGGCGTCTTCGATTACTCCGGGAGCCTCTGCCCCCCGGACGCGCTCCGCGGGGACCCCACCACCCCGCTCCGCTCCGCTCCCGTTCGCACCAGCCGCGGCAGTCTCCTGGGAGCGATTGAGATCTTCGGGCTCTTGATCCTGTGGGTGTTGCGTTCGGTCGGTATGGTTCAACGTCACACTCTCATCGGCATGATCACGTACGTGTAGTCGTAGCCCTCGGCGCCGACCGGCTTCATCACGGCCTGGCTCACTTCATCCTTCAGCTCGAGTGAGACCACATCGGTCGACACTGCGGACAGAAAATCGAGGACGTATTGCGCGTTGAAGCAGATTTGCATCGGCGAGCCGGTGAACTCGATCGGCAGCGTTTCCTTGGCCTCGCCAAGATCCGGACTGCTCGACGTGACGTCGACTCTGCCGTTTTCGATCTGAAACTTCACGGCGCGTGATCGTTCGTTCGAGAGCAACGCCACGCGCTTGACTGCGCTCGTCAGGCGATCGCGCTCGAATTCGATCTTCTTGTCGTTGCCTTTGGGAATGACGCGCTCGTACGCGGGAAACTGGCCGTCGATCATCCGCGAGATGAGCAACCGGCCTCCGACGTCAAAAAACAGATGATTCTCGCCACGCTCGTACTGAATATCCGCATCGCCCTCCTGCAACAGCCGCGACAACTCGCCGAGAGTCTTCTTCGGGAGAATCGCCTTCACTTCATCCTCCCCACCGCCCCGCTCCGCTGCTCCGCCGCCGCGGGCCACCGTCACGAGCGCGAGCCGATGGCCATCGGTTGCGACGAGGCTCATCTCGTCAGGACGCAGGACGAACAGCGCGCCGTTCAGGAAATACCGCGTGTCTTCACCGGTGATGGCAAAGGCGGTTTTGGCGACCATTTCCTTGACCGCGGCGCGAGGGAGCGTCGCTCGAGGCGCCCCGCTCGTCCCGGCGTGTTCCGGCAGCGTCGGAAAATCCTCGCGGGGGAGCGTCTGCATGCGTGAATCGAAGCGATCCGCCGCCACCTTGACGCCGCCTTTGTCTTCGGCGATTCGAATGTCGGTTTCCGGTAGCGATTTCACGATTTCGTAGAACTTTTTCGCCGGCAGCGTGAGCGCGCCGCCCTTCGCAACCGCTGCTGCGCATTGACTGCGCAGTCCGACTTCAAGATCCGTGGCAAGAAAGCGCACCTCGTCGCCCTTGGCTTCCATCAACACATTCGCCAGGATCGGGATCGTGTTTTTTCGCTCCACGATTCCCTGAAAAAGTTGCAGTTCTCGCAGAAGGTCGTTCTTCCGGACGACAAGTTCCATGGCTGTGTTGACCTCGAAAAAGCGGGCGTTTGGCCTGCGGATCCCCTAAGGAGAGGAGAGATTCGAGAATGAGAAATTATATAGGAGAAGAGGGCGTGTTGAAAAGCAAAGCAGCGGCGTTAGTTCTTGTTTTTGAGCAAGTTAGCTTGTGCAAAAAACGTGATTCCAAACCCCGGATTAGAGTCGTCTATGGCACCTCATCCATGAGCTAGACAGTTATCCGCAATACGCCACATGAGGCCCTGTGGAAAAACGCAACTCTACCTGAATCCTTCGAGAAAATTGCCGATCAACGTGTTGAAATTTCCATCTTTTTTCCGCAGATCGTCGACCTTCCGAATCGAATGAATGACCGTTGAGTGATGTTTTCCTCCGAAGCTCCGACCGATTTCCGGCAGCGACGCATGCGTCAGCGATTTACAAAGATACATCGCGATCTGCCGCGGCATCGCCACGGATTTGGAGTTGTTGCGCGACTTGAGATCGACGAGCTTGAGATTGTAGTAATCGGCGACGAACTTCTGGATGATCTCGATCGTCACCGCCTTCTCTTCGTGGTCGAGGATGTTTTTCAGCACGTCCTGCGCCAGCCCCAGCGAGAGTTCCTGTCCGGTCAGGGACGCGTAGGCGATGAGCCGGATCAGCGACCCTTCGAGCTCGCGGATGTTCGATTTGATTTTGCCGGCGATGTACATCGCGACGTTGTCAGGAAGCGGCACCGCTTCGGCCTCGGCCTTTTTCTTGAGAATGGCGACCTTCGTCTCGAGATCCGGCGACTGAATGTCGGCGATCAATCCCCACTCGAAGCGCGAGCGCAGTCGCTCTTCGAGCGCGGGAATCTCGTGTGGCGGGCAATCGCTGCTCAACACAATCTGCTTTTGCGAGTCGTACAGCGCATTGAACGTGTGGAAAAATTCCGTCTGTGTGCCTTCCTTGCCGGCGAGAAACTGGATATCGTCGACCAACAGCACGTCGACCGACCGGTAGCGCTCGCGGAAATCGATCACGCGATCGTATCGAACCGCATTGATCATCTCGTTCATGAATCGCTCAGACGAGATGTAGGTCAGCTTCAGATTGCGATCGTGCATGAGCACGTAGTGGCCGATCGCGTGCATCAAGTGCGTTTTACCGAGACCAACGCCACCGTAGATGAAGAGCGGGTTATACGAACGCGACGGCGCCTCGGCGACCGCACGGCACGCCGCGTGCGCAAACTGATTGGAGGATCCGACGATGAAGGTGTCGAACGTGTAGCGGGGGTTGAGTCCGGCCGGTCCTGGAACGGAGGGCACGGGACCCTCCTCGAGCGCTGCCCCCGTTTCGTCGGCCCCAAGCTGAATCGCGACGGCGTCGTTCTGCGGGTCGGCGACGTAGTTAATCGTGAGATTTGGCCGCCTTACCTCGTTCATCGCCTCGTTGAGCACGCCCGAGTAATGCTTGGTGAGCCAGTCTTTGAACAGCCCATTGGGGACGCGCACGGTGACCGACAGGCGGTCTTCGGTAATGAAGCTCGTTGGCCGGAACCACGTGTAGAAGCTGTGCCGGTTCACTTTTGTTTCGATCCGGGCGAGGATTTGCTCCCAAAGATTCATGGAACTGTCGGGATCTGTGACATTCCGGCCAGAAATCGAGCCGGCGCCGCGAGTGCGGTCGATTTTCCACAGTTTTTTCCACAGGTGTGGAAAACTTTGGGGAGAGACCGAACACGCATGGAATGTCCGGGCCAGAGACGGCCGATGAAGGACGCCGACTGTAACACACCTCCAGGTTGATTGACACTATCGGAATGCGTTCGCTAACATTAGCGGTTCGTTTTCACTCGAAGGGTGGCCATGAAAGGGAAGCGCACGTTTCAACCAAACACGCGTCACCGGAAACGGACGCATGGATTTCTAGTCCGGATGGCCACGAAAAACGGCCGTCTCGTGCTCAAGCGCCGGCGCGCGAAGGGCCGCAAACGCCTGACGGTCTCGAGCGAGTAGGGCGGCGCGTGCTCCGCCCATGGCCGGATTTCGTCCCGCCGAACGGATTCGCCGCCGAGCAGAATTTCAGCACGTGTATGAACGGGGCACTCGGGTCCATAGCCGCTACTGCACGCTGTTCGTCCTGCCAAACGAGCGCGCAGTCGGGCGGTTGGGGATCGCGGCTACACGAAAACTCGGCGGTGCCGTCGAGCGCAACCGAGCTAAGCGACTGATTCGAGAGGTTTTTCGCCGTAACAAAATCGCCGAGGGACTTGACGTCGTTGTCGTGCCCAAGCGCGAACTGCTTGACGCCAGCCTGACCGTCCTTGAAGCCGATTACCGAACCACTCTCGAACGCGCATCACGTCGGCGTGCCCGTTCGCCTGACGCTGACGCTCATTCGAGGTTATAAGATCCTAATTTCACCGCACTTTAGAGGCGCCTGCCGTTTTCTGCCGTCCTGCGCCGACTATGCCGCCGAGGCTGTCCAGCGCCACGGCATCGTCGGTGGCGGGTGGCTCGCCATCCGGCGATTGGCGCGGTGTCATCCACTGTGTGCTGCAGGGCACGATCCGGTCCCGTTTTAAATGGAAAGACGCGTTCTTCTCGCCATCTTCTTGTCGTTCCTGGTTCTGTATATCTACCAGGCGCTGGTCGTGAAGCCTGTTCCGAAGCCAGCCATCACACCGGCTCCACAGACGGCTGCGGGCACTGCGACCACGCCTGCTGCCGCCGATTCGGCGACCTCACCGGCGCCTTCGGTGCCACCGCCGGCTGCTCCGGTGATTCCCGCGGCTCAACCGCTCGTCGCGGACGCCGAGGAACGAGACATTCGTATCGAAACGCGCGACGTGATCGCGGTCTTCACCAATCGCGGTGCGCGTCTCAAGAGTTGGCGGCTGAAGCGTTATTTCGATCAAGACGGGAAGCCGCAGGAGATCGTCGAAAACAAACTCAGCTTGCAGCCGCTGCCGTTCACGCTTCGCACGACAGACGAAGCGACGACGACGGCATTGAATGGCGGCCTCTACACCGTAAGCGGTGCGCCGACGGCGACACCGACGACCTCGTCGGTCGATCTTCGATTCGAGTATCGCGATGCGTCAGGCCTTCAGGCGATCAAACAGTTTCATTTCGAACCCGCCTCGTATGTCCTTACGTTCAAAGCGACCGTGACTCAAGCCGATCGCGCGGTGACGCCCACGATTGTGTGGGGCCCCGCGGTCGGCGATGTTGGCCAGCTCAGTCAGTACACGCAGAAAGCCGAAGCGCTCCTCTTTCAGGACGGCAAGGTCCAGCGGCTGGCGCCCAAGGACCTGGCCAAGCAGTCGGTCTTCGAAGGCGATTTCAAATTCGCCGGCGTAGACGACAACTACTTCATGACGGCGGCGCTCTTCACGGGGCCGGCGAAAGTCAGCTTCCAGCCGGTGTCGATTCCGCCGCCTGCCGACACGAAGGAGACGCCGCGCGAGCTCGTGTCGTTCTCAATCGATCCGCAACAGTTCGACCGACCGCACCAGTTCTTCGCCGGCCCCAAGGACTTCACGGTGCTCGCGTCGATCGATCGCGATCTCACGCGCGCGATCAACTTCGGGATGTTCGCGGTCATCGTCGTACCGCTGCTCAACTCGTTGAAGTGGGTGAACGGCTTCGTCGGCAACTACGGTTGGTCGATCGTGATCCTGACGATCATGATCAACGCGATCATGTTCCCGCTCCGGCACAAGAGCGCGGTGTCGATGCGGAAGATGCAGGAGATCCAGCCGCAGGTGAAAGCGATCCAGGATCGCTATGCGAAGCTGAAGGCAACCGATCCCGCCAAGCAGAAGATGAATCAGGAGCTCATGGCGCTGTACAAGGAGCGCGGCGTCAATCCTGCGAGCGGCTGCGTGCCGATGCTGTTGACGTTCCCAGTGCTCTTCGCGATGTGGGCGCTGCTGCAGACGTCGATCGAGCTGCGCGGCGCGCCGTGGTTCGGCTGGATCCATGATCTCACGCAGCACGACCCGTGGTACGTCCTGCCGATCGTGATGGGCGCGACGCAGATCTGGCAGCAGCGCATCACGCCGGCGACCGGCGCGGATCCGGCGCAGCAGAAGATGATGATGTTCATGCCGGTCATCTTCACGGTCATGTTCTTGTGGCTGCCGGCGGGCGCGGCGATTTATTACGGCGTGACGAACCTGTGGATCGTCGGCCAGCAATACTTGACCAACTATCTGATCGGACCGCCAAACGTGCGCGCGGTTCGTCCGCCCGCGGAGCGTCGGGTGAAACGCGTGGGCGGCGGGAAGACCGACGCGGCCGCGCGCGAATCGGAATAATCGCCCATGGACACAAAGCCCACAACGTCCACAGCGTCCATCCTCGACTTTCTGAATCGGTTCATCGCGGCGCTTGGCATCACCGCGGCCGTGAGCGTCGAGGAGAGCGCCGACGGCCCACGCTTGAATCTGACCGGCGATGAGGCTGAACTGCTCGTTCGGCATCGCGGCGAGCCGCTCAAAGCGCTTCAGCACGTCGTCGACATGGCGTTCAGCCGGTCGCTGCCAGATGACACGCGCGTGTTCGTCGACGCGCTCGAGTACCGCAAGGGCAAGGACATCGAGCTGCGCCACATGGCGAAGTTTCTCGCAGAGAAGGCCAAGCAAACGGGACTCGACCAGCAGCTCGGGCCGCTCAATCCGTACGAGCGCCGGCTCGTGCACATGGCGGTCGCCGAAGTACCCGGCGTGACGACCGAAAGCATCGGCGACGCGTTCTCGAAAACCGTTCTGATCTCGTTGCGCAAATAACGCCTCGGCGCGACACTAGCCTGGTGGGTGATGTTTTCCACCACCGACACGATCGTCGCGATTGCGACTCCGCCCGGCCGCGGCGGGATTGGTGTGATTCGCATCAGCGGACCCGATGCGCTTCCGATCGCGCGGCGTTTGATGACGCATCAAGGCGAGCTCAGCCCTCGCCACGCAACTTTGACGCACACGTGTACGCGAACACACGCCATCGACCAGGTCGTCGTCACGTACTTTCCGTCGCCGCATTCGTACACGGGAGAAGACGTCGTGGAGCTGAGCGCTCACGGGAGTCCGGTCGTGTTGCGCGCGATCGTCGAATCGGCGATCGCGCAGGCCGCGCGTCTCGCCGAACCCGGAGAGTTCACGCTTCGCGCGTTTCTCAACGGCCGGATCGACCTGATGCAGGCCGAAGCCGTCGCGGATCTGATCGATGCCGTGACGCCGCTCCAGGCGCGTGCGGCGTTCGATCAACTCGAAGGCACGCTGACGCGTGCGATCGCCGACATCGATGCGGCACTGTTCGACCTCGTCGCACGGCTCGAGGCGTCAGTCGATTTCCCAGACGAGGGCTACCATTTCGTCGAACCGGCGACGCTGGCGCGTGCCATCGACGACCTTCTCACGCGGACGTCAGCGTTGCTCGCGGACGCGCGACGCGGTCGTCTGGTGCGCGAGGGCCTGAGCATCGCCATCGTTGGGCGGCCGAACGTCGGCAAGTCCAGTTTGTTCAACGCGCTTGTCGGCGCGTCGCGCGCCATCGTCACCGAGGTTCCCGGCACGACGCGCGATCTCGTCACCGAAGTCGTCGACCTCGAGGGACTCCGGGCTACCCTCATCGACACAGCCGGTCTTCACGAGACGACCGATCGCGTCGAGGCGGAAGGCGTCTCGCGGTCGAAGCACGCGATGGCCGTGGCCGATCTCGTCCTCGTCGTCGTCGACGAAGACGAGCCGCAAGATGTTGACAATAAACATCTTGTCGTCCAGAACAAATCAGATCTCGGTCGTCCGCGCCGTGGCGTCCGGATCTCGGCGACGACAGGAGTGGGACTCGAGGATCTGCGGAGGGCGATCGTCTCGGCACTCGACTTCGATCCGCTCCGTGATCGGCCTGAGATCACGAACACGCGGCACATCGCGCTGGTTGCGCGTGCGCACGACGCGCTGACGCGCGCCCGCAACGCCGCGCTCGCAGATGGCGGCGCGT
>MNEX01000176.1:0-5168 GCA_001917905.1 Acidobacteria bacterium 13_1_40CM_65_14
GCCGCAACGGTAACCTCGCGTCGTTCGATCCGCGCTTCTACGATTCGAGGCAAGCGCAGCAGGTGGATCGCACGAGCGGATTCGTGATCGGCGGAGGCGTGCCGCTCAACGGCGTCGTGCTGCCCGGCGCACCGGGCGTCAACGACGGATTCGATCGTCTCCGGCACGACCTGCCCGACGGTCTGGCGCAGACGCACAAGAACCTGTTTCAGCCGCGGCTCGGCCTGGCGTACGCGGTCACCGACAAGACCGCGTTCCGCACGGGACTCGGCTTGTTCTACAACCGGCCGATGATCAACCGCGACACGGCCCTCGGCGGCAATCCCCCCTTCCAGGTGCAGCAGACCGTGGTCAACGGATCGATGGACGCGCCAGGCGGCGCGACGCGCCGCGAGTTCCCGCTGGTCGTCACGGCGCAGGATCCGGTGTTCGACATGCCGCGCGCGTGGGCCTGGAATCTGACGGTCGAGCGCCAGTTGCCGTGGTCGACGACCGTCGAAGTCGGGTACGTCGGGCGCCGCGGCATCGACAACCAACGCAAGCGCAACATCAATCAGTTGCTGCCAGGCACGCTGCAGGCGAGCCCGGGCGTCAACGCGAGCGCGCTGCGGCCCTATCTCGGGTACGGCCCCATTGGACTCGCGGAAAACAGCGGGCGATCGCAGTACCACGGGCTGCAAATCGGCGTCGAACGGCGCGTCGCGCGCGGCCTGCACGCCGGCATCGGCTACACGCTGTCGCGCACGAAAGACGACTCGTCGAGTCTGACCGACGTGTTGCCGAACACGTACGACGACAGCGCCTACTACGGCATCTCGGATCTCGATCGCACACACGTCCTGATCGCGAACTGGATCTACGAGCTGCCGTTCCTGCAGCAGCGATCGGACTGGGCGGGTCGCGCGCTGGGCCACTGGCAAATCACCGGCGTCTATCAATACCAGTCCGGGATGCCCTTCTCGGTCCGCAGCAACGACGACTTCGCCGGCGTCGGTCCGGGCAGCGGTAACCAGTTCTGGAATTTGGTCGGCGACCCGACGATCGATCCGGGACCGTTCACGGCGTCGATGCAATGGTTCAATCCGGCGGCCTTCGCGCGGCCTGTAGCGGGAACCTTCGGTGTGCAGCCGAGAAACATGCTGCGCAATCCGGGAGCGTGGAACTTCGATCTCGGAATCAGGAAGAGCGTCCCGCTCACCGGCTCGCAGCAAATTCAGTTGCGCGCCGAGGCGTTCAACGTGCTCAATCACCCGAACTTGGGCCCCGGCGGCACAGCGAGCGCAGCGAACAACAATCCCAACAGCGGTTCGTTCGGGCTCATTACAACCAAAAACGGCGAACGGACGATTCAGCTCGCGGTGAAGTACAGCTTCTACACGAAACGGATTTGCGCTTTCGTTTTCGTGTTTTCGAGTTTTCGTGTTTTCGTGGCAGCTTGCCGGTACTGCTTCAGCGTAGGCAGGCACCTCGCATGACTTCGATCTCTCGGCGCGATTTCGTCGTCGTCTCGACGCTGGCGGGCGTCGGGATCGCGACCCGAACCGCGGCCGGCGAAGCCGGCGCCGTTCCAGAAGAAGCCTGGTTCGAGCGGCCCATGCGCTGGGCGCAGTTGACGCTCGTCGAGAACGATCCGGGACGGTACGACCCCGCGTTCTGGCTCGATTACTTCCGCCGCATTCACGCCGACGCCGCCTGCCTGAGCGCCGGCGGCGTCGTCGCGTACTATCCGACCAGGATCCCGTTGCATCACCGCAGCGCGTGGATGGGAGACGGCGACCCGTTCGGCGATCTTCTCGACGGTTGTCAACCTCACCAACCCGATGATGATGAAAGGGCCGTTTCGCGACCTCGTGCCGCTGACCGAGCAGCGCGTACGCGTGAAACTGCCCGGCGGTGTGAAACCGTTGAAGGTGCAGCTGCTCGTCGCCGATCGGTCTCTGCGCGTCGAGGAGTCGTCGCCCGGCTACGTCGACGTAACGGTCCCCGTCATCCTCGACCACGAAGTCGTGGCGATTGATCTTTGAAATGACTGTCTGAGGCAACGGAGATTACGGAGGCAACGGTTTCACACGGAGCAACGGAGAAACGGAGACGCGCAGAGAAGACCGTTTCGGTTCGAAGACGCGAAGCAGTCTCGGCTCGCCTCACTGGCGGTGAGCTTCAGCGTGGCAGGCGCCGAAACGCAGAGGAGACGCCGATCGGTTCGACGGCGTCGGCCTGCAACGCAGGCCGACAAATCGGTCGAGTCGGCCACGAACGCGAGTCGCGCGGATGGTGTGGCGACTCGCGTTCGTGGCCGATTCGACCGTTCGTGCGCCGCTGCGCGGCGCGCCGTCGAACCGAGGCGCTCAGTTCCCTCCGTTCCTCCCCTTGTGCGCTTTTGGGAGGCGTTTCGGCGAACTCTCGAGTCACCGTTCTTACGTGGAGTCACCACCATGATCACCCGCCGGGAATTTCTCGCGGCCTCGTCCGCCTCGTTGTTTACTCCGGGGGCCCTTGACCCCCGGACGCCCTTCGCGGGGGCCCCTTCGCCCCGCTCCGGTCCAGCCGCGGTGGTGACCAAGGACGTCACGTTGGCGGCCGCCGAGCAGCCGTGGTACGCGACCATGCGGCGGTGCGGACAGCTCAATCTCAACGAGCGCGACCCGCAGACGCTGGATGTCTCGAGCTGGATCGATTACTGGGCGTCGCTGAAGCTCGATGCGCTGTTGTTGAACGGCGGCGGCATCGTCGCCTTCTACCCGACCCAGGTGCCGTACCACCACCGCAGCGAGTTTCTCGGCTCGCGCGATCTCTTCGGCGAGCTGGCGGCGGCGACTAAAGCGCGCGGCATGCGGCTGGTCGCGCGGATGGATTGCAACTACGCGTACGAGGACGCGGTCAAGGCGCATCCGGAATGGTTCGAGCGCAACCGCGACGGGTCGCCGCGCCCGCACGGCGAGTCGCCGTGGCTCTTCAAGACGTGCATGTTCAGCCCGTACTTCACCGATCAGATGCCGGCGATCTACCGCGAGATCGGCGAGCGATATCCCGTGGACGGCTTCTTCACCAACGGCTGGCCGAGCACCGGCGATTTGACGGTATGTCACTGCGAGAACTGTCAGCGCGTCTTTCGGGAAAAGGTCGGAGCGACACCGCCCGATCGCGTCGACGCCACGAATGGCTACTACCGGAAGTACTACGACGTGTACATGGACCGCGTGCTCGAGGTGTGGCGCCGCTGGCAGGCGGTCGTCACCGAGAAGCGGCCCGATTCGGTGTACGTCGGCAATCTCGGAGGCGGCATCCGGACCGTGAAGAATGTGAAGCGCCTGGGCGAAGTCGCGCGATGGTTCAACGCGGATCATCAGGGGCGCGGCGGCGACACAGTGATCTGGGACTGCGCGCAGCAGGGACGCGTGGCGCAGGCCGTGATGGACGGCCGCACCGTGACGAACGTGACCGGCGCGTACAGCAACAGCCGGCCGACCTGGCGCCACGTGTCGAAGGCACCGGCTGAAACGATCATGTGGATGGCGCAGACGGCCGCGAGCGGCATGGTGCCGTGGTTCCACTGGCTCGGCGGCGCGCCGGAAGACATGCGGTGGAAGGCGGTCGGTCGCGACTTCTTCACGTGGCTGGCGGCGAACGAGCCGCACTTCCGCAACCGGCGATCGATCGCAGATGTCGCCGTCCTGTACCCGCAGCGGACGATCGCGTTCTATCGATCGGGCACGCAGCCGCGCGACTGGCGAGGCGCGGAACGCGCGCAGACCGCGGATTATCTGCAGGGGCTGTACTACGCGCTGCTCGAAGGCCGCGTCTTTTTCGACTTCGTGCACGAGGACAACCTCCGACCCGAGACGCTCGGTCGATACCGCGCGCTGTTGATTCCCAATGCGGCGTACCTCTCGGACAATCACTGTCAGCGGATTCGCGAGTACGTGGCCGGCGGCGGGTCGCTGCTCGCGACGTTCGAGACGTCGCGCTACGACGAATGGGGCGGCGACCGTTTCGACTTGGAGCTCGGTGACGTGTTCGACGCGACGGCAGGCGACGTCGCGAGCCCGGCCGGGAACAGCTACATGCGGATCGAGAGCCGCCATCCCACGCTCACGGGGTTCGAGGAGACGGCGCTGCTGCCCGGCCCCGAACAACGCGTAGCCGTGCGCGCCCGGGGCGTCGCCCCGGCGGCATCGGCGCCGCTCACCCCGCTGACGGTCGTCCCGTACTATCCGGCGTTTCCGCCCGAGATGGTGTTTCCGCGGACGCCGCGCACCGATCAGCCCGCGGCGCTGTTCCGTGAGAATGGCCGATCGCGCGTCGCCTATTTCCCAGGCGACATCGATCGGACGTTCTGGCGATCCGGGAACCCCGACCTCGGGCTGCTCCTCCAGAACACGGTCCGCTGGCTGCGTGGAACCGATCGCCCGCCTGTCTCGCTCGACGGCGACGGCATCGTCGAAACCTTCGCGTGGGAGACCGAGCCGGGATACGCGCTGCATATTCTCAACTACACGAATCCGAACATGACGCGCGGCTTCGTCCGGAAGTTTTACGCCATCGGCCCGCAGAAAGCGGAGTTTCGCGTCGCCGCTGGACGACGCATCAAGGAGGTGCGCGCATTGCGGGCGGCGCGCGCCGTGCCGTTCACCCAGGACGGCGACATCGTCCGATTCGAAGTGCCCGGCGTGACCGACTACGAAGTGGTGGCGCTCACATAACGGAGGTCTGACCGTGAATCGACGCACGTTTCTCGAGAGCTCGTTGATGGCCGCCGGCAGCGTGGCGCTCGGACCGCTGCCGTTCGCCGAGGCGGCCGCCCTTCGACAAAGCTCAGGGCAGGCCGACCCGCCGATGCTCGGCATTCAAGTGGGCGCGGTGTCGTTCGTCGACGAAGGCACCGACAAGGTACTGGACAACTTTCGCGAAATGGCGTCGATCAACACGCTGTTCCTGGCGACGTTCACGTACGGCCGCGGCATCGCGGGACGGCAGCCGCGTGGGAGCGCGCTGCCCGATCACGGTAAGCAAGAGTACGACGACGACTATCACGGCGGGAACTTCGCGACGCCGCACGCGCAGTTCTATCGCGGCACGACGATCGCGCCGGAGAAAGCACCCGACCATCCCAACTACGACGTCATCGCCGACGTGCTGCCGGCGGCGCGCCGCCGGAACATGAAAGT
>MNEX01000176.1:5335-9431 GCA_001917905.1 Acidobacteria bacterium 13_1_40CM_65_14
ACGGTCGGATGTTTCTGTACTCACTGCCTCGACGCGGCGAAAAAAATGGGCATCGACGCCGACCGCGCGCGGAAAGGCTACGGCGTGCTCGAGACCTGGGTGACCTCGATGCGGGCCGGCAAGCGGCCAACCGACGGCGCCTTCGTGACGTTCTGGAGGATCCTCGTCGAGTACCCCGAGGTCCTCGCGTGGGAGCGGTTGTGGAACGAAGGCCTTCGCGACACGTATCGCGACATGTACAGGAAGGCCCACGAAATCGCGCCGTCGAAGGGCATCGGCTGGCATCTCTGGCATACCAACTCCTTCGCGCCCTTCTACCGCGCGGAACAGGACTACGCCGAGTTCAGCAAGTACTCGGATTTCCTGAAGGTGGTCATGTACAACAATTCCGGCGGACCGCGCATGGCGCAGTACATCCGCAACGTCAACGCGACGATCTTCGCCGACCTCACGCCGGAGCAGACGCTCGAGCTCACCTATCGTCTGCAGCAGTACGACAACGAGAAGCCGCTCGACAAGATTCCGCAGGAAGGGCTGTCGGCCGATTACGTTCGCCGGGAAACGCGGCGGGCCATTGCAGGCGTGTCACCCAAGGTGAAGATCTGGCCCGGCATCGACATCGACATTCCAACGGGCCCGAAGGAAAAGAAGACGCAGCCCGACGACGTGTATGCCGCGGTGAAGGCGGCGTTCGAAGGAGGCGCGCACGGCGTGCTCCTCTCGCGCAAATATTCCGAGATGCCGCTGGCGAACCTGCGCGCGGCGGGCCGGGCCGTGCGGGATCTCAAGCTGGCGTGAGGCGCGGGCGGTCGTTCATGATTCAGTCGTTCGGTCGTTCGGCGTTCGTGGTTCGGCGTTCGTCGAGCCGTAGTTCGACTCAGAACACGTATCGGACCGTAAGCTGGCCCGAGCGCGGCGGCTGACGGTTCACACCGAGGAACGAACCGTCTGGCCGGCGCGCGTAATTCGAGCTGTAGAGCTGATTCCCGCCGTTCAGAAACTGCTGGTCCGTGCCGGCGTTCAGCAGGTTGAACGTGTCGAACGCGGCTTCGAAGCGCCGGGTGCCGAAGACGAAGTTCCGTCCGAGCCGCAGGTTCACGATCCTCAGATTCGGCGCTTTGATCTGCCCCTCGCCCCGGTCCCCGTAGGCGAACCGGATCGCCGTCGCCAACGGATTCGAAACCACCCGACCGTTCGATAGCGTGACCGTCGGCGGGCCGAACCTCGGATCGGGGGCCGTGAGGCGAGTGACAATCGGACCGGAATACGGTCCCGACTGAATCGATAAGCTGGTTCCCACCTGAACGCCCCACGGCGCCGCGTACGTCAGTCCCGTACGGAACTGGTGCTTTTCCCACATCGGATTTCGCGTGTCGGCGGTTCCAGAGAGGCTATTGGTACCGGCGCCACGGATCGTCCCCAGGCCTCTGTCATTCGAGAAGGCGGTCGGCTGAATGAACGACGCCGGATCGTTTGGCTGCCACGTGCCGTCGATGTGCTGCCAGGCACGCGTGTAGGTGGTAATGAGCTGCGCCTTCGTGGTCCGCTTGGTCGCTGTGAGCTCGACGCCTTGATAGACGAAGGAGCTCCACTGGTTGTCGGTCAGCAGGAAGATGTCGTTGAGGCTCTCGTCCTTGTATCCGCGGAACACGCCGATGTCGTAGATGCCGTTCACTTCGACGAGCGCCGGACGATGTTTGTAATTCCGGCGCAGGAAGCTGACGTCGAGGCTGACCTGACCGGGCAACTGTCGCCGATAGCCGGCGATGAACTCATCGACGAACGGCCACCGTCGGTCTGGGTCGGTCCTGAGATTCGGATTCGTCCTGGAGGCAGCGGGAGTCAGGAGTACTCGGTCGAAGACGCCGTCCAGCCTGGTGCTGTACTCGTCGCGTAACGCGAGCTTCGACGTGCCCCCGCCGGTGGTCCCGCCAGGGGACGTGGGGTCTAGGTAGGCCGAGTTCGGCACGTCGCCGACGCGTCCCCAACTCGTGTGCACGACGTCTTTCTGATCCGCCGTCAGGATGTACGTGCCTCCGATGCGCGGGCCAACAATGAAATCGTCCAGCGTCACCAGGTCGTAGATCTGGTTGGTGTTCTTCACCCAGTCGAGCCGCAGGCCGCCGGTGATCGTGAGCCGCGTAGCCGGCTTCCACGAATCCTGAAGGTAAACGGCGTTGTCGTGCGCCAGAAGGCGCTGGCTGTCTTCGGTCGGCGCGCTGTAAAAGCGGCGATGAAACGGAATGGTGCCGGCGGCGGGGTTTGCCGGATCGCGCAGAACCATTTCTTCGAGCGCGAAACCATCGCCTGAGTAGTAGATGGTGTTTTGTGCCTTGAGTCGCGGCTGAAGATACGTACCAACCTGGATCTCATGCGAGCCCGCCCATCCACCCGCGTGGAAATAAGTCATGTCCGCGCTGAAAGTCAGCTTGGATGCGGGCGTAATGTTGCGGCTGGCGATGTTGTCGAGCACGGCGATCCGCCCCGAACCCTGAACGATACCGGCCGAAGGAAACGCTGTTTGGTGAACCGGCCGGCTCGGCCCGCCAGTCCCCAGATGGTTCTCGAAGACGCTGAAGCTGGGGTTCAGTCCTTTCGTGTTGTAACCCGCGAGAAACCGCGTCGTCATCGTCGAACCCCACACCGACGTCAACCGCGCGACGTAGGCGCTGCCGCCCGGGGCCGACACCTCGAAGTTCCCTCCGTCCACTTGGAAGCTTGAATCCTCCGCGTTGACGTCGCGCTGCAGGTACACATACATCTGATGGTTGGATGAGAACTGCGTAGTCCCCTTCACGAAGTAGTACTTCAGGTGGCCCTTGTTGTCGAACGGCTGGAAGTTGGCCACGAGCGCGGTCAGGTTTCCGAGCAGCGTCGCGTCGCGGCTTACGCCCACTGTGCGATCCGTGTAGCGCATCGAGGCGAAGAACCATGCGCGGTCCCTGGCAATGGGGCCGCCGACCGCGACGTCTGGCTGGAACACCCTGGCCGCTACCGGCGTGCCGCCCGGGTTGTTGTCGCCGTTCCACGCCTTGGCCGTGTACACCGCGGCCGTGGACCCTTTCAGCCGATTGGTCCCCGACGGCGTCGCGATGTTGACGACCATTCCTACGGCGAGCGGCGATGCGGCATCGACGCCGGCGGTCTTCACCTGCGTATCGCTGATCGCTTCCGTGTTGAGCCGCGCGAAGAAGCCGGGCCAGTTCTGCTCGAACGATCCGACGTCGCCGCCGTCGATCTGGATGACGTGGTTTTCGTTTTCGGTGCCGCGCAGAAAGTAGACGTCGCCGCCGAACTGATCGGTGCTGCGGCTCATGATGCCCGGCGTCAACGCCAGCGAGTCCGACCACTCGCGCCGGCTGCTCAGTGGCAGCGATCGCTGGAAGTCGCCGCTGATATTCACGGCCTGCACGGTCTTCTGCACTTCGAGCATCGGGGTCTCGCCACTCACCTGGATCGACTCGGTGACCGACCCGAGTTTCATCGTGATGTCGACTTGGATGTTCAGCTCGGCGCGCACTTCGAGGCCGGTGCGCTCGAACCTGGAGAATCCGGCGAGCTCGCTGACGATCGTATAGATGCCCGGCGGAAGATTGATCAGCCGGTAAAACCCGTCCGCGTCGGTTCTGGCGGTGAACGCGGTCGAGCGGGCGGGCGTGGTCGCCGTCAACGTGACCCCTGGCAGCACGCCGCCCTGTTCATCCTTGACGTATCCTCGAATCGTGCCCTCGGCCGCAATCTGCGCGACAGCATTCGAAGCGCACAGCGTCACCGCAAGCGACGCAAGAACTACACGAGCGTGCTGCGTCATGGACATTCTCCTCGGGCGAGGTCATCGAACGTGGGACGTGGGCACTTCTTATACGAAACAGGTGAAGGGCTGCGCTACGAGAACGGCGGGCGATGTAGCGCAGGCCCTCAGGCCTCCCGTGCCCGCGTTCGCGGTCAACGGAGCGTGCCGTCGCCGTTACGCGAGAGCCCGCTCGATCACTCTCCCGGCGACGATGGTTGGCCGCTCGTCGCGTCCGTTGTGCGAGTAGGTGAGCTGCTTGTGATTCAGGCCTAGCAGGTGCAGGATCGTCGCGTGGACGTCGTG
>MNEX01000126.1 GCA_001917905.1 Acidobacteria bacterium 13_1_40CM_65_14
TAGAAGTTTCGGGTGGACGTGACCGATCAAGGGCTGGCGAGCTTGCTCTCTCCCAGTGGATACACCGCAGAGACTGCGTCGCGCTCGGCCCGGCCAGCCCGTTTCACGTCGCCGTGATTCGCGCCTTCTTCAGCGTTCCGCAGCGCGGGCCCCGGACAGGATGTCGGTCATGACGTGCTCGTTCCCTTCGTGACACGCGTACTCATAGATGATGGCGTTGGACCGCTTGAGGTGAACCACGGCCGTCGAGGGCCTTTCCCACGTTGTCGGATCCGTGAGCGTGATCGCATAGTTGATTCGGTCGGCTGCGACGCGCGTGAAGCGCTCGACCACATGGAGGTTCTCGGCCGAGCCCAGGAGGTTGCTCTTCGGCGAGTAATTGGTCGTGTCGACGACCAGCGTGCTCTCACCTCCGAAACAAATACGACGTATCCGGGGGCTTGCACGATCTGGTAATAGCTGTTGTTTGCGGCATTACCGCCGAGCCTCGGCGCCCCGTACGTGATGCAGCGAATGAAGGAACTGAGTTCTTCGGGGCCGGCCGGCGGATGCGCTCTGGGCGCCAAGAACGCTGACGCATCGGCCGCGAGCCGTCTTCGCCGCCCCTCCGGGGTCACGGGAGGAATTCTTCCGTCCGGCGGATCCACGATCAGCGACGTTCGGTTATCGATCGCTCGCATCCCCTGGAAGCCGCCGGTGGCGTTCGGATTCTTGTACACGTGAGGATTCGCCAGTAGGGCAAGAAAGAAACTGTCCCCGCCAGCGGCGTCACTATCCACATCTGACCCGAAGATCCGCGCCGCCCGCTTTTTCAGCTCGGCCACTTCCTCATCGGTCAGGAATGGTTTCCCTTCGAGCGCCTTCGGCCGTTCCAGCGGCGTGGCGTCGTTGTTCAACCAGATTCCCTGAAGGTCCGGCTGGCCGTCCGGCGTGTGGGGCGCAGTCCAAGGTTTCGTCGCTGCGGGTTTCACCTTTGCTCCGGCCGCTCGAGACTGGCCGGAGACGAAGACCGGCGCGAGCCACACGAGCACGATCGCCAGCGCAGCCAGCGACCCGAAAGATCGAAGACGCATCGTGAATTCCCTTCATCGACCCGAACGAACCTTCGACGAGACTTGAGTTTATTAAGGGGGCGACGATCGTCCGACCGTCGCCCCTTGCGGCCTTCCGAGGGTCATCAGACCGCGCTGACGGCGCCCAGCTGCTGCATCATCGTCATCAGGTCGAAGTACTGACGCATGGCTTGGACTTTGTCGTTAGCGACCTCGATGACCTGGCACGCACGGATCTCGATCTTCTTCCCCGTTGCGGCAACCTCTCCGGTCGGCGCGCGCAGCAAGCCCGTGTGCGTGCCGCGCCACGTGACTTCCATGATGACGGTCTTACCGCTTGTCGCGACGGTGTTGAACGTCGCCTTCGAGTCCGGAAACGCCGCGGCCCATTCACGCCACACCCCGAGGACGTCATTGATTCCCTGCACTTTGCGTTGGGTCGCGACCTCGTCGTAGACGAAGGTCGGAGTAACCGCGGCTCGAACGGCGTCCCAGTTTTTGTCGTTGTAGGCGAGGATGGGAGCCTTGGCGATGTCGACGAGTGATTGCTGCGGCATGATGTTCCTCCTCTCAGGTAAAACGGCGGGATCGAAGAGGTCTACCCGTGGGTCCGCATCAAGCGTGAGCCGATCGACGAAGGCGGGGATGGTAGCACGATTTCGGCGTCGCGCTGCTCAGAGTCTAGGCTACCTCGTGCGCGAGCGAAGTCGTCAGACCCTCTTCGACGAGCGCGGCCGCCTGCTTCCGCTTCGCGGGCGTGATGAGGTTCGAGGCGCCGAGCTCATCGTCCGGGCCCCAGCGGCCCCAGTTCGACAGCTCTTTCATGACCTGGCGGAACTCCGCTTCGTTCGTGATCGGCTTCCAGCTGTGGTTGTTCGCTGACTGCGGGAGAAGGCCGATCGGCATCGCCCAGACAAGGAAGCCGAGGAAGCCGGTCCACCATAAAATGACGGCCAATCCAGTTCGACGTGTCATCGCATCTCCTCTACGCGTCCGTCTGGGTCGCGCGAAGCACGTGACGTCGCGACCGGATGGAAACGCGATCGACATCAGCAGACTGATCACGTTCAGCGTACGTACGTGGCGCGCGGACGTCGTGTAGTAAACGAAAAGGGGCGTCAGAGGAAGACTGGGTCATCGGTGTGGGCAACGACTGGGATCGCGCCACGGCGCGGACGCTCGGCGCAAATCAGACCATGGTGCACGAATACCTGTCGCCGCAGGGCGATACGTTGTGGGTGCAGCGCACCACCGGCCCGATATCAGCGGCTGGCACCAGTGTGACCGTTGACGACGTCGCACCAACCGGCGACCGTTACAACCTGTCGATCTGCGAGATTTTGGTGAAGCCGTAGAGCTCTTCGCCAAATACATCGTCTCCGACGCCGCATCCAGCGGCGCTTCGGACCTAATTGCCAGTCTGCCTTTTGATCCTCCCGAATGGTCGTGGTATGTACTGCGCGCCACAACAGAGTCCGTGAAGGAAGGACCATTATGAAGAAAGCCATTGCGGCGATCGTCCTGGCCGGCATCATGCGAGCTGCCGCCGGCACGCCTTCGGCGCATTCCGCAGTGGGCGATCAGACGGCTTCGACCACAGCACCGCTGCTCGCGGAACAGGCTTTCAAAAACATTCAAGCCCTCAAAGGCATCTCCGCCGCCGACTTCATGGGCACGATGGGCATCATGACGGCCGCGCTCGGCTTTGATTGTTCGGAGTGTCACATCGCAGCCGGTACCGACAAGGTCGATTGGGCCGCCGACACGCCCCGAAAAGTGATCGCGCGCCGGATGGTCAACATGGTGGCCGCGATCAACCAGAACAACTTCGGCGGACGACAGTTGGTCACCTGCTGGACGTGCCATCGCGGGCGCGACAAACCGGTCGTCACACCGACTCTGGATGCGGTCTATGGCATGCCAGCACTGGAACCCGACGACCTTGTGATGGCATCGGTGGCCGGCTTGCCGAAGCCGGATGAGATCATCGACAAGTACCTTCAGGCGCTCGGCGGCGAGCGTCAGCTGGCGAACATCACCAGCTTCACGGCCACCGGTACGAGCATCGGGTTTGGTGGCTTCGGCGGCGGCGGCGCTGTTCAAATTTACGCGAAGGCTCCCGATCAGCGCAGCACGATCATCGAATTCAAAGACGCGCCGGGTCGCGACGCGAGCGTCAGAAGCTACGACGGCAAAGGCGGGTGGATGAAGACGCCGCTGACGGTGTTAGGGGAATATCGGCTCAGCGGAAGCGAACTGGACGGCGCCAAGCTCGATGCCCAGCTGGCGTTCCCGTCCCAGATCAAGCGGGTCTTGACCAACCTGCGTACGCTTCAGCCGGCCACGATCGAGGACCGCGACGTCGACGTCGTGCAGGGGAACGGACCCGGGCGTCTGTTTGCGACGCTGTACTTCGATAAGCAGACGGGCCTTCTCACGCGTATGGTGCGGTACGGCACTTCCCCGATCGGTCGCCTTCCAACCCAGGTCGATTACGCTGACTACCGCGACGTCAACGGAGTCAAGTTGCCGTTCAGATTCACGTTCGCATGGCTGGATGGGCGCGACGCATTTCAGTTGAAGGACGTGCGGATCAACGTGCCGATTGACGCGGCGAAGTTCGGGCGACCCACCTCGCTCGAGGCCAAATGATCATTTCTTGTCTTTGGCTTCCTTGTCGTAGGGCGCGCCGGTGCCTGTGGAACCGAGGAACAGCTTGCGGCCATCAGGATAGGTGATGTCTCGCCCGTTCGCGTGGTTGCTGCCGTCCTTGGCCTGGTAGCCGGTCACGACAACCGGTGTGCCGATCTTGAGCGTGTCTCTCGAAACACCGCGCCGCATCAGCGTGTTCGGCGTTCCACCTTCGATCATCCACACCTCGCTCGTGCCGTCGGCCTTCTTCACGTCAATGTGAATCCAGGCGTGTGGATTGACCCACTCCGTCTTCGTAATCTTGCCTTCGAGTTTCAGCGGCTTGTCGGCATCGAATTCGGCTGAAAAGGCATGATGGGCACGAAGCGGCGCGGCTGCGAGGGCGAGCGTGATGCCTGCGACGCCAATTAGCATCTGTGTGCGCATCGTGGTGACTCCTTCGTGCGGTAGGTTGATATCAGCTCCGTCGCCGTGAGTCAAGAAGCACAACATCTTTATCTTAACGCTGCCCGAGGCAACGTGCTACCCTGCGCGCGCACGAGAAGGTCAGGAGGCTGCGATGCGCAACGTTTCGATGGCATCAATTGGGCTGTTCCTGGTCGTCGCGTCTCCCGCCGCGCATGGCGGCGCGCCAACAGGCCAGACGGCCGCGAAAGCGTCCGACAGATCCGCGCTGAAGGATCGGTTCGTCGGCACCTGGAAACTGGTCAACATCGAACAGCGAGACGCCAGGGGCGAAGTGATCGAGCCCACGTCTGCGGCGCCGGGCAACCGGACCGGGTATCTCATTTACGATCCCGCTGGGTACATGGCGGTGTCCATCATGCCGATCGGCCGGAAGAAGTATGCGGGCGCGCAGGCGACCGAGGACGAAGCCAAGGCGGCGATGACGGGATATGCGGCGTACTTCGGCACGTTTACGATCGACGAAGGCGGCGCAAGCGTCACACACCACCTGCAGGGCAGCTTGAATCCCGGCATGGCGCGCGATCAGAAGCGCTTCTTCGAGTTTGCCGGCAATCGGCTGACGTTGAAACCGCCAGCCGCGGCGAACGGCAACCAGTCCCGGCTGACCTGGGAGCGTATGGCCGACATGCCGAACGCGACGGCCGAACACCGGCGCTTCGTAGGGTTCTGGAAGCTCGTCTCGAATGAGCGGCGCAACGAGAGTCGTGAGCTGCTGTCCTCGAACGACGGCCAGACCGGATACCTCATCTATACGCCCGCTGGTTTCATGATGGTGCACATGATGCGGCCGAATCGTAAAGCGTACGCCGGCTCGCAGCCGAGCGTCGAGGAGGCGCTGCAGACGCTCCGTGCGTACACCAACTACTTCGGTCCCTTCTACCTTCACGAGACCGACGGCTACGTGGTCCACGATCAGATCGGCACGTTGAACATCGGCCGCAACGGACCAAGTCCGCAGCAGCGGTTCTATCGGTTGTCCGGCAACCGCCTGGTGCTGCAACCGCCGCCGACCTACAGCGCTGACGGCCACACGCTTCAGGGGACGATCACGTGGGAGCGTGTCGGTGGCCGTGGTGGAACGCGCTAGCTCGCGTCAACGTGCCGCGCCTTCGCCCTGCCGCAGAACGGTCCACCTGTCGATTGCGACGGCGGACCACTCTTCGACACGACCATCGGGCCAGTGGACGCGGACGTCCGGCGGATCCGTTCCGTCGCCAAGCCCGACGAGCACGCGCGGATCATTGGCCGACGCGTAGCTTCCGTCAGACCTGGCCCGGCGCCACAGCGTCGGCGCGTTTTTGCGAATCACCGCGACGCGAGCTCCCAGCATGTCCCGCCCATTGATAGATCCGCCGCCCGTTCTTGTCCCGCGAGCGCGGGCGGCAGCGCCCAGCAGGCGCAGGCCCACCCAATGCTTGCGATTGCCGACGGCGTTGATCAACAGCCGGGCGGGTGCGTGAATGTTGGAGATGACGACGTCGATGTCGCCGTCATTGTCGATGTCCCCGAATGCAGCGCCGCGGCTGACTTCGAGCAGCTGAAATATCGACCCCGCCTGCGGTGTCACGTTCTCGAATCGTCCGTTGCGCAGATTGCGGAAGAGAAGCTTGCCTTCGCCGTAGGGAAACCGCTCCTCGCCGCGCTCTTTGATCGCTTCGATCGCGCCGTCGGCGGCGAGCAGGTCCAGCCAGCCGTCGTTGTCGAAATCGAACCAGGCGGTGCCAAACCCGGTATAGCCGAGACTCATCGGACCAACGCCTGACACGGCGCTCACATCTTCGAACAGCCCGGAACCGAGATTGCGATAAAGATTGCTTCCTTCCGACGGCAATTGCGTCGTGAAGAGATCTTCGGCCCCGTCATTGTCGAAATCGCCGGCGTCAACGCCCATGCTGCCTTTCGGCTTGCCATCGACGCCAACCGCCACGCCTGCGAGCAGGCTCGTGTTCTTGAATGTGCCATTCCGCTGGTTCATCCAGAGGACGTTGTCGCGGCCGTCGTTTGCGACATAGAGATCAATCCAGCCGTCGTTGTCGAAATCGGCAGTCGCCACGCCGAGCGCCGGACCGAATGGACCTCCGGGCAATGCCGTCGCCGTGACGTCTGTGAATGTGCCGTTTCCGTTGTTGTGAAACAGGCGATCGAGCTGCGGACGGTACACGGCCGGGGTGCAATAGTCGCGTCTCCCCGTCAGGCCCGTGCACTTCTGATCCGACCGAATGTCCCAGACAACATAGTTGCCGACGTACAAGTCCAGCCATCCATCGCGATCGTAGTCAACGAATGCGGCGGAGACGCTCCATCCAGAAATGTCCGTACCGCTCTGTTTCGACACGTCGGTGAACGTTCCGTCGCAGTTGTTGCGAAACAGCTGGTTCCGCCCGAGATTCGTCACGTAAAGATCTACACAACCGTCGTTGTTGAAATCCGCCGCGGCGACACCCATGCTGTACCCATGCGCG
Organism: Acidobacteria bacterium 13_1_40CM_65_14; assembly: GCA_001917905.1. Taxonomy (GTDB): domain Bacteria; phylum Acidobacteriota; class Vicinamibacteria; order Vicinamibacterales; family CAVVIG01; genus QHWF01. The sequence goes on from MNEX01000126.1 coordinate 6,635, forward strand.
TCGATTCCGCTTTGCTCGGTGACGTCCGTGAAATGCAGCGTGCGCGCGCCATCCGGATTCAGAACGAGGTCGTTCCTGAACAGGCGCGCTTTGAGCGGCAACGAGGCGGGTTGGATGGCCGCATCGCGCAGCGTCTTTCCTTCGCAGCAGCGCCACACCCGCCGGCAGCATCTCGGGATAATAGAATTCGCCGGACATTCCGTTGAAATAGCTGAACCGCAGGCCGCTCTCGGCCGCCCGATCGACGAACCACTCGCCGACGCCGTTCGCGCCGCTTGCGGAGGTGCTCGACGTCGCAGAGGTCTTGCGCGACGACGAATCTGAGTGACAGCCAGCGAAGAGACCAAGCACCAGAAGGATTGGCACGCCACGGACCGGCGGTCGGAGAGATCCCCAGCGGCTCATTCTGCTCCCGTGGCTTTCCGCTTGACAGCCGTCGAAGGCCGGGTGTAGCTTCGCCCCATTTTACGTCTCGCCGCTCTCGTTCTATGACTGCCGTCGGTTCGGTGTTTCTGCACGTGTGACCGAACTCTCATAGGGGGCGACGATGGTGCGTGCGTATCGACTCGGTCGCATTGCTGCGGCGGCGTGGATACTTGCCGTTCCCGCGGCGACATTCGCGCAGCAGACCAACGCGGGAATCACCGGCATTGCAAGAGACGCGTCCGGCGCTGTACTCCCAGGCGTGACCGTCGAGGCGAGCAGTTCGGTTTTGATCGAGCGAGTTCGAACAGTCACCACCGGCGGGGACGGCCGCTACAACATCGTCGAATTGCCTCCCGGCAGCTATACCGTGGCCTTCAGCCTGCCGGGATTCAGCGCAGTCAAGAATGAAGGCCTCGAACTGAACGCCGGCGTCACGCTCACGGTGAACGCCGAGTTGCGCGTCGGCGCGCTGGAAGAAACGGTCATCGTCACCGGGGCCTCTCCTATCGTCGACACGCAGAACGTCCGCAAGCAGATTGTGGCCACGCGCGAGTTGCTCGACGCGCTGCCGACCAGCACGAAAAACATCAACACGCTGGTGGCACTCGCTCCCGGCTTTACCGGTGTCAACGACGTCGGCGGTCGCTACTTTGCCGAGGCTGGTGCGTATCACGGTAAACGCGGCACCAAAGTCTACTTCGACGGCATGGGCATCGAGAACAGCGCCGGCAACAGCAGTTACCAGGTCAACGCCGCCGTTGTCGAAGAGATGGTCCTGCAGACCAGCGGCATTTCCGCCGAGGTGAATGCCGATGGTCCCGTGATGAATGTCGTGCCGAAGGAAGGCGGGAACACGTTCCGGACGATTCTGAACGGCAACTACAGCAGCACAAGAATGGAGAGCACCAACCTCACCGACGCGTTACGTGCCCGCGGCCTCGAAACAGGGAACAAGACGATCAAGATTTTCGACGAGGCGATCAGCGTCGGCGGACCGATCAAGCGCAATCGTCTCTGGTTTTTCGGCGGCGCGCGCACATGGGGTATGGCACGGCAGTTTGCCGGCGTCTACTGGAACAAAACGCAGGGCGAGTTCCTGAGCCCGCCCGGCGCTGACCTCGAAGTGGTGCGGCTGACGCCTTGGGTCGATCGGCCGCTCGATCGGCACAGCGGACGATGGGAGTGGTACGACACGTATCTGGGCCGGCTGACATGGCAGGCGACGCCCAAACACAAATTCAACATCCTGAACGACAACCAACACGCCTGCAACTGCGGATCGACCTCCTCGGCCTCGTTGCAGGAAGTCGGCGGCGGCTATCGGTTCGAGCCGAATCGGTTCATCCAGGGCACCTACAACTCGCCGCTGACGTCGAAGCTTCTCCTCGAAGCGGGTCTCGGCGCATCTATTTCACAGTGGAATGCGTTCTGGCAGCCGGGTGTGCAGGCGCGGACCGTCCCGATCACCGATACCGGACTCGGGGTCAGCTACGGCGCGACGGCCACATACCGCGGCCATCCCGACTACACGAACCGGTACATGCTGCGCGGCGCGATGACATACGTCACCGGCGCCCACACGTTCAAGACCGGCTTTCAACGCGAGCACCTGGTGACCGACAATTTCTTCATTGCGAACGGGAACGTGCAGTACACATTCCGCAACGGCACGCCGATCAGCATTCTGCAGCGCACCACTCCCTATCTCGAGCTCGATCGGACCGACGACCTCGGCATCTTCGCGCAGGATCAATGGAAGGTCAGCCGCTTCACCTTCAATCTCGGGCTACGGTTCGACTACGTCAACGGCTACGTGCCCGCCCAGGACACGCCCGGACAACCGGACCCGATGTTCTTCGAACGCTTCCCCGGCGCGCCGCTGTCGAATCCGTGGGTGGGCGAGCGGAAATTAGCCGCGGTGAACGGGATTCCGTCGTGGAAGGATCTGAACCCGCGAGTTGGCGTTGCCTGGGACATCTTCGGTAACGGGCGTACGGCGCTGAAGACGTCGCTCGGTCGATACGTCGCGAAGACGAACGTCGACGTCGCTGTGCTGCTCAATCCGATCACCACGTCAGTCAATACGTCGGTTCGCTCGTGGACCGACGCCGACCGCAACTACTACCCGGACTGCGACCTTGGCAATTTCCAGGCGAACGGAGAATGCGGTGCGCTCGACAACCAGAACTTCGGAAAGAGCAACCCCTCCGCCGTCCGGTGGAGCGACGACGTGCGGACCGGGTGGGGTACGCGCGATTACAACTGGGAGTTCGGCAGCGAAGTGCAGCACGAGCTCACGCCCGGGCTCTCGGTCAATGGCGGCTACTACTTCAACACGGGTGGATATTACCGGAACACCGACAGCGCCCAGCGAGTGAGCGACAACCTCTTCGTCGGGCCCGAAGATTTCAGCCAGTTCTGCGTCACCGCACCCAGAGACCCGCGCCTGCCCGGTGGCGGTGGCTATCAGATTTGCGGACTGTCAAACGTCACGCCCGAAAAGTTCGGACGGAGCCAGACGCTCGTCGATTCGGTCTCGAAGTTCGGACAGGACATTCGGCGCAATCACTTCTTCGGATTCGGCGTGAATGCGCGACTGGCCGGGGGCGTCCGGGTCGGTGGCGGCTTCGATGCCGGCCATATGCTGAAAGATCAGTGCTTCGTCGTGGATGCACCGGGCCTGACGACCTATTCGATCGGGACGACCGGCGGGTTCTGGGGACCGCAAACCGCAACCACCATCGACGGCGAGCGGACGTGTCGAGTCGAGACGCCGGTCAGAGGCCTTGCGATGGTGAAATTGAACGGGAGCGTTCCACTCTCGAACGGCTTCGCCGCCAGTGCGATTTATCAGGATCAGGCCGGGCCTCCCCGCGAAGCGATCTATGCGGCAACGAACGCGGAAATCGCGCCCTCGCTCGGCCGGGATCTGGCAGGCGGGGCCCGCACCGTCAACATTCCGCTCTTGATGCCAAATAGACTGTTCGAAGGGCGAATTCGCCGGCTCGATCTGCGGCTGACGAAGAGTGTTCAGCTCCCGAAGAGGGCGCGGCTCCAACTGAACCTCGACGCGTACAACGCCTTGAACTCCAGCGCAATCCAGTCCATCAACAACGCCTACGGCACGAGCTGGCTGAAGCCAACCCAGATTCTGGATCCGCGCATTCTTCAGGTGAGTTGTCAGCTGGTCTTCTGACAAAAGCGGAGCGACTTATTGCAGCTTCACGCAGGTCGTGGAAATGTAGATCAGTGACTGCACCTTCAGAGTTGGCGCGCTCGCGTTCGCGCCACCGCCTGTGCCGGATGCAGGCGTGATCGGTCCACCGATCTCGACCGTGTGTCCAACGTGCATCCGCAACAGATCCGCGTCGCCCTCGAGCCGGTATTGCGCCGGTGGTTTCGCTCTCGAATCGGTCATCACGAACGTCGGCGTCGTACTCGGTCCCTCTCGACTGACGCAGCCGATCGCGATGAAGTTGCCCGCGCCCGCCGTCACACGACCTGGATTCAGCTGAGTCTCCTTTGGAATTCCTGTCTGGGCCGCAGGCAGTCCGGTCAGTGTCGCCCATATGATCGCGCCAATTGCCGCTCGCACGCGTCTCTCCATCGCGTCTCCTGCACGGTCCTGCCGGTGCGTGTGCTGGCGTTTCACTGGATGGACGGCTGCTTGCGCAGATGGCCGTACATCAGCTCTTCCACGAACTCCACGCACTTGTATTCCATCACCTGAGCGTTCTTCTCCACATGGCGATAGAGCGGCATGCTGATTTTCCACGGCCGCGAAAAGACGTGGGGGTCCGCCATCGTCGCTTCGTAGTTGATCGTGTTCCGATCGACGAGCGTGTACCGCTCGACGACCTTCAGGGCCTCGCTGTGGAAATTCCCTGATCGATCGAACCAGGTCTGATCGATTTGATCGGTGACGTCGACCACGAGCGCATCGCCGTCCCATCGTCCGATCGACCAGCCCATCCAGGTATCGGTGGGACTCTTCTCTTTGCTGTTCATCCGGATCGTGCGACTGGCGCTGGCGAATTCAGACGCCATCAAAATCGTGTCTCGCCCCTGGATGATCTGAACGGGGTACGGCATGTACATCATGCGCGGCACTCCGGGAAGGAAGCACTTGATTTCCGGATCGCGCGCCAGCCAGTTTTCTGCGTTTTCCTTCTTCTTGGCGGCTGCGTCCGGGAGATAAGGAATTTCGTTCCCTTCGACGACGCCGGGACCTGCCGGGATGCTGAACGCGGCGCCGAGCGCAATCACGGGACCGCGGCGTGCCGCGTGCGCCAGCAGATCCCAATTCGCCGTGTTCATCGCCTGCCAGATGCCGGTGAAGTCCGGCTTGCCGTCCGCAGTGCGCGCCGCCGCGGTACTTTGGCCCTGGCCGGACACCGGCATGAAGATGCTGAGGATGGCGGCGGCAACGGCCGCTCCAGCCGCGAGAATCGCAAGTTCAATCCGAGTGCGCATGGCGACCCCCAGAATGGCGTGAACGGAGCGCCTGAGTCGTGGGGCGAACAGATATCCCTTTACGCGTTGTCTGTCAAGGCGGAAAGCAACCTACAATCTGACCGCTATGCGGCTTACTCCATCGCTCATGGTGTCCGTCGCCGTGTGTCTGCTTGGCGCGTGCAATACGACGGAGGCTCCGCCCTTCAAACCAATCGCCGACGTGAAGGAACTGATGAACGACATCCTCGATCCGGCGGCCGACGACGTCTGGCTCGCTTCGGGCTGGATCGAGACCAAGGAAGGCGTGGTTGAGCGAGGGCCCAAGAACAACGAAGAGTGGACCGCGGTCCGGAACAGGGCGATGACGGTCGCGGAGGCAGGGAATCTTCTCATGATGGTGCCCCGCGCGAAAGACAGCGGTCAGTGGATGGTGTTCGCGCGCGCGCTCGTCGACAAGGGGGAAGAATGTGTCAAGGCGGCCAACGCCAAGAGCAAGCAGCGCATGTTCGATGTGGGTGGCGAACTCTATCAAACATGCCTTGACTGTCACCAGCAGTACCTGCCGGCAATCCGCGATGCGCTCAAGAACTCTCGTTGATTGATTGCGCGGCGCTGCGCGCAGAAGGGCGGGCAGTAACGGGTATGGAGACCTCCGACTCGCAGGCGTGACGGCCAGCGAATCGGAGGCGTAGACGTGTCGGGTTATCGAGAAGATCCCGTGCTCTTGGTCGCCTTCTCTCGAGCGTTTTTCTCCTGCACACGCGTGCCGTTGAGGGTGCCGTACATCGCCTCATTTCCCTCATGACAGGCGTACTCGTAGATCTGATCCTTGGTGCTCTTCATGAGCAGCGCGGCGGTCCACGGCTTGATCCAGGTCGCAGGATCGTCCACCGTCACTTCGTATTTCAGCGTCTCGGCGTTGATTCGGGTGAATCGTTCGATCAGATGCAGCTTCTCGCTGGCGCCGCCTCGGCCAACCGGGGAGTCGCTGCGGAAGTTGGTCGAATCGACGATAAACGTATCGCCTTCCCACCGGCCAATCGGATCTCCCAGCCACAGATGCACGGTGCTCGGGAGATGCGGACGATTCGTAATCGGAATCATTCGGGTGTCATGCCTCATCTCCATGTTCACCGCCACGTGCGTCGGCGATTGGACGATCTGATAGTAGTTGTTGTAGCCGGCGCCGAGCATCGGGACGCTGCCGGTGATGCACCGTTCGCCGAGCGCGATGTCCTCGGGACCGTCGAACGGATGTGCCTTCCGGCGCTCCGCCGCCGCTTCCTGCCGCTTCTGCGCATCAGCGGTCGGCGCCGGCAGCTTGCCATTCTGCGGATCGGTAATGAGCGAGGTCCGGTTTTCGAACCACCGGCCGACGACCCAGAACGAGTTGTAGTCGCCCGTCGCGACGTCCCTGGACTTGAATCCCTTTTCCTTGCCCAGGACGTTGCGGAGCGCGGCGAGGTAGATTGAATCGCCGAAACCGGCATCCCCGTCGCCGCTGAACAATTCGGATGCTTTAGCCTTCAGTTGCGCCACTTCATTGTCCGTCAACGTCGCGCGGTCAGCCAATTCGTCGGGACGCTCCAACGGCGTGGCCGCGTTGTGCTCCCAAATACCCGACAGATCGGGATGACCGTCGGCACTGCGCGGCGGCGGCGACGCGTTTGTGGGCGCTGCGGTCTGACCGGCGAGCGTGACTCCCGCCAGCGAAATCGCGGCGAGGAGAGCCACGAACATGTGTAGGCTCGCGACACGTTTTCGATGCACAGAACCCTCCTGTTCATCAGCGTCGGCGATTGACACTCGTAACGCGGAATGATACCGCGTCCGAACCGGCCGCGATCAATCTATTTCCACGACCACTGGTGACTGCGGCTGTCCCAGAACGCCCAACATTCCTGAGCGATGCCGTTGTCCAAAAAAGGAAGGGGGAGGTCCGACTGATCCCCGCGGCGGTGTATCGGCTCGCCGTTCACGTACCACGACGATTTGACCACGCCTTTGTCCTTCGCCGTTCCATCGACCCCAGCCTCAATCGCGGCGGAATCGATGTGGACGCGCCACTTCGCATCGAGCTCCTTGCCGTACCGCGCAGAAAACGACAGGGTATCGCCGTTGCGCTGGAAATCGCGCACGATGCCGGTCGAGACGATTTGCTGGACGAAGGAATCCCTGAGTTGCTGCTCCAGACGCTGTTGCGGCGCCGCCGCCCTGCACGCCGCCAGCGCAGACGCGCTCACGCAGACAACGAGTACATGTTTCGTCATCAAACGAGCATGGTCATCGCACGCGTTAGAAGCTGATCGTCCCACCCACCTCGACCAGCCGTGGATCCAGAATCTGTGTCGGCGTTCGCCAACGCGCGCCGTAGGTGCTGAGAACCGACCGCACCGAATTGGCGTTCAGGACGTTGTAGGCGTCGACGTTGGCGCGAACTCGCAGGCGACCCATGCTGAAGACTTTGCTCAGACGCAGATCGAGGCGTGAGACGCGATCCTCGAACAGCGTCTGCGGCGGGACGAGCGGGATCGTCACGGCCTGAACGCCGCCGGCCAGGTTTCGACCGAGCGACGGCGAGATGTCGGCGTTCGTGGCGGAGTAATTCGCGTCGTATGACGGTCCGGCGAGGTTCTGGAACAGGAAGCTTGCCACGACATCACCGGGTAAGGGCACAATGCCGTGCAGCTTGAACTGTGTCTGGGCCTTGAACGGCGTGACCACGCGGCAGTTCAACAACTCCTGCGGCGAATCGACGACGAAGCAGCGGTCCACGAGCGATCGACCGGTGTCGACGCCTCCTCCAAGCCGAATGCCGCGCGTGAGCCGAGCGTCGAGGCTCACGTTGAAGAAATTGTTGTCGCTCGCGAACGTGCCGTAGTTCGACACCAGCGAGACCAGGTTCTGGACCTGACCGAACTTTGCTGGCTTGATGTCGGCGAGGCCGCACACCTGGTACCCTCCGCCGCCGGGCAGCTTCGGATTTTGCGGAGCCGTGACGCAGTACGTCTCGTAATCGGTTGGCGTGACCAGGAGGTTGTCGGTCACCCGTTGTTTGCTGCTGAACGGGCTGCCGAACGCATACCGGAAATAGCCGCCGGTGTTGCGGTAATAGCCGCCGCTGACGGCGACGCCTTGAAAGAGCTCGTGCTGGACTTCCGCTGTGAAATCCCAGTTGAAGTCGCGCTTCCCGTAGCCGTTCAGCACCGAGGGATCGTATCGAGTGGCCAGAGGATTGTTCTTTCCGAAGTTCTGGTTGCTGATTGCCTGACATTCTCCGTTGGCGGCGAAATCGGCGAGGTTGCAGTCTGGAACGAAGTTGCCGTTGTCGGTCCACCCGCGCGTGACTGACGTGACCGATGTGGAGATCGGGTTGGCCGATTCCGGGATCTCCGTCCCCAGTTTGGCGACGTATCGACCGAGCGACACCTTGAATGCCGTCCTGCCGTTTCCGAACAGGTCGTAGGCGATGCCGAGCCGCGGGTCCCAATCCTTCCAGATGGGCACGCCGTTGACTGAATCGAACGTGCGTTGCCCGAGCCATGGGTTCACGGTTGATGCTCCGGCATAGTAACCGTCGGTGTCCTCGCCGAACCCCGCCCTCTGTGCCGGCACGTAGCCGTTGAAGTAATCCCACCGGATTCCGACGTTGAGCGTCAGCTTGTTCGAGACCTTCCACTGGTCCTGGGCATAGGCGCCCAGATCCGCTTTGGCCCGTGCGATCAGCAGGTAGGGTGTCGCACGCTGCGTGATCGAGATCGGCGTCCCGTTGCGGAACGTGTACGTGAGGTCGCCATTGACGCGCGTGTAGACGTTCGTGTTGAGCTCCTCGGTTTGGAACCCGGTCTTGAAATTGTGCGAACCAGTCACGTACGACAATGATGCGCGCTGTGTGTAACGATCGCGGCCGTCCGGGTGCCCCAGGAACGTCGTCGGCGCGCCGTAGCTGATGCCGAGTCCGCTGTCGCTCACGGCCGTGATGTCGTTGGTCACGCCGGGCGGGTAGGGCACGTTCCACTGGGAAATTGTGGCGGCCCCGCCGGCTTCGAGCAGAAGCTTGCTGGTCACCGGCGAGGCCCAGGTCACCTGGACCAGCCGATTCGGTTCGAAGATGTACTGAGAACCGTAGTTCTCCTGCGAGTTGGCGGCGCTCACCGATCCGCAATTGCATCCCCGCTGCTCGTCGTACGTGATGTTGAACTTGTTCTTCGGCGTCGCCTGCCACGTGACGCGCGCGAGAATTGATTGGTACCACTCCAAGCGGCCGCTGCGCCGGTCGATCGGCCGATCGATCCATGGCGTCCAGAGCACCACTTTCCGATCGGCGGTCGACGGCGTCAGGAAGACATTCTGCGTTTTGTTCCAGTAGACACCCGCCTGACCGCGTGCGAGGCCCCAGCTTCGCGGGGCGACGAAGAACCACAACGTGTCGCGCTTGATCGGCCCGCCGACGCTCGCTGACTCGTCGAAGAGCTTGATCGTCCTGTTTGCCGATGTGAGACCGCGGCTCCTCAAGTTGTCGTCGAGATTGTTGCTCTCCAAACTGTGGTTCGAGAACAGACCACTGAGCTCTGTTCGAAACGTGTTGCTCCCTTCCTTCGGGATGACGTTCACCACCAGGCCGTCGGCGTTCGTATCGGCCGAGATGCCGCTGGTCGACATGACGAGTTCTTCGACCGACGCGGAATTGAGCTGATAGCTGCTGTTGCCCGAGCTGTTCTCCATGCCCATGCCGTCGTACGACACCTTGGTTCCCGATTTGCCGTGGAATCTCCCGCCACCGGACACCACGTCCTGTCCCGGCTCGACTTGATAGGAGCCACCCACGTCGCCGAGTCCGGTCAGCCCCGTGGTGATCGTGGCGAGGGTACCGACGCTCTTCGTGCTCGTCGGCAGCGCCTCCAGTTGATCTTTGGATACCACGGTTTGTTTGCGAACGTTGACGACGTCGACCACGGGGCTCTCGCCGGTCACCGTAATCGTTTCGGAGAGGGAGCCGACGCGAAGCTGCACGTCTACGTTGGCCGTGAAGCCGGCCGTCAGAGTGACACCCTCCCGGACGATCGGTGCGAACCCCAGCAGGTTGAACGTGATCGAGTACGCCCCCGGACGTAATTGGGTGATGATGTAGCGGCCCTCGCCGTCGGTAATCGCAACCCGTTGCTGTTCGATCAAGACCGAACTGGCGGCGGTCACCGTCACACCTGGCATGACGGCGCCCGACGGGTCCTTGACGACTCCGGCAATGGCCGCTTCCTGCGCCCGTGCCGTGCCTGCCAGCAGCAGCGCGGCCAGGACGAGGATGTTGATCCGCTGCGCACTCGTTGGAATCACCATCGTTCCTCCTCGTAGGTCTACCAAGAGAG
>MNEX01000031.1 GCA_001917905.1 Acidobacteria bacterium 13_1_40CM_65_14
TCCCCTGCAAATCGTTCGACGACGCCGTCACGATAGGCAATAACGTGCAATACGGATTGTCGGCGTCGATCTACACTCAAGACGTCAATCGTGCATTCGCGGCGATGCGCGACATGTATACCGGCATCTTCTACGTCAACGCCCCGACGATCGGCGCCGAGGTGCATCTGCCGTTCGGCGGCACGAAGGCGACTGGCAATGGCCATCGCGAGGCCGGTACCGCGGCGCTCGATGTCTTCTCTGAGTGGAAGTCGGTGTACGTGGACTTCAGCGGCAAGCTGCAGCGCGCGCAGATCGACACCGCCGAACTATGAGCCGGCGCCGCGAGGCCTGCGCCGTCAGCCCTGCCTGACCTGACATGAATTGGGCTCTTGCGGGTCTCGTGTACGCCTGTGCGTACGTCGCCATCATCCTCGCGCTCGGGGAGCGCGAATATGCGCGTCTCCTCGTCGGCACTGTCGCGCTGCTCATTCCGCCGATCGCACCCATCATCGTCATGCTGTCGCGGCGCGGCGACTGGCGGGGCCGCCAGGCGGTCTTCTGGGCCGCCATCGGCGCGTGGCCGATGCTCTGGCTGATCGGGCAGATCGGCTGGAGCGTCGACGAAGTGTTCCGCGCGGTGCCGCTGCCCTGGTTCAAGTGGCACATCATCCTGCAGTTGTGCGGATCGGCGCTGCCGCTCATCGCCCTCGTCGCCTGGCCGCACGGCGGCACGCAGGACGAGACTGCCGTCACCGCCGCCGTCGACATTGCCGTCCTCGTGTTTCTGACGGGGTTTCTTTACTGGTCGCTGATCATCGCGCCCGGCATGGATCCGCCTCATTCGGCAGCTGCGCTTCGCGCGCTGGCCACGATTGGTCCCACGGTTCGTCTGGCCGCGTTGAGTGGACTGCTGTGGGCCATGTGGAAGGCTGAAGGTAGTCCGTGGGCCGTGGTGTACCAACGCCTCGCGCTCGGGATGGCTCTCGCGTTCGTCGTGCTGGTCGGGTTGTCGCTGGCCACCGTCGCCGGCCAGTACCAGACGGGGTCGCCGAGCGATATTGGATGGATGCTGCCGTTCTGGTTTGCGGCGTGGGCCATGGCGGCAGCGCCCGCGTCTGCGCACGAGGCCCAGGGCCCGATCGGCACGGCGCCGATCGAGCGCTCGTCGCTGGCGGTCCTGTTCGCGGCGATCCTCGCCGTGCCGGTTATCGGCTATGGCTCGCGGTACCTCGTGCCGGCGGCAGAACCGATCGAACGAATGCGCGAGATCGCGACCGCGGGCACGCTTGTCTGCGGCGTGGCGCTCGTGATGGTGCGGCTCGTCGTCGAACGGCGATCCCTCGAATCGGCCTCGCAGCGCGTGCGGCTGCTCGCGACTGCCTGCGAGCAGGCGGGCGAGTTGATCATGGTCCTGCGTCAGAACCGCATCCAGTACGCCAACGATGCGTTCTGCCAGGCGACCGGCTATTCGCGCGAGGAGCTGCTCGAGCTTCCGCCAATGACCCTGGTCGCGGCGGAGTCGAAGCCCGATATTCCCGCGTTGCGCGAGCAGCTCCGGAAGCGGCACGTCGTGCGCGCCACGACCGTGATGGCGCGCAAGGACGGGAGCAGGTTCGAGGCGGCGTGGTCGGCGGCGCCGATTGTCGACGCGGCCGGCCGTGTCACCGACGTCGTCAGCGTGATTCGCGACGTGACCGACGATGCACGGCTGCGCCAGCAACTCGTGCGCAGCGAGCGTCTCTCGGCAATTGGCGAGCTCGTATCGGGCGTGGCTCACGAGATCAACAATCCGCTGCAGTCCGTCATTGGTACCGTCGAGCTTCTCCTCGGCGAGTCCCACGAGACTCGCGTCCGGGACGATCTCGAGCGTGCCAGGTTCGAGGCCGGCCGCGCCGGGCGCATCATCCGCAATCTGCTCGCCTTCGTGCGGCGATCGCCGGCCGAGCGGCTGCTGAGCGATCTCAACGAGATCGTGCAGTCGACCCTCTCGGTGCGGGAGTACGAACTGGCGCAATCCAACATCAAGTTGCAGCAGGAGTACGGCCTGAATCTTCCGGTGGTGCTCGCGAACCGCGACGAGATTCAGCAGGTCGTCCTCAACCTCGTGATGAACGCACAGTACGCGATGGTCGACGCGCACGGCCGCGGCACGCTGACCGTTCGCACGTTCACGGTTGCGGATCAGGCCGCCGTCGAAGTCCAAGACGATGGGCCGGGCGTGGCGCCAGAGCTCGCGGGCCGCATCTTCGAGCCGTTCTTCACGACGAAATCGATCGGCACCGGCACGGGCCTCGGACTGGCGCTCGCGTTCGGCATCGTCAACGCGCACGGCGGCACGCTGGAGCTCGTGCCGACCGATCGCGGCGCCTGCTTCCGCCTCACGCTGCCTGGCGCCGGCTTCCCAGGCCCCGTTCAAGTTCACTAGGGGATGGCGATGGCAATCGAACGATGCGAATAGCCGTCATTCCGGGCGACGGCATTGGCGTGGAAGTCACCGCCGAAGCCGTCAACGTGCTGCGACGTGTCGCCGATGTGTTCGGACGCCAGATTGACCTCGAGACACTGCCGTGGGGCGCCGATCATTACTTGAAGACCGGCGTCACCATTCCGCCGAACGGTTACGCGATGCTGCGCGAGTTCGATGCCGTCTTCATCGGCGCGCTCGGCGACCCGCGCGTGCCCGACAACCGTCACGCCCGCGACATCCTGCTCGGCACGCGGTTCGAGCTCGACCTGTACGTCAACTATCGGCCGGTGCAGCTTCTCGACGATCGACTCTGCCCGCTGAAGAACCGCACGACCGCTGACGTGGATTTCGTGGTGTTCCGCGAGAACACCGAAGGCTTGTACGTCGGCATCGGCGGCCGGTTCAAGGCTGGGACCGACGACGAAGTCGCCGTGCAGCAGGAGATGAACACCTACAAGGGCGTGCACCGCATCATCCGCCACGCCTTCGAGTTCGCGCGCGCCACCGGCCGGCGGAAGGTGTGCATGGCCGATAAGAGCAACGCGATGACCGACGGTCACGCGTTGTGGCAGCGCGTGTTCAAGGAGCTCGCACCACAGTATCCCGACGTCGAGGCGCGGCATCTCTACATCGACGCGCTGGCACTGCTGATGGTCCAGGACCCGTCGCAGTTCGAGGTCATCGTCACGAACAACCTGTTCGGCGACATCATCACCGACCTCGGGGCGGCGCTGCAGGGCGGCCTCGGCGTGGCGCCGTCGGGCAACCTCCACCCGGGCCGCACGTCGATGTTCGAGCCGGTGCACGGATCGGCTCCGCCTCTTGCGGGCAAGAACGTCGCGAACCCGGTCGGCGCGATTCTGTCAGCCGCACTGATGCTCGACTATCTTGGACTGAAGCACGAAGCCGCAGCGATCGAGGCGGCGGTGAAGGAGTCCGTCGTGACCGGCAACACGACGAGTGACATCGGCGGGAAACTCGGAACGAGGGAAACAGGCGATTACATCGCGAAGGCGATTCACCAAACGTAGGGCGGGGCTTTCAGCTCCGCCGCGTCGCGGGCCTGCCTGCCCCGAGGTCCACCGCGGGGAAAGGCCCGCGCTACAGAGCTGCGCTACGAGGGCACATGCAGATCAAAACCGTTGGTGTGCTGGGATGTGGATTGATGGGCGCGGGCATCGCACAGGTGTCGGCGGCCGCGGGCTACAGGACGATCGTCCGCGAGGTCGACGATCAATTCCTGCAGAAGGGACTCGGTCGCATCAAGAAATTTCTCGAAGACGGCGTCGCGAAAGGCAAGGCGACGGCGGAGGCGAAGGACGCCGCCCTCGCCAACCTGTCGGGCACGACGACGTTCGAGGCGCTGAAGGATTGCGACCTGATCATCGAAGCGATCATCGAGAACGTCGAGGAGAAGAAGCAGACCTACGCCGCGCTCGAGAAGGTGGTCGGCCCTCACACGATCTTCGTCTCGAACACGTCGTCGCTCTGCATCACGGAGCTCGCGGCGGCGACCAAGCGTCCGGATTGCTTCGGCGGTCTCCACTTCTTCAATCCTGTGCCGATCATGAAGCTCGTCGAAGTGATTCGGGCATTGACGACGAGCGACGAGACGTATCAGGCGGTGTTTGCGTTTGCGAAGTCGCTCGGAAAGGAACCCATCACCGCACCCGATCGTCCGGGCTTCATCGTCAATCGGCTGCTGGTGCCGTATCTGCTCGACGCGATCCGGGCGTACGAGAATGGACTCGGCACGCTCGAGGACATCGACAACGGGATGAAGCTCGGATGCGGCTATCCGATGGGACCGTTCACGTTGCTCGACTTCGTCGGCCTCGACACGACGTACTACATCGCGAACATCATGTTCGACGAGTTCCGCGAGCCGGCGTACGCGCCGCCGCCGCTGTTGAAGCGAATGGTGCTGGCAGGCCGTCTCGGGAGGAAAAACGGACACGGCTTCTATAAGTACTGAGGCCAGTCAGGGCTAAGGATAAGAGCGCATTGCGGAATTACGCTCTCCACCACCGAGGGCACGGGGGACGCGGAGAAAAAATCATGTTTGGACAGGTTTGAACCTCCTGTCCTCCGTGTCCCCCGTGGTGGCGAGGTAATTTTGCGATGCTCTCCAAGGGCGAAAGGCGAAGGGCTAAGGGCTGAGCGCGCGGTAGAATCGCGCATGCGCACATCACTCCTCATCGCCGCGCTGCTGGCCGTGACCGCTGTGGGGGCGGCGACTCCGCAGAAGATCGTCTTCGCGCGAGTCTTTCCCAACGCCGGTCAGATCGGACTGTTCGTCGCGGGCGCTGACGGCAGCGACGAGCACCCGCTGCTCGCGGTGCGCGACGTGGACTACGACCCCGTGTGGTCGCCCGATGGCCGGTCGATCGTCTTCACCTCGGATCGCGCCGGGTCGGCGGACCTGTATCGCGTCGCGCCGGACGGCTCCGGGCTCGAGCGACTCACCGACAATCCTGCCTACGACGACCAGTCAGCGTTCTCGCCGGATGGCGCGCAACTTGTCTTCGTCAGCTCGCGAAACGGCGGCATCGCACATCTCTGGACGATGGAAATGCAGACGCGACGTGCCAAAGCGCTGACGTCGGGCGACGGCGGCGACTTCCGGCCGTCGTGGTCGCCGGACGGGAAATGGATCGCGTTCTCGTCGAATCGCGGCAGCACGCTCCCGTTCGCGCACGGACGATGGGAGCACTTGCAGATCGTCGATCTGTACGTGATGCGGCCGGACGGTTCGGGCCTGAAGCGGATCACCGAGCACGGCAACTTCTGCGGCAGCCCGAAGTGGTCGGCTGACAGCCGTCACGTGATCGCATACTGCATGACCGCCGAGCAGACGCTCGCGAATCGTCGAGCCGCGCCGGAGCCTGGCAACGACACGCGGCTCGTGTCGATCGACGTGGCCACGGGGACGTCGTCTGAGCTACCGGCAGGCGCCGGCGTCAAAATCAATCCGTCGCCGCTGCCGGGCAACGACATCGGCTATATCCGCAAGGATACGGCCGGTTCTGGCGCCGGCCTCTACTACACGAGCGGGAAGAGAGGGCCGAAAGGCGACGTGCGAGCGGCGTCGTGGTCGCCCGACGGCTCGCGCGTCGTGTTTCACAAGCGGCTCAGCGCACCGCCGACCACGTGGAGGAGGACGTTCAGCCGCAACCCCGATTACGATCTGACGCTCACGAGCATCCTGCCGTCGTTCAACCCGGCAGGCGATCGTTTTGTGACGATCGGTCGCCCCTCGGGAACCGTCGGGGTGGTCGGGGCGGGCGTGGCCGTTGCCGCGTCCGGCGCCGAGAAGGCCGACATCATCTATCAGGACAAAGCGCGCAATGTTCTCGCGCCGCAGTGGTCGCCGACCGGCGACACGATCATCTTCGGCATCGGCGTCTTCAACGCCTTCTTCAACGGCTTCCATGGTCTGTTCCTGAAAGCCGACGATCGCGCAGAAGGCGGTGCGCAGATCGCCGTCATTCATCCCGACGGCAGCGGCTTCCGCGAGGTGACGACCGGCCCGAACAACAACGGGTTTCCGTCGATGGCGCCCGACGGCAAGCGGTTCGTGTATCGCTCGTTCGGACCGGAAGGTGACGGCCTGCGGATCATGAATCTGGAGACGAAGGCGGTCACGACGCTGACCAAGGGATACGACAACTTCCCGCTCTGGTCGCCGCGCGGCGATCTGATCGTGTTCTCGCGCCAGGCGGACGGCGACTACGAGATCTACACGATCAAGCCGGATGGAACCGGCGTCAAGCGCCTCACGTTTGCGCGAGGCAACGACGCGCACATGGCGTGGTCGCCCGACGGCGAGCACATCGCGTTCGCGACGACGCGCATGGGATTCAAGGACGAAATGACCTACACCGACGCGCCGCAGCCGTACGGCGAAATCTTCGTCATGCGTGCGGACGGCACGAACGTCGAGCAGCTCACCGACAACCAATGGGAAGACGGGACGCCCGCATGGCAGCCGACCGGCCGGCTGTCATCCCGCCGTTAATCCTGTGACGACTGACTACTTGATGGTCGCCAGCAGGCGCCGCGCTTTTTCCTTGAAGTCCTGATCTTCCGGCGCCCACTCGGTGCTGAGCGGCGCGTCGATCACCTTCTGCAGTTCCGTCCGCGCGTCGGCCTTGCGCCCCCCGTCCACGTACAGCTCCGCGAGGAAATAGTGCGAGATGGTGGCGTCGGGATTGTATTTCAGCGACTCGCGCAGATGCTGCTCGGCGAGCCTGCGGCTGCCGCCGAACAGACGCGGCACTTCGGCGTACCAGCGTCCCAGCGCGCGATCGGCCGAACCCAGCATGAAGCCGGGATCGATCTTCAGCACCGTTTCGAGCTCTTCTTTGATCGGCTTCCGGTACCTGATGCCTTGTCGTATTCCGAACGACTCGGCAAGCGCGCCCATGTTGGCGCCGATCCAGAAATGCCCTTCAGGACGATCCGGATGCAGGGCGACCGCTTTCCGGCCGGCGTCAATGCCGTCTTCGAGAAATTTCCGTCGCTCCGCGTCCGGCGCATGACCGCCGAGCCAGTAATCGGCACGCGCGAGCTTCCACGCCGCGTCGAACGACTTCGGATTGCGTGCAAGCTCCTCCGCCCACATCTGCGCGGCGCGCCGCGCGCTGGCGAGATGCGCGCGATCCGCATACAGCGCATCTGCGGGTTGCTCGACACCCGAGGCCGAGCGTCTACGCTCGAGGCCGGCGCCTGCGGCCCTCGCGAGCGCGTATGCGCGAGCGGAGCGAGCGGGGGTGGGGCCCCGCGAGCATTGAGTGACGCCGTGAGCGCGTGGGAATGGGGCCCCACGCGCCAGTGAAGAAGAAGTCGAGATATAGAATAGAACGATGCAAGAGCTGATCAGAAAGCTGCTGGCGGAGATGGGAGAGGATCCGGCCCGCGAGGGCCTGCGCGAGACACCGAAGCGGGTGGAGAAGGCGTACAAATTCCTCACGAGCGGATACGACGCCGACATCGATCAGGTGCTGAACAACGCGCTGTTCACGGTTGATTATAGCGAGATGGTGATCGTCAAGGACATCGACTTCTACAGTCTGTGCGAGCATCACCTGCTGCCGTTCTTCGGCAAGTGCCACGTCGCCTACATTCCGAGCAACAGGGTGATCGGCTTGAGCAAGATCCCGCGACTCGTCGACGTCTTCTCGCGGCGCCTGCAGGTGCAGGAGCGGCTGACGAATCAAATCGCCGATACGATCCGCGAGAAGATCTTGCCGCTCGGCGTCGCGGTCGTCATGGAAGCCACGCACCTGTGCATGTCGATGCGCGGCGTCGAGAAGCAGAACTCGTTTGCCGTCACCAGCGCGATGATCGGCGCCTTCCGCAACAGCGCGCGGACCCGGATGGAATTTCTCGAGCTGATCAAACTGCGGAGCGCCGTACCCGGCGTGCGCGAAAGTATACCGGCCGGTCTCGCGTGTATCGAGGACTAACTAGCGCCCGCCACCGCCGAATCAGTAACGGCCCGGCCATCACGATGAACGCAAAGGGCGCAAAGGCCGCAAAGGAAAGCACGTGAAGTTGCTTCTTTGCGGTCATTGCGGTCTTTGCGTTCCATGTCGTCCTGGTACTGTTTCAACGAAGACGCTTCACTAGAACTTGAACGCCGCGCGGAACACCACCGTCCGTGGCACGAGAATCTGCGTTGGCGACAGGAACTGCTGCAGCGTCTGCCGCACGCCGGTCGTCGGATCGGTGAACGCCGTCGCGGGCGTCAGCGTGCGGACCCCCCAGACCGTGTCGGCGTTCGCGAGGTTGTCGAAGTCCAGCGACGTCTCGAAGCTCCGGTTGTTGAACTTGAACAGCTTCGCGACCCTGAGGTCGATCGTCGTGAGGGTCCCGATACGCGTGTTGCCGAGCGGCTCGAGGTTAATCGTCTGGCTCGCGCCAATGGCCAACGCGCGGCTGATCTGACGGGTGACCGGCGGTCCCTGCTGCGAACGGAAGTTACCGCTCACGATGACATCGTGCCACGGCAGGATGTACATCCCGGTCAGCTTGAACTGATTCGGCCGATCGGCGTTCGCGGCGTTTGTAATGTTCCCGTTGGCATTGATCAGGAAGTTCGGCGACGTATCGACGGTGACGTTGCGCAGGCGGTTCTTGGAGCCCGTGTATCCCGCCAGCATCTGCCAACGGTTCGACAGGCGCTTGGTCAGCGTGATTTCCAGCCCTTTGTAGCTCTGTACGACGTTCGGATCGTTCGTAATCAGCGTGCGGTTCGCCGCCGAGATCCGCTGGAAGAAGTTGTAGGTGCTGTCGTCGCCTGTGCCCAGGACACCGTCGATCCCCGGATCAACCGCCGAGGTCGGCGTCGTGGCGTACGGGTTGTCTGGGTTGGCGGACGCCTGAAGGTTCTTCTCACGGCGATAGGTGTAGACCGCACTCAGCTTGAAGTTGGCCATCAGCTCGCGATCCACGCCGACGCTGTACTCGTCGGTGTAGGGCCGGCTGAAGTTCGAATCGATCGACGTCGTCGTGCCCGACGTCAGCACGCCTGCGCCGGTCTGTTCCGCGGGCTGGAACTTGAGGTCGCCGTTGAGGTCATTCCACCCGTAGGTGGTGAAATAGTTGGCGTTCGGATTGACATTGCTGACCCCGCCGCCGCCCGTCGACAAGACGTAGTAGTAGCGGCCGTACGATGCCTTGGCTGCCGTCCTCCCGTCGCCGGTGACGTCAAAAATCGCGCTGGCGCGCGGGCCTGCCGTGTGCCACAGCACGAGGTTGCGGACTTCTGAGAAGCTCCGTTGCAGGTTTGGATAGAACACGCTCGGAGGGCTGCTTTGCTCCGGCAGATATCCTTCGAGCCTCTCCCACCGCAAGCCGCCGGTCAGCGTCAGCCGCCTCACGCTGTAACTATCCTGCGCGAAGACGGCCAGTACGTTGAGCGCCGAGAGATCAATCAGCGGCGTCGCGTAGATCTCGACTGTCTGCGCCCTGGGCGTCAGCGTGCTGTTGTAGAACGTGCGCACCTGGTCGACGCGGGTGTTTTCGTTTTCGGTGACGGCATGCGAGTTGTCGAAGCCAAACCGCAGCTCGTGACGGCCGCCGAGCGCCTGATCCACGTAGTATTGGCCGGTGGCATTGGCTTGATAGCGGTCGCGGTTTCGGACGGTATTGGTCGGGAAGTTCCCGTACACGATGCCGGTCGCATTGTCGGTAATTGATTGCTGGTTCCCACCGTTTTGATAGGTCGGGAAGAGAATACTGTTCATCCCCAGCCGGGCGTCGACGAAGAAGCTCTTGCCGACGACCGAGTTCCACTGGCCTTGGAGGAGGTCGAACATGTCTTCCTCGTCGCTCGTGGAATCGGTGACCGTGATCGACGCGTTGTTCAAGAGCCGGTTCGGCTTGCTGTACCGTTGACGCGAGTAGAAGCCGGTGAGCCGGTTGTTCTGACTCATCTGCCAGGTGAAGTTGCCCAGACCCGACGTGATGTTGGTCTGGTCGAGCACCACCTCCGAATTCTGGACCGGCACGTTCTGGTGCACGCGCCAGTCGCGGAACGATCCGAAGAACCGCAGTTTGTTCTGGACGAGCGGGCCTCCGGCCGTCACGTTGATGTCCGACACGAAATCGGACGTGTTGGCGTTTTGCCGGAACCCGTACTTCTGAAGATTCGGATTGTGATCGTTGCGGGCTTGCAGCGAGTCGCCGGTCCACGTGAACGTGGAGGCGCCGGTCCACCGTGCGCGCCGGTCGATACCTGGATATCGTCGAACGCGTCGAAGTCGTAGTAGAAACCCGCGGCGCCGATCGCCGCCGGGTCGCCGACATTGATGCCGTTGAGAAACGACGTGTTCTGCGCGCTCGTCGTGCCGCGCGCGCTGAATACGCCTTGCAGTCCGCCTGATGTGCCGCCGACGTCCGGCCGGCTCATCACAAGGCCGGGCACTTTCGCCTCGAGGAGGCCCCAAATATCCCGGCCGCCCGGCGTGCCCTGAATCAGCTGCTCGCTCAGGTTGACGTTGACGTTGGCGCTCGTCGTATCGACCGTCGGCGACGCGCCGGTCACCGTGATGTTCTCGGCGACGCTCGCGACGTTCATCGCGAAATCGACCGGCGTCGTCTGTCCGACGAGCACGACGATCGCCTCACGATTGATCGTCTGGAAACCGGAGAGCTCGAGCTTGACGCTGTAGGTTCCCGGTACCAGCGACGGGAAGCGGTAAATGCCGCTGGCGTCGGTGACGGCCGTCATCGTGCCGGCCACGAGCACCGGACTGCTGATCGTGATCGTCACGCCCGGCATCATCGCGCCTTGCTGGTCCGCCGCTCTGACGAGAATGCTGCCCGTTTGCACCTGCGCGGCGACCGGTCGCGCCAGGCCGAGCGCGATCAAAACCGCGAACACTCCCAGTGACCGTTTCATGCGTTCCTCCTCAGCGAATGCGAGTTGGCGGGGCCCCCAGCGCGGCAGCCGCGCTGGGGTGCCTTGGCGGGGCCCCCAGCGCGGCAGCCGCGCTGGGGTGCCTTGGGCCGTGGCGTCATCGGGCCGGTCCCTCGGCCACTCGATAAGGTGTGCTTATGCGTGTGATGGGTGAACTTTAGCAAAGGCCTGCGGCGACCGGCGGGATGATTTCGCAGAAATGTGCCGGATTCTGGTCCGTGTCCGAAAAGTTGGATTACTTCTGTCCGGTATACTTCGTCGCTATGAAACGCCTGATCATTGGTGCTCTCATCTGCGCCTGTGCGTTCCTCATCGTTCACGCCGCGCCCCAGGCGCCGGCCACCAGAAAGCCGCTCACGATCGAACAGCTCATCGACATCCGCCATCCGTCGAATGCGATGTGGTCACCCGACGGCCGTCACGTCGTGTTCGTGTGGGATCGCGCCGGCGTCTCGAATGTGTACGTGTCGGATCTGACGGTCAGTGCGCCGCGCGAGTTGAAGGACGCGGGCGCTTCGCTCAACGGCGCATTCTGGACGAGCGACGGCCGTGCGCTGATGATTCCGAAGGACGGCGATCTGTGGCGTGTACCGATCGACGGCAGCGCGGCATCGGCGGTGTGGACGACGCCGCAGCAGGAATCGAGCATTGTCGCGTCGCCTGACCGAACGCGTGTCGCGTTCGTTCGTCCGAACGCAGGCCGAGGCAGCGAGCTGTGGATTCGGACGCTGAGCGACGGTCGCGAGTCGCTCGTCGTTCGCGCCGACGAGAACATGATGTCGGGTGTCGGCTGGTCGCCCGACGGTCAGTCGCTCGTCTTCACGTACGGCGGGAGCACGATTCGCCACGAGCAGACGCCTGCGTATTCGGGCTCGAAGATCATCTATACGATCAACGAGAACGTGGCGGGTCAGTCGATGGTCATTCCGGCGGCAGCGCCTGCGGCCCGCGCGAGCAGCGAGTCAGCGCCTGCGGCCCGCGCGGGGGTGGGGCCCCGCGCGAATGAAAGGACGAGCGGCGCAGCGCGAGCGAGCGGGAGTGGGGCCCCGCTCGCAGAAGAAAAAGTTGCGCCGAAACCGATCGCGGGCGGCGGCGGATTTGGCGGACGGCGTTGGCTCGACGCGCGGCATTTCGTCGTCGATCGCACGTCGCCTGATTTCAAACGGCGATCGCGACGGCTGGGATCATCTCTATGTGATGCCGGCGTCAGGCGGCGATGCGGTTCAGATTACAAAAGGCAACTTTGAAGCGTGGCGACCGACGTGGTCATCCGACAGCACGCGCATCGCGTTCGACGCCAATCTGCCCGATCGGTACGGCATGCGTCATTTGTTTGTCGCGATGATCGACGGCAACCCGTCGCGCGCCAAGATCATCCGGGTCACCAGTGGCCGCGGCACCAACATCGCGCCGCAATGGTCGCCCGACGGCACTCGGCTCATGTATCAACACACAGATCCACAGAACTCCGCGGATCTGTACGTCGTCGACGCGAAACCCGCCGCCACATCCTTGCGGCTCACCGACTCGATGCCGGCGACGATCGATCGCTCGCTGTTCGTCGAGCCCGAGATGGTGCATTACGCCGGCCCCGACGGCCGGCAGGTGCCCGCGTGGCTCCTGGTGCCGAACAATCTCGATCGATCGAAGAAGCATCCGGCGATCGTCTGGATTCACGGCGACGGCGTGAACCAGAACTACGACGGCTGGCATGTGCAGCGAAACTACGCGGTCTACTACAGCTTCCATCAGTACCTGCTGCAGAAAGGCTACGTCGTCATCGCGCCCGACTATCGCGGCAGCATCGGCTACGGACGCGCGTGGCGCGAAGGCGTCTACATGGACGTCGGCGGCAAGGACGCGAAGGACGCGTGGATGGCGGCGAGCTATCTGAAGACGCTCACCTACGTCGACACCGATCGCATCGGCGTGTGGGGCCTCAGCTACGGCGGGTTCTTCACGCTGATTGCCGTGACCGATCAGCCAAAGCTGTTTCGCGCGGCGGTCGACGTCGCGGGCGTCGTCGACTACGCGATGTACTACGAGGATCCGTACCACGGCGGCTGGACGACGAGCCGCATCGGGACGCCGGATCAGAACCCGAACGTGTACGCGCAAGCGTCCCCGCTGTCACACGTCGATCGCCTCGAGCGTCCGCTGCTCGTGCTGCACGGCACCTCCGACGTCAACGTGCCGTACTTGCATTCGGTCCGCCTCATTGATGAGCTGATGAAGAAGGGCAAGGGCGACCTCGTCTCGTTCATGACGTATCCGGGCGAGTTCCACTACTTCACGCGCGAGCACGTACTCCGTGACGCGTGGAACCGCGTCGCGGACTTCTTCGACGCGCACCTGAAGGGCGGACGCATCACGAGCCACTGACCGCCCCTACGACGTCTATACTGATGATATGGGTCGCGCGTGGTTGTTGCTCGTGCTGCTGGCCTTTGCGGGATCTGCCTTCGCGCAGACGCGCCGGCCGGCGAGAAAGCCGGCGCCTCCGCCACCACCAGCACTGAAAAACGAAGCGCCCGAGATGACGTGCCCGACGCCGCTCGGCGTCGGCGTCAAGACGAAGACGGCATTCTGTGACGTGATGACCGGACGCGATCCGGCCGGCGGCGTGCTGATCAAGCTGCCGCCGCACCGCGGTCCTGTGACGCTGACCTTCGACCTGCACAACCGCCACATGTATTCCGAGGAGCAGGTGAAGGCGCGCCGCGGGTATGCGCGCTACACCGCGACGATCGGCGTACTGACGATGGATAACACGCTGATCAGCCGAGCGGTGGTGCAGAATGAATTCCGCACCGCGGCGGATCTCGTCGATCGCGTCGGTGGCGGAGCCGGCGGCAGCGTCAAGGCGGTCGCGCCAACCGGGTCGGAGGGGATCACCATCACCATCCCGGAAGAGGAAGACGAGGTCAGCGTGCTCGGCGAGAAGCTGACGGTCGAGCGGCTCGACGGCGCCGCGACGTACACGCAACCGGGCCGGCCGATTGCGGACATCAGCCACGTGATGATTGAATATCGTCCCGGTCCACCGCCGAAGACGACCAAAAAGGGCAAGTAACCAGTCGGGAGCGCCTGCGGCCATGCCGAGCCGAGGACCGGGAATCCGAGGCGAGGCATCAGCGTAAGTTCGCGGCGGGGGTGGGGCCCCGCCGCCAGTGAAGAAAAGTTGGCGAGGAAATGGACAGCTACAGACCGATTCGGGAACTGATCGATCGCGTCCGCCGGCGGTGGCGGACGCTGCAGGCGTTCGGGGCGATCTTCCGTGCGTCGCTTGCCGCGATCGTCGTCGTCGGCATCGCGCTGACGGCGGCACTGTGGACCGCCGGCAGGCCTGGAGCGCTTGCGGCGATCGGGATCGTGGCGGTCGTGTTGACCGTGGCGGCCGTCGTCTGGGGACTGCTGCCGCTGCGCCGTGTGCCCGCGGATCGACAAGTGGCGCGGTTCATCGAAGAGCGCACCCCGGCGCTGGACGATCGACTGGTGAGCGCGGTCGACGTCGCGGGCGCCGATCGCCCGGCCTCGCCGCTGGCCGAGCCGATGCTCGCCGACGCCGCACGGCGGGCGAGCGGCGTCGACATCGACGGCGTCATTGCGTCCGCCACGCTGCGCCGTGCGGCGTTCCAGGCCGCGGTCGTGATGCTCATCCTCGCCGCGATCCTGATCGTCGGGCGCGGCCCGGCGCGTCAGGCGTTGGATGCCGCCGCCCTGACGTTGTTCCCCGACCGGATCACGCTCGAAGTCACACCCGGCCATGCGCGCGTCAAGGCGGGCACGCCGCTCGCCATCCAGGCACGGCTCCTCGGCAACAAGGCCCCGGTCATCGCGCAGGTGCAGATCGCCGACGGCGACAGCTGGCGCGTCTCCGAGATGGTGACCGAGAAGCCCGGCACGTTTCATCTGACGACCGAAGCGGTCAACGCGCCGTTCAAGTACCGCGTCGTCGCGGGCACCGTGACGTCGCCCACGTACGATGTCGCCGTTGCGCGCGCGCCGCGCGTGGCGCGCATCGACGTCGACTACACCTATCCGTCCGGCCTGAATCTGAAGCCGCGCACCGAGCGGGACAGCGGCGACATCTACGCGCCCGCCGGCACCGACGTCCGCGTCCACGTCTTCACGGATCGTCCAACGGCCACCGGGCAGATGGCGCTCGGCGACGGCAAATCGATCGCGCTCACCGCGGACAAGCCCACCGAGTTCTCGGCGTCGCTGAAGGTCGTCGACGACAACTCGTATCGCGTCGCGCTGGCGGATCCTGATGGCCTGTCGAACGCTGGTGAAACCGAATACTTCATCCGCACACTCGAGGATCGTCCGCCCGAAGTCCGGATTCTGAAGCCGGCGACCGATCGATCGGTGACGCGGCTCGAAGAGGTCGACGTCGAAGCGCAGGCGGAAGACGACTACGGCATCGATCGCCTCGACTTCGTGTACTCGGTGCGCGGGGGCGCCGAGAAAGTGGTGCCGCTCGCCATTCCACGGCAGAGCACGACCGTCAGCGGCCGCCACACACTGTACCTCGAAGATCTCGACGTGAAGCCGGGCGACTTCGTCTCGTACTACGTCCGCGCGCGCGACCTCACACGCGGCACGCGGCCGAACGAAGCGCGCAGCGACATCTTCTTCCTCGAAGTGAAGCCGTACGAACAGGAGTTCACGCTCGCGCAGAGCTCGTCGATGGCCGGCGCCGGCGCGAGCGGCAACATCGACGACCTCGTGACCGCGCAGAAGGAAATCGTCGTCGCGACCTGGAAACTGGATCGGCGCGCGCAGAGCGCGAAAGGCGCGAAGTCCGATCAGGACATCCGGTCGGTCGCGAAAGCGGAAGCGGAGCTGAAGGCACGCGTCGAGCAGACCTCGAGCTCGTTCCGTGAGTCGACGATGAGAGATCCGCGGCGGCGGCCGGCTCAGGGCGGCCGCGGCGCGCCGGCGACGCCGCGCGCGGGCGAGACGCTGCCTGAAGAAGATCACATGACCGCGGCAGCCGCGGCGATGGGGAAGGCGGCCGCGTCGCTCGACGCGCTGAAGACCGGGCCCGCGCTGCCGCCCGAGATGGACGCGCTCAATCACCTGCTGCAGGCGCAGGCGGATGTGAAAAAGAGAGAAGTGACGCGGCAGCAGGCCGGCAGCGGCGGCGGCATGAACCGCAGCAACTACGACATGTCGGCGCTGTTCGACAAGGAGCTGCAGAAGGCGCAGCAGACCAACTACGAGACCAAGTCGACCACTGAGCAGCGCGAGGATCGGAATCAGAGCGAGCTCGACAAGATCCGCGATCTCGCCCGCCGGCAGGACGAGCTGCTGAAACGGCAGGCCGACCTCGCGAAGAATCGTGAGGCGATGACCGAAGAGGAATTGAAGCGCGAGCTCGAGAAGCTGACGCGCGAGCAGTCGGATCTCCGGCAGCGCGCCGAAGACATGGCGCGCCAGATGAATCAGAACGGTCAACAGTCGCAGCAGAATTCGCAGAGCGGCCAGCGCGGACAGAATCAGTCGGGGCAACAAGGTCAGTCGGGACGGCAAGGCGAGTCCGGTCAGTCCGGTCAGTCAGGACAGTCGGGGCAGTCCGGCCAGATGCGCGACGTCTCCGAGGCGATGCGGAACGCGACGAGCGATCTGCGCCGCCAGAATCCGTCGCAGGCGAGCGCGAGCGCGAACCGCGCGCTCGAGAAGCTGCGCGAGATGGAGCGGCAGCTGCAGGCGGCGCGTCCCGACGAGCGGCGGCGCGCACTCGGCGACATGCAGCTCGAGGCGCGGCAGCTCGCGGATGCCGAGCGCCAGATCGCATCGGAGCTCGGCAAGACCGGCCAGGGCGACACCGCCAAGGACGCGGTGCGGCGTCTGGCCGGCGAGCAGGGGCGGCTCGCGGATCGCGCGCGCCGGCTGCAGGACTCGCTGAAGCAGCAAGGCGCCGGCGCCGGGCGCGGATCGCCGTCCGACAAAGCGAGCGCGCAGTCGCAGGCGGCCGCGGGTGAAGCGGCCAAGGATCTCGAACGCCAACGTCTCGCCGATCGCATGCAGCAGTCGGCCGACGCGATGCGCGCGGCGGCGGATCGCGGTCAAGGGACGCAGCGCGGCAACACGGCGGCGGGCGCGCAATCCGGTGAAACGAAAGCGCAGGCCGGCGCTCAGGATGCGATGGCGCGCGAGCTGGACAAGGTCGCGGACAAGCTGGCGTCGGCCAGCGGCGCGAAAGACGGCGAATCGAGGAAGCTGTCGGATCAACTCGCGCGCGTGCAGGAGCAGCGCGACAAGCTGGATCGCGTCGGCCGCGAGCTCGGACAGATGGGACGCCAGAGCGGCGCGAACGGATCGCAGGGGGCGAGCGCGCAGAAGTCGCCAGGACAGACCGGGCGCGCCGGCGAAGGACAGCAGGGCGGCGGCGGCGGCAGCGGCTCCGATCTCGCGAAGCTGCGCGAGGAGTCGATGCGCCAGCTTCAGGAAACGCGCGACCTGCTCAATCAACTCGCGCGCGAAGACCAGACCTATGCCCAAGGCGGCGCCGGCTTCACGTTCGAAGGCCGTGGCATGACGATGTCGGCGCCAGGCACCGAGGCATTCAAACAGGACTTCGCGCGCTGGGAGGATCTCAAACGACAAATGACCGCGGCGCTCGAGCATGCCGCGTCGTCGCTCTCGAAAAAACTGCAGGCCAAGCAGGCACGCGATCGTCTTGCGGCTGGCGCCGACGACAAGGCGCCGCCCGAATACCGCAAACAGGTCGATACGTACTTCAAGGCGATCGCGGGGAAAAAGAAACCTTAGTGGAGTGTCTTCTCGAATTCACTACCGGGGCGCTCCGCTCGCACCCCACCGCGCAGGCGTGCGCGGTGGGGACCCCGCGCTCGCACCCCACCGCGCAGGCGTGCGCGGTGGGGACCCCGGGTTGTCGCGGCCCGAAAATCGCGGTCGAAGGCTCGTTGTGAGTAGTACTCAAGCAGCTGAGACGGTCCGCTAAATGCATTTCGCATATCCGCTGCCCTGGTGGCTCGCCCTCGCCCTCGCGGCGGCCATCGGCGCGGCGGCGTTTTTCCAGTATCGGCGTCCCCTGGCGCCGCTCACGCGCGGACAGCGCGTCACGCTCGTCGCGCTGCGCGCGGTGGTGCTCGCGGCGATCGTGCTGTTCCTGTTCCGTCCCATGATCATCCTGCCGCCGGCTGCGTCGCAGGACGCCCTGGTGCCGGTGCTCATCGACGTGTCGCGCAGCATGCGGCTCGTGGACGCGGACGGACAATCGCGCGTCGCGCGCGCCGCAGCGATCGTGAAAACCGACCTGATGCCCGCCCTCACGCGCCAGTTTCAGACTGAGTTGTACAGCGTCGGTGATGGTCTCGCGCCCGCGGCTCCTGCCGCGCTCGACCGGCTGAGTGCCGACGCGCGGCGGACGGATCTGGCCGGCGCGCTCGCGTCGATCCGCGAGCGGTACCGCGGTCAACGCGTGGCCGGCATCGTGCTGTTGTCGGACGGTGGGGACACGTCGAGGGCGGGAGGGGCTGGACAGGCAGGAGGGGCGGGAGGGGAAGGCGGTCCGCCGGTGTTTGCCATCGGCATTGGTTCGCCGGACGGCCCGCGCGATCGCGAAGTCCTCGGCATCACCGCCGGCGATCCGCATCTCGATCAGGCGTCGGTGGATCTCCATGTGACGGCCGTCAGCTTCGGCTTCGGGCGGACGCCGTTTCCGCTGCGCGTGCTCGCCAACGGCCGGATGTTCGATACGCGGCGCATCGTGCCGCCTGCCGACGGTTCGCCGATCGATGAAGTGTTCACGGTCTCTCCCGATCCGCTCAACGCCACCGTCTACTCGGCTGAGATTCCGGTCGACGATGCAGAGGCGGTGGCCGAAAACAACTCGCGCGCGGTCCTCGTGAGCCCCGCGGGCCGTAAGCGGCGCGTGCTGGTCGTGGAAGGCGCGCCCGGATTCGAGCACAGCTTCATCAAGCGCGCGCTGGCGAACGATCCCGGTCTCGAAGTCGATTCCGTGACGCGCAAAGGACGGAACGCGGAGAACCAGGACACGTTCTTCGTACAGGCGGGCGCCGGGCGATCCGCGACGCTGACGACCGGGTTTCCGCAGCGCCGGCAGGATCTGTTCGCGTACGACGCTCTGGTCATCGCCAACGTCGAAACCGATTTCTTCACGCGCGCGCAGCTCGCGACTGCCGCCGACTTCGTCGCCGAGCGCGGCGGCGGGCTGCTCGTCCTCGGCGGCCGCTCGTTTGCGAAGCGCGGCCTGTCCGGCACGCCGCTTGAAGAGGCGCTGCCCGTGGAGGTCAACGATCGCCTCGGTGGGCTGGTGCGAACGTCGCTGGCGTCTGGCTCGATGCCGGCGCACAACAAGGTGATGCTCACCGCCGAAGGTGAAGCGCATCCCATCATGCGGATCGGATCGTCGCCTGACGAAACGCGGAAGCTCTGGGCGGCGCTGCCGCCGCTGGCCGCCAGCGCAACGCTCGGCGGTCCGCGGCCGGGTGCGACGATTCTCGCGCTGACGACGGCGCCGGGCGGCGGCGTGTTTCCCGTCGTGGCCGTGCAGCGCTACGGCCAGGGCCGCTCGATGATCTTCGCGGGGGAGGCGTCGTGGCGCTGGAAGATGATGGTCGCCTCGAGCGACCGCGCGCACGAGTTCTTCTGGCGTCAGGCGGCGCGATGGCTCGCGTCCCCGTCGCCCGATCCTGTGGCGATCACCGTGCCGGACGCGCCCGAGCCGGGCGACGCGATCTCGATCGACGTCGACGCACGCGACGCGACGTTCGCGCCTGTTCCTGATGCGACCATCGACGCAACGCTCACGTTGCCCGGCGGCGCCGCTCAGCCGCTGAAGCTTCGCCACGCGGACGCGACGAGCGGCCGGTTCACGGCGGCGATCCGCCCCGAGCATCCTGGCCTCTATCGCATCCGCGCCGAGGCGCACCGCGGTGCGGCGTCACTTGGGACAGCCGATCGCTGGATGCACGTCGGCGGCGCCGATCGCGAGTTCGCCGATCCGCGGCTGAACGAAGGCTTCCTGCGCCGCGTGGCGCGGACCTCGGGCGGGCGCTACGTGCGCGCCGCCGAGGCATCGCGCATCCCGGCGTTTCTGACGTCCGCGATTCCGCAGAACGCCGCGCCCGAGCGCCGCGATTTGTGGCACGAGCCATGGGCGTTCGCGCTGATTGCGATCCTGCTGTCGGCCGAGTGGATCCTGCGACGCCGCTGGGGACTTCGATGACAGGCAAGCGCCTGCGGCCACACCGAGCCGAGGCCGAGCGAACTCGCGGCGGAGTCTCCGATCTGTGCCACAGTCAGAAGCGCCTGCGGCCACACCGAGCCGCGGACGTGCGAATCCGCGGCGAGGTGTCAGCGTCAGCTCGCGCCGGGGGTGGGGCCCCGGCGCCATTGAAAAAAGTTGGCCTGGCGCTGCTCATCACACTTCTGCTCGCCGTGCCCGCGTTCGCCGGCGAACGTTACGCGCTCGTCGTCACCGGCGCCTCGGGGGGCGAGGCGTTTCAGCAGAAGTACGACCGCTGGCGCGCGACGTTCCTCGCCACGCTGCGCGAGCGGTTCGGCTACAAAAGCGACCGCCTCCTGATCCTGGCCGAGCGCGAGAGTGAAGGCGTCCAGAAGGCCACGCGCGCCAACGTGCAGCGTCTGCTGGGCGACCTGCGTCGTCGCCTCACGAAGGACGACCAGCTGCTCGTGATGCTCATCGGCCACGGGACGTCGATGGACGGCGAGGACGCCAAGTTCAATCTGGTCGGTCCGGACATGAGCGCCACCGAATGGGCCGATCTGCTCCGGCCGATTCCGGGCCGTCTCGTGTTCGTCAACACCACCGGCGCGAGCTTCCCGTTCCTCCACAAGCTCGCCGGCCGCAACCGCGTCGTGCTGACCGCAACCGATTCGGCCGCCCAACAGTTCGAGACCGTGTTTCCCGAATACTTCGTCAAGGCATTCGGCGACGCGGCGGCGGACCTGGACAAGAACGGCCGCGTGTCGATGTGGGAGGCGTTCGCCTACGCGAGCGCGGCCGTGCGGCAGTGGTTCGAGCAGAAAGGGCAGTTGCCGACCGAGCGTCCGCTGCTCGACGACACCGGCGCCGGCATCGGCCGCGAAGCGGGCAATCCCGGGACCGACGGCGCGGTGGCCGGCGTGACGTATCTCGAGCCCGAGCCGGCGGCGGCGCTGCCGGGCGATACCTCGCTCGGCGCGCTGCAGAAGCGCCTCGCGGAGCTCCAAACCGCATTCGAGGAATTGAAAGCGAAAAAGGCGGCGATGCCGCCCGATCAGTACGAGGCCGAGCTCGAGAAGCTCGCGCTCGAAATCGCGCGCGTCGCCGCGCAGATCCGCTCGAAATCCTGAACCTATTCGGCCCGGACACCCTTGACCCGCGCCCACTCCTGTAAGAGTATTACTGGTAGGAGTCTTACCCATGCGGCTCACCACCAAAGGACAGGTCACTATTCCTCAGCACATCCGCAACCGCCTCGGTCTCCACGCGCACACAGAGGTCGAGTTCGACATCGTCGGCGACAGCGTCCGCATCAGAAAGGCGGGAACGAAGAGCCGAGGCCAGCGCCTGCTGGAGGCGATGCGCCGTGCGCCGAAACCGAAGATGACAACCGACGAGTTGATGGCGTTGACGCGCGGCGAAGACTAGTGACGACGCTCGTCGACTCCAATGTGCTGATTGACTTTCTCGACCCCGACAGCGAGTGGAACGACTGGTCCGCGTCAATGCTCGAGGATGCGGGCGAGAGCGGATTGGTCGCGATCAACACCGTCATCTACTCAGAAGTGTCGGTCACCTTCGATGACATCGACGATGTGGAGCTGGCGTTGCCGCAGGAGTTCTTCGTCCGAGCCGCAATCCCGTGGGAAGCCGCATTCCTTGCCGGCAAGGCGTTCGAGAAGTACAAAACTCAGGGTGGCGCGAAGCGATCGCCACTGCCGGATTTCTTCATCGGCGCGCATGCCGCGGTCGCCGGCATGACGCTGCTCACGCGCGATCCGCGCCGCTACCGCGCGTACTTTCCGAAACTGAAGTTGATCGCCCCTTAGTAGTAATCGATTGGATCCCACCGATCGACCTGGGGCTTCCTGAAGACGAACACGCCAACCATGCCGACGACGAAGCCGGCCACGTGCGCGGCGAAGGCGACGCCGCCGCCATGCGTGCTCGCGGTGACCGCGATGGCGCCGGCGCTGAGAAACTGCATCAGGAACCAGAAGCCGAGCAGCACGATCGCCGGAATCTCGACGATCTGGATGAAGATCCACGGGATGAGCGTGAGCACGCGCGACTGCGGATACAGCACGAAGTACGCGCCCATGACACCCGCAATCGCGCCGCTCGCACCGATGGTGGGCAGCTCCGAGGACGGATCCATCACGATTTGGCCGATCGCCGCTGCCATGCCGCACAGGAGATAAAAGACGATGAAGCGGCCGTGGCCGAGGCGATCCTCGACGTTGTCGCCGAAGATCCAGAGGTACCACATGTTGCCGATGACGTGCGACCAGCTGCCGTGCAGGAACATCGATGTGATGAGCGTCGGCCAGCTGAACGCGGCCGGCACGACGCCGTAGAAATACAGGAACTCCGTCAGCTGACGCTCGCCCATCGAGAGCTCGAAGAACCAGGCAATCGCGTTGAGCACGATGATCGTGACGGTGATGTAGGGTGTCGTCCGGGACGGGATGACGTCCCGAAGGGGGATCATGCCGTCATTCTATGAGAACGAGAGATTTCAGATGGCAGATTTCAGATTTCAGATTGATTTGTGGATTGCAGATTCAATCAATCTGAAATCTGAAATCTGAAATTGCGAGGCGAAGCTACACCCCGTGTCCGTAGCCGATGGCTTCGACGTGAGTGGCCCCGGGGGACGCGGGCGCTGCGGCCGGCGTGCGGATGCGATCGATGATGCGCCGCAGATCGCCGTCGGCGATCGCTTTGCGGTGCTCGCCGAGTGAGATGACGGCGCGGTACACCTGATCGATTTCCGCGATCGACAGAGTGAAACCGAGCGTCTCGCAGCGCGACTGCACGGCGTGACGTCCGGAGTGGCGGCCGAGCACGAGGCGCGATGTGGCGGACTGGCCGACGTCCTCGGGCCGCATGATCTCGTAGGTCCGCGTGTCCTTGAGCACGCCATCCTGATGGATGCCCGCTTCGTGCGCGAACGCGTTGCGTCCGACGATCGCCTTGTTCGCCTGGACCGGCTCGGCGGTCACCTGCGAGAGGAGCTGGCTCGTGGCAAAGAGCGCGTCGGACTGAATCACCGTGTCGTACGGCAGACGATCCTGCCGGACGCGCAGCGCCATGACCAGCTCTTCGAGTGATGCGTTGCCCGCGCGCTCGCCGATGCCGTTGACCGCGCACTCGACCTGCCGCACGCCGCCCTGAATCGCCGCAAGGCTGTTGGCGACCGCCAGGCCGAGGTCGTTGTGGCAGTGCGCGCTGAAGACCGCGCGATGCGCGTTCGGGACGCGCCCGATGATATCCGTGAAGAATTCGCGGATTTCATCCGGCGTCGCGTAGCCGACCGTGTCGGGCAGATTGACCGTCGTACAGCCGGCCTCGATGACCGCTTCGATGATGCGGCACAGAAAATCGCGATCGCTCCGCGTCGCATCCTCCGCCGAGAACTCCACATCGTCGGTAAATCGTCGCGCCAGCTTGACGGCGTCGACCGCCGCGTCGAGGCATTCGGCGCGCGACATGCGGAGCTTTGCCGTGAGATGGAGATCCGAGGTCGCGAGGAACGTGTGGATGCGCGACCGCGCGGCCGGGGCCAGGGCGCGCGCCGCTTCCTCGATGTCCTGCGGGCGCGTGCGCGCGAGCGCCGCGATGACCGGCCGCCGTACGGCGAGGGCAATCTGCTGCACCGCCTCGGAGTCCGCCGGGGACGCGATGGGGAAGCCGGCCTCGAGGATGTCGACGCCGAGCCGATCGAGCGCGTGCGCCATCGCCAGCTTCGCCGGCACGTCCATGGAGAAGCCGGGCGCCTGTTCGCCGTCGCGCAAGGTCGTATCGAAGACCGTAATCCGTGCAGGATCGCTCATGACTCTATGGTGCCGCCCCGGAGGGTAGTAGTCAAAGTGATAATGGTTACGGAAAGATAAGAGCGTGTTATGCTGCCCCGGAACGCAACCGGGCGACTAAAGTCAGCCGGTCGTTGTACTGCGACGAGCGAGCGGCCGTCGCGAGAGCAAATGCTCGAGCGACAGCGAGCGGGGCGGGGACCCGCCGTGACGTTCTGTTCTGGAGACGCGCGAGCGGTTTACGCCGCGAAGCGCGTCAGGCGCGGGGTGGGGCCCCGCTGTGACGTTCTGTTCTGGATACGCGCGAGCGGTTTACGCAGCGAAGCGCGTCAGGCGCGGGGGTGGGCCCCGCTGTGACGTTCTGTTCTGGATACGCGCGAGCGGTTTACGCCGCGAAGCGCGTCAGGCGCGGGGGTGGGGCCCCGCGCAGATAAAAGATGGACCTCAATGCGCTGAAGATCTTCCTGGCCGTCGCGCAGGAGCGGAGCTTCTCACGCGCCGCGGCCAAAGTACATC
>MNEX01000233.1 GCA_001917905.1 Acidobacteria bacterium 13_1_40CM_65_14
CACGCATGCGGGTGGAGCGTCTTTTCGAATTCAGTACCGGACCGCTCCGCTCGCACCCCACCGCGGAAGCGTGCGCGGCGGGGACCCCGCGCTCGCACCCGCGTTGTCGCGGCCCGAAAATCGCGGTCGAAGGCCTGTTAGGCGTAGTACTCAAGCAGTTCGGACGGTCCACTAGATACCTCCCGTTTTGTTCTGCGCGAGCGCCTTGAGCTCGGCGATGCGTTTCTGCGCCTCGGCCAGGTGTTCGCTCTGTTCGAATTCCTGCACGAGTCTCTCGTAAATAGGCAGAGCCTCGGCTGCGCGGTTGTCCTTCACTAACGACTCGGCGAGGTAGAAGTAGACCGCATCGCGGCCGGTGTATTCCGGATCCTGTTTGAGGACCTCCTTGAAGCGTTCGATCGCACCGCGATACCAGCGCTGCCGGTAGTAGAAGAAGCCGACGAGAAAACCCGACTCGCTCAGCCGATCGCGGGCTTCGCGCAGCTTGGTGCGGACTTCGGGCATCAGGCTGCTGTTCGGATAGCGATCGACGAACGCCTGGAGCTCGCGAATCGCTTCGCGGGTTTCCGTCTGGTCGCGCTGCGGACCGCGCATCTGCCGGAAATGGGCGAGCCCGAGCTTGTACTGCGCGTAGTCGGCGCGGCGGTTCGTCGGGTAGAACGACAGGAATTCGCGGAATTCGTTGATGGCGAGGACGAGCGCCTCGGCCGTCCCTTCGCCGAGGTACGTGTCGCCGGTGCCCAGCTTCGCGTCGGGCCGATAGGGACTGGCCGTGTAGGTTTCGACGACCTGTTTGAAGAATTCGCGCGCCGTCAGCCATTTCTTGGCGTTGAGCGCTTCGGTGCCTTTGTCGTACAGGAAGCGGTCGGGTTCCGTTGTGCCAGGCGGCACGGCGCCGCGCGTCTTCACGCTGCAGCCAGCCGTCGCGACGAGAGCGACGGCGACGGCGAGCCACAGCCACCGATCAAGGATGCGTGTCGTGTTCACAGAATGTTTGACAACCACTGATATTCGGCCGCGAGCCCCTCTTCGAGCCCAACGGTGGGGACGAACCCGAGATCGGTGCGCGCGAGCCACGTGTCGGCATACGTGTGCCGCATGTCGCCCTTCTGCGCGGAGTCGACGGTGATGAGAGGCCGGCGGCCGGAAACGCGGCCGATCATGTCGAGCACCTGATTAACCGTGACGCGTGAACCGCCTCCAACATTGTACACGCGCGGTGGAATGCCCTGGGTCCCGGCGGCAACAGTCGCGCTGACGGCATCGTGCACAAACGTGAAATCGCGTGTCTGTTCGCCGTCGCCGTACACCGTGATCGGCTCGCCGAGGATGGTCGAGCGCAAAAACTTGTGGAAACCCATGTCGGGCCGCTGCCGAGGTCCGTAGACGGTGAAGTAGCGCAGTGAGACGGTCGGCAACCCGAAGTTGGCGTGGTACAGGTAGCAGAGCTGTTCGGCGGCGAGCTTCGTCACGCCGTACGGCGACACTGGCTGCAGCATCATGTCTTCTCGCATCGGCATCGGCGTGTTGTCGCCGTACACCGACGAGCTCGACGCGTACACGATCTTCTCCAGTTTCACCTTCGTGCATGCTTCGAGCAGCCGCTGCGTCGCGTCGATGTTGTTGACCGTATAGATCTCGAAATCGCGGCCCCAGCTTTTTCGCACGCCCGCCTGCGCGGCCAGATGAAACACGTGCGTCCGATCGGCGAGGAGCGCCGGGAGGTCCGCATCCTGAATCCGGGACTCGACGAATCGGAATCCGGGCTTGCCCATCAGGCCGCTCAGGTTCCGTTCCTTGACCGCGCGCGGATAGTAGTCGATGAAGCCATCGATACCGACGACATCGGCGCCTTGCGCGAGCAGCCGCTCGGAGAGCGTCGACCCGATGAAGCCGGCCGCGCCAGTGACCAGCGCTCTCATTAATTACTTTCGCGTGGGGCCCCACCCCCACGCGCTGACGCGCTCGCACGGTTGTGCTCGCGCGTAACTAGAACAGGACGTCGGGGTGCAGCATCCGCTCCGGCGGCTGACGCGCTCGCCCCAATTTTCAACGCTCGCGGGGCCCCACCCCCGCTCGCGCCTTCGCGCTCGCTCGGGCCGCGGGCGCTGTGCTCGCGCGTATCTGGATCAGGACGTCGGGATCCGGCACCCGCTCCGCTGGCGGGCGCGGTGAGAAAGTTCCGGACACGATCTGGTAGCCGGCACGGACGGCCGTGGCGATCGAGCGTGGCGTGGACCGTGGCGCCGGTCGCAAGTGTCGTCTGGTCCGCGGACCGGACGATTTCGTACGTAAACTGCACGCGCACGGGCGACACGGATGCTCCTGACGTTCGGACTTCGAGCTCATCGTCGTACTTGGCCGGCTGGCGGTACGCGCAGTGCGCCTCGATGACCGGCAGCTGGAACCCCTCGGTTTCCATCTCGCGATAACTCCAGCCCGCCGCGCGCAGCAGGTCGGTGCGTCCCACCTCGAACCACACGAAATAGTTCGCGTAGTACACGACGCCCATCTGGTCGGTCTCGGCGTAGCGGACGCGGACCCGGGAGCGGGAGGGCGGGGAGGTCACCGCGCCGCGCCCTTCGACTGACGCTCAGGGCGTCCCGAGTTCTGCATCGTTCACAGGGGGACGGACATCGCCGCCGCGAGCGCGGCGGCCTTGAGCTCCCGCGTCGCGCGCTCGGGATCGGGCGTGTGGAAGATGGCCGAACCGGCGACGATGATGCGGGCGCCGGCCGAGACAACCTTGGCAACGTTCTGTTGATCGATGCCGCCGTCGATTGCCACCGGCGCGCGGTTCCCGGCGCGATCGAGCAGCTCGCGGACTTCCCGGACTTTAGACTCGCTGCGCGGAATGAAAGTCTGACCGCCGAAGCCGGGATTGACCGACATCACCAGCACGTAGTCGACGTCGGCGGCGATGTCTTCGAGCATCACCGGTGGCGTCGCCGGATTGAGCACCACGCCAGCCCGGACACCCAGCGCCTTGATGGCGTGCACCGTGCGATGCAGATGCGGCAGGACCTCGACGTGGACAGACATCATCGTCGCGCCCGCGTCGGCAAACGCGTCGATGTACTTATCGGGATCCGTGATCATCAAGTGCACGTCGAGCGGGACCTTCGCGACGCGCTTGATCGACTTCACGACCGGAGGACCCATGGTGATGTTCGGCACGAAGTGGCCGTCCATCACGTCGACGTGAATGAGATCGGCGCCACCGCGTTGAGCGGCATCGATTGCGTCGCCGAGCGCCGCGAAATCGGCCGACAGGATTGACGGCGCCACGAGCACGCTCATCGGCTGACCTCGAGCGAGATCGGTTCGCCGGGCGCAATCTGAAAGCCGGCCTGCGGACTCTGGCGGATCACGATGCCCGCCGCGACGCCGGGATACGGATTCGAGCCGACGACGGCGACGCGGAATCCGCGTGCGCGCAGCACTTCGGCCGCGCGGTCGCCGTTGACGCCAATCAAATCTGGCATCACGTAGGTGGCGCCGCGCTCGCCGCGATTGACGAGCAGCGAGACGCGCCCGCTGGCGCTCTTGGCCGGCGGCATCTGCGCAACCACGACGTCGGATGGCAA
Source organism: Acidobacteria bacterium 13_1_40CM_65_14 (assembly GCA_001917905.1). Classification (GTDB taxonomy): domain Bacteria; phylum Acidobacteriota; class Vicinamibacteria; order Vicinamibacterales; family CAVVIG01; genus QHWF01. Next base: position 3,588 of record MNEX01000233.1, read on the forward strand.
GTCTTCCGCCCGGATTTCGGAGAGGCTCGCGAGCGTGAGGCCGTCCTGGGCCAGCCGGAGCTGCGCCGTCCGTTCGGTCTCGCCGACGAGCGGAGGCACGATGGCGGCGCGCTGGCCGGCGCTGAGCCAAATCTTCACCGTCCGCTGACGGCGCGCGATCGATCCGGCGGCTGGCTCCTGCGCGAGCACGCGGCCCGCGCCGATTTTCGGATCGGGGCGGCGGGTGTCGTCGACGTTCACGGCGAGACCGAGGTCGGTTGCAATCGCCGTCGCTTCGTTCGCCGTCCGGTTCGTCAGGTCGGGCACCTGCACTTCACGCGCGCGCAGCGCAACGCGCATCGACGCGATCGCGAACAACGCATACGTCGCCAGGAGCGCGGACCCGAGCAGGACGATTTTCCCCGCCGACCACACACGGGTCTTCAATTCCATCGATGTGCGATCGTACTACAAGTTCCGCCGCTCAAATACCGCGCCGAAGAACGCTTCCAGCTCGTGAAGATCGGGTTGCGTGCGGAGGTGGCCGCGTGAATCGACGAGCGCGGGCGGCAGGGCGGGCGCGATCGCGCGTGCGTCGACTGGTGTGAAGTCGCGTGCGCCGGCGAGAAACATGTCAACGACCGCTTCGTTCTCGTCCGGCTCGCTCGAGCACGTCGCGTAGATCAGCCGTCCGCCCGGTGCGACCAGCGCGGCGGCGTGCTGCAGCATCGTGCCCTCGGCCGCAGCGAGCGCCGGCAAATCGGTTTCGCGCCGCCGCCAGCGGATGTCGGGATCGCGGCGCAGCGTGCCGAGACCGGAGCAAGGGGCGTCGACGATCACGGTGTCGAACGGTTGCGAAAACGGCAGCGCGTTGAGCAGGTCCGCCTGCACGACACGGACGTTGGTGGCGCCGGTCGTCGCGATCGTCTTGCGGAGGAGATCGATCCGCCGTGCGCGGACATCGCAGGCGACGAGCCGTCCCTGGCCGTCCATCACGGCGGCAATCGCCGTGGTCTTGCCGCCCGGCGACGCACACGTATCGAGCACGCGTCGCCCAGGATTCGGTGAGGCGAGCAGCGCGACGAGCTGCGAGGCTTCGTCCTGTACGACGAACAAGCCCTGCTCGGATGCTGGCGAGCGAAGCGGGTACCCCTCTTCGACGAGGAAGGCGTCGGGTGCGAATCGCGCGGGTCTCAGGTGAATCTCGTCGCGGGCGAGACGTTCGACGAGCTCGGCCGCGGTGGTTTTGAAGCGATTCACTCTGAGCGTCAGCGGCGCCGCGGTGTTGTTGAAGCGCATCCACGCCTCGGCGGCATCGAAGCCGAGACGATCGTACCAACGCGCCGCGAGCCATTGGGGATGCGACAGCGTGATGCTGAGATAGGCGAGCGCCGCGTCCCGATCGGCGGGATCGGCCGGACGCGGCGGCAGCGGAAGCTTGCTGCGCCGGCGCGAGATCTCCCTCAGCACCGCGTTGACGAAACCGCCGGCGCTTTGTTTGCCCGCCCGGCGCGTCAAATCGACCGCATCGTCCACGACCGCAGACGCTGGCACCCGTGTGAGGTGGAGCATTTGATACGCGCTCATGCGCAGGATCTCGACCACTTCGAAATCCAGTCGATCGAGTGACCGCTTGGAGAACTGGACGATGAGGTGATCGAGTGCTGCGCGCCAGCGCTGCACGCCGGTCGCGATCTCGGCGGCGAGCGCGCGGTCGCGATCGTCGCGCAGATTGTCGCGCGCGAACGCGATGGCGGTGGGAAGGTCTGCGTTTCCCGCCGACACGGCCGAGAGCGCTTCGTAGGCCGCGACGCGGGCCGGCGCGATCATGAGGTCGCCGTGAACCGATCGCCGCGCGCCACGCGGTGACCGGCCAGGAAGTCGCGCGCACTCATCGGTCGTTTCCCTTCGGCCTGAATCTCACGGATGCGGAGAGCGCCGCTGACCGTCGCCACGATCAGGTCGTCGCCCTTCGCGGCAAGAATTGTTCCCGGGCCGCCAGACACCTCGGAGGCCTCAGAGACCTCAGAGGTGTCTGAGGTGTCAGAGGCCTCGGACACCTCCGAGCGGCGGATGATGAGACGCGTTCCGCGGAGAAACGTGAAGGCGTGCGGCCAGGGGTGGAGTCCGCGGATCAGATTGTGGACGCGCTCAGCCGGCCAGCTCCAGTCGATCGCGCCATCGTCCTTCTTCAGCCGATGCGCGTACGTGGCCGCAGCATCGTTCTGCGGCGTCTCGGTCGCGCGGCCCACGGCCAGGTCGTCGATGGTGGCAACGAGCAGTGCCGCGCCGAGTCTCGCAAGATCGCGCTCGACCTCGTCGCTGGTGTCCTGCGGTCCTATCGGGAGGCGTGTCGTAGCCAGCATCGGTCCGGCGTCGAGCGCCTTGACGATGCGCATGATCGTGACGCCCGTTTCGCGCTCGCCGGCGATGATGGCGCGGTGTACTGGCGCGGCGCCGCGGTACTGCGGCAGCAGCGACGCGTGCACGTTGATCATGCCGAGCCGCGGCGTCGCCAGCACGGCGTCGGTCAGGATCTTCCCGTACGCGGCGACGACGCCGAGGTCCGCGTGGAGCGCATCGAGCGCGTCGAGGAACGGCTGATCTTTGAGGCGCTCCGGTTGAAGAATTGGCAGACGCGCCGCCGCCGCTCGCGCCTTGACCGGCGCGTCGCTCGTCTTGTGTCCGCGGCCGCGCGGTCGATCGGGTTGCGTGACGACGCCGACGACGGGGTGCCGCGACGCGAGCAGGGCATCGAGCGTCGGGACCGCGAACGCCGGCGTCCCGAAAAAGACGATCCGGAGACCATCGCCCGCTACCATTTGCCGGCGCGCGTCAGCTTCCGTATCTTGCGGACGATGAGATCGCGCTTGATGCCGCGGAGGCGATCCACGAACAGCGTGCCGTCGAGATGATCCATCTCGTGCTGAAACGCGCGCGCGAGCAGCCCCGAGGCGTCGTACTGATGCTCGGCGCCGTATCGATCGAGTCCCTTCATGACGACGCGTGACGGCCGGACCACCGTCGCGTTGAACCCGGGGACGCTGAGACACCCTTCTTCCTCGAGCTGCACGCCGTCACGCTCGACGACCTCCGGGTTGACCATCACGATGAGCCCGGCCGCATCGCGTCCGACTGAAATGTCGACGACGAACAGGCGCAGCGGCGCGCCCACCTGCGGCGCCGCCAGCCCCACGCCAGGCGCCGCATACATCGTCTCGACCATGTCGTCGATGAGGCGCTCGATGTCGAGGGTGATGGCGTCCACCGGCCGTGCCTTCTCATGAAGCACGGTGTCACCGTATCTGAGGATGGGACGAATCATGTCGACGCGTCACGACGATAGAACGCAAAGGCCGCAGAGACCGCAAAGAAATACTTTACTCGGGAAAACCGTTGACCACTCGTTTGATGCCGTCCCGCAGCCACTTGACGTTGAAATTCATGAGGAGTCCCAGCTTGCGCTTCGAGAGTTTCAGATGCGAGCGGAGCTGTGCGCCGTGGACCTTCTCGAGCCGTTCGACTGCTTTGACTTCAACGATCAGTTCGTCTTCCACGAGGAGATCGATCCGATAACCGCAATCCAGTCGTCGTCCTCGATAGACGAGAGGCAACGGCATTTGGCGCTCTAACCGAAGGCCCATGTCGAGGAGCTCAAAGGACAGACACGCTTCATAGGCCGATTCCAAAAGCCCCGGTCCGAGTTCCTCGTGGACGCGTAACGCGGCACCGATGACGCGGTTCGAAAGCAGATTGAGACGCTCTCTTTCATCGTCTTGGTTGCCCATGTAAGCCGCATGGGTGCAAGAAGTGTTGCGCCCGACACTTCGAGCGTTTCGTTGGGAAAACCGGCGGTCAGGCCCTGCGCGCGACGAAAAGTACGAAAAAAATGCCCTCTGCGGCCTTAGCGGTCTTTGCGTTCTTTGTACGTGAGGGGTCACGTACGGTGGAAACGCGAGGCTGTACGCTTTCGGAAGCCCTCCCAATTGGCGACGAGCTCCTCGACCGAGTCGCCGCCGAACTTCTCAACGACCGCGTCGGCGAGGACGAACGCGACCATCGCCTCGCCGACGACGGCGGCGGCCGGCACGGCGCAGACGTCGCTGCGCTCGACGGTCGCGGGACTTTCGGTCATCGTCGCGAGATCGACCGAGCGGAGCGGATTCATCAGCGTCGAGATCGGCTTCATGTACGCCGTCACGCGGAGATCCTCGCCGTTGGTCACGCCGCCTTCGAGACCACCGGCGTTGTTGGTCGGCCGCTTGATCGGCATCGGCTCGTCGCGGGCGCGATCGGTGTCAGGGAGGATTTCATCATGCACGCGCGAGCCGGGCACGTCGGCGACGGCGGGTCCGCGGCCGATGCCAACCGCTTTGATGGCGGGAATCGACATCAGCGCCTGGGCGAGACGGCCGTCGAGCTTGCGGTCCCACTGCACATAGGTGCCCAGACCCGGCGGCACGTCGTGCGCGATGACCTCGAAGCTGCCGCCCATTGTGTCGCCGGCGTCACGCGCCCGATCGATCTCGGCCATCATCCGCTGTTCGACGTTCGCGTCGGAGCAGTGGAGCGGCGTATCCATCGAAATCGCCCGGACGTCCTCGAACGTGAGCGCGAGCGGGTCTGCGATTGAGGCGGAGCCAATCGAGACGACGTGGCTGACGATCTCCGTGCCCACGCACCGAACCAACTGACGGGCGATGGCGCCCACAGCGACGCGCGCGGCGGTTTCGCGCGCGCTGGCGCGCTCGAGGACGTTGCGCATGTCCTCGTGTCCGTACTTGACGAATCCGGCGAGGTCCGCGTGACCGGGCCGGGGCCGTGTGACCGGCGGGCGATCCGCGCCTGAGGCCGTCGCCGGCATCTCGGCCTCGACGTACATCGTGCGCTGCCAGTTTTCCCAGTCCTTGTTCGGAATCATCAGCGCAATCGGCGCGCCGGTCGTCTCGCCGTGGCGGATGCCGCTCAACGCCTCCGCGCGATCCGACTCGATCGCCATGCGCCGCCCGCGGCCGTACCCGGTCTGCCGGCGCCGGAGCTCGTTCGTGACCGCGTCGAAGTCGATCGTCAGACCGGCCGGTACGCCTTCGAGGATCGCGACGAGCGCTTTGCCGTGCGACTCGCCGGCGGTGAGAAAACGCAACATGCGGGCCTCATTCTATCCGAAGTTTTTGCCGCATCTGGAGCACCTCCACGCGATCTCCCGAGTGATTTGCGAGGGTCGCGATCTTGCACCGTCGTCTGTCATCGACAAAGGAGGATGCGATGCGACTCGTCGTAGATCGTTTCGTTGAAGATGATGATGGCCGTGTCGTGGACCTTGCGACCGGCGAGCGTGTCGTGCTCACGATCGAGGCGGCCGGCGACATGCCGGCGCAGCGGCGATGGGCAGTTCGCTGCGATGCGTTGCAGAAATTGCAGCAGCGCAGAATCGTACCGCTGGTGGATTTTGGCGCGATCGGGACCTCGCGTCGATTCGAAGCGTGGCGATGTGGTCCACCGTGGCCGGGTGCACGCGAGGAAGGACAGAATGCATCCGACGTGGCGCGGCGATTTTTTCTCGCGTCAGGCCTCACCGCCGGCACCGAGTCGCTCGACCGCGTGCGAGCCGGACCGGGTGGCGCCGCGGTGTTGCCGGATTCCTCGGCCGGATACGCGTGTGAGACGCAGGCGGCCGCTCCAGCAGACATCCCTCTCGACGCCCGCGCGATCGCGTCGATCGATCGTCCGGCAGTCGCCTCGCTCGCGGAGATGTTCCACGCCTCGTCCGGCTCGCGGCCGCACATCGCTGCGCTGTGGGGACCTCTAGGTTCCGGCAAGACGACTGTGGTTCGTCAGCTTGCGCGGATTGCGCGGATCAACGGATTTGTCCCAGTTGCCGCCCGATTCGCCAGCAGTCGCTACGCAGACCTGTGGCAGGGACGCAGCCTGTTCGTCATCGACGATGGACCGAGCGGCAAGGCGTGGACGGCGTTGCTCGAAACGGCGACAAAGAGTCCCCAGCCTCACGTGCTGCTCATCGCCGGCACCGATGAGCAGCGGACCGTCGACGGCGTGGCGCTGGACCGCATCCTGCCGGAAACGCTCATGTCCGCGGTGCAACCAGCGCCGGCAGACGGCCGCACGCTGGCGCGCATTCGCCGGGCGGCTGAAGAGTCGAGAGGACTGCCGGGACGCTTCGTTCGTCTGCTGTGGCCGACGCTGTCCGGTGATGCACACGCGCGACGGTCCTCAGCCGATCGCCTCTCGCGCGTGGCCGAGCAGCCGGCGGCGTACGGCACCGGAGACCCGGAAGATCCGACCGCTGACATCGGGCCGGCAACCGCTGCAATCGGCGCGACTTGGCCGGCTCCGGGCGAATTGGCGGCGTTGCGGCGCCGAATGGAGGGCGCCGTCCGGCAGCTCGCGAAAGGGCGCCACGAGCCGGGTATTCGCCAGCTTCGGCAGGCCATCGGCGGGCTGGCGCGCCGCGACGACTGGATTGAAGCGGCCGATGGCGCGCTCACGCTGTCATCGTCGCTGTTGCGGCGCGGACGAATCCGCGAGGCACAGGCGGCGCTCGACGAGGCGCGTCAGTTCGCGGGCCGTTCAGGTCGCGACGCCACACTCATCGACATCGGGGTGATGAGCGGCGAGGCATCGATCGATCTCGCGCGGCTCGACGATGCAGAGGCCGTCCTGACGGCGGCGCGATCGGCGGCACAGGCGTCTGGAGACGGGAGACGTGCCGCGCTGGCTTCGCTCGCGCTCGGACGGTGTCTGTTCTGGCGAGGGCGGTACGCCGACGCGATCGTCGCGTTGTCGGCGACGGCGGGCCTGGACGAGGCGCCGCCGGCGATGCGCTTCCGCCGTCGGCTCTTGATGGCGCGCGCGGCGGTGGGACAGCGAGATTTTTCCAACGCGATGTCGCTGGTCGCCGACGCCGCGCAGGCGCCGGGCGTCAATGAGCAGCCGTCGCTGCAATCGATGGTGGCGTGCGGCGCGGCCTTCGTGCATCTGGCGGTCGGCGATCTCGATGCAGTCGAGCGTGACGTTGCGACCGCCATCTCCGCGTCGCGGGCCGCATACGATCCGCTGCGCGCGGTTCGCGCCCGGCTGCTCTTGGCCGAAGCCGAGCGACGGCGCGGCCGCACCTCGTCGGCCGTGAATCACCTGCGGCGGCTCGCGAGCGTCACCGCGGTTCCGGCCACCATTCGCGCGCGCAGTCAGCTCGTCACCGATCTGGCCACGGCGACCGGTGACGCGTGCGCGGTCGTCGCTCGTCATGTCGGTGCGACCGGCCTCGGCGCCCTGGCGCTGTACGCGCCAGACGCCGATCGCAGCCCTGCGATCGGCGCGCTCGACGATCCACTGGTCCACGACGTCGTGGCCATCATGCGATTGTGTCAGACGGCAGAGGAGGAGCGTGCCGTGTTGAAGGACGTCTGCGGTCGCGTACGCCAGCAACTGCATGCGAACGCGATCGCCTGCGTCGCGCTGGCCTCGGGCCGTTACGACATCGTCGCGGCCGACGGCGCCCGCATCGAGCCGGGCATTGCCGCGCGCGCGATCACGGCGGGTATCACGATCGCGCCGTGCCGGAGCGGCGACGGCGCACGCATCGAAGCGGCGGCGCCGGTGCAGTACGGGGGCGCCGTCATCGGCGCAGTGTGTGCGCGATGGACGCTGGGATCGACCTACGACCTCACCCGTGCGTCGTCGGTCCTGACCATGACCGCCGCGGCCGTCGCGCCGCTGCTATCCGCCGCCATCACGCGTCGCGAACGAATCGCCACGCCCGGCCTCACCGAGTTGCGGGGTGTGACGCCGCCCATGGTCGAGCTCCGCCATGCCGCCGAGCGCGCGGCGGCGGCGCCGTTCGCGGTGCTCGTCGAAGGCGAGAGCGGGAGCGGCAAAGAGCTGGTCGCACGTGCGATCCACCGCGCCGGCCCACGCCGCGAGCGACCGTTCTGCACGCTGAACTGCGCCGCGCTGCCCGATGATCTCATCGAAGCCGAGCTGTTTGGTCACGCGCGCGGTTCGTTCACGGGCGCCGTCGCCGACCGCGCGGGCGTTTTCGAGGAGGCGCACGGCGGCACGCTGTTGCTCGACGAAGTGGGCGAGCTGTCGCCGCGCGCGCAAGCCAAGCTGCTGCGCGTCATCCAGGAAGGGGAGCTGCGGCGTGTCGGCGAGAACGTCTCGCGCCGCGTCGACGTGCGAATCGTGTCGGCGACCAATCGTGATCTGCGTCAGGAGGTTGCGGCGGGACGATTCCGGGTCGACCTGCTGTATCGTCTCGACGTGATTCGGCTGACGGTGCCACCGCTGCGCGATCGGCGCGAGGACGTGGCTGTGCTGGCCGAGCATGTCTGGCGCGACGCGACCGCGCGCGTGAACAGCCGCGCGACGCTCGGCGCGGCGACGATGGCCGCGCTCGCGCGCTACGATTGGCCGGGGAACGTGCGCGAGCTGCAGAACGTGCTCGCGGCGCTCGCGGTGCGGAGCCCGAAGCGCGGTGTCGTGCCGCCAACGGCGTTGCCGCCGCAGTTCGCCGACGCAGGTCAATCGGAGAGCTGGCGGCTCGACGAGGCGCGCCGCACGTTCGAGGAACGATTCGTCCGAGCCGCGCTGGTGAGGAGCGGCGGTCACCGCTCGCGCGCCGCGATCGAGCTCGGCGTCACACGGCAGGGACTCACCAAGTTGATGAACCGGCTAGGCATCTTCGACGCCCCCGACGACGACGAACAACCAACGACCAATGACTAACGACCCGGACCAACGACTAATGACCAACGACCAAACGACTGACAACCGTGGGTCGCTTCCTTCTTCGCCGCCTCCTGTTGACGATTCCGGTGCTGCTTGGCGTCGCGACGCTCGTGTTCTCGCTGATCCACCTCGTGCCCGGGTCGCTGTGCTCCGACCGAGTCTGGACAACGTGCTGTTTGCGGTTTCCAAATTCCAAATTCCTACTTCCAAATTCGGATCCGGCGGGCGAGGGTGAGGAGCGGCGCGTTCTTCGGGTCCTTTTCCAAGCCGCGCGTGATGGTGACCTGTGCGGCGTCGCGACTGCCGGCGCGCAGTTGCGCATCGGCGAGCGACGCGAGCAGCCCCAGATCGTTTGGACTCGCCGTGGCGGCCCGCTCGAACCAGTCGGCGGCGGCCGGCGCGTCGTTGAGGCGGAGCGAGAGCGTCGCGATGCGCGTGGCGCGTGACGCGAGCTCCGGGTCGTTCGGTACGAGGGCGCCGTACGACATCAGCGCCCGGCGTGAAGCGTCGAGGTGATTCTGCTGCTCGGCGGCGTTCGCGTAGAACAGGAACGAGGACGGGTCGACCGGATGACGCACCGTCGCCTGCTCCAGCGCGCGCTCCGCCGCTTCCGCGTTGCCGTCCTGGAGCAGCGCCCGCCCGTAGAGCGTCAGAATGTCGCTCGTCGCCGATGGCCCTGAGGCGACGCGCTCGAGCGCTTCGAGCGCCTTCGGCAGCGCGTCGCTGCGCGTCGGCGCAAGATCGAGCCACACCTGGCCGAGCGCGCTGTAGATGAGCGGCTGATCGGGTGCGCGTTCGAGCGCGTTGCCGAGCATCACGACGGCGAGGTCGCCGTGACCGGCCCGGGCGTGCGCCAGCCCGATCGCGACCTGCCGTTCGACGTGCTCCCGGTCGAGTCCGGCGAGCACTTGCAGTTGTTCCAGCTCGTCTTGGCGCCGCCCCAGCGCGCGGTATAAATCCGCAAGCTCTTCTCGCGCCGGAATCAAGGCCGGCGACAGCGACACGGCGGTCTCGAGGGCCTTCACGGCGTCCGGCACGCGACGCTTCTGCCGGAGACAGATGCCCTGCAGGTAATACGCATCGGCCATGCGATTGTCGAGGCGGACGGCCTGGCCGAGCGAGGCAAGCGCCGCGTCGAGCTGACCGTCCCGGTAGCGCGCGAGCGCGAGCTTGTAGCTGACGCGGGCAGACCGATCGTCGAGCTGCACGCTACGTTGGTAGGCCTCGATCGCCGGGCCATACCGCTGGCGCTGGTACTCGGCGTCGCCGAGCTCCTCGACCGGACGGATCGCGCTGGGGTCCAGCCCGGCCGCGCGCCGGAACTCCCGCGCCGCTTCCTCGACGTCGCCGCGGCGCTGATAGGTTTCGCCGAGCCGGAGGTGAGCGAGCATCGAGTCGGGCCGCAGCGCGATGGCGCCGCTGTACGCCTCGATGGCTCCCAACGTCTGCTCGTCGAGCAGGGCCGCATCGCCGCGCGCCAGCAGCGCCCGGTAGTCGCGTTGCCGGGCCGCGGTCTGATAGGCCATGGCCGCGCCGACGGCCGTCGCGGCGAGGACGACCATCGCGATGAGGGTTCGTTTCAAAGTCCCTCTATCCTACCAGCGCAAAGGAACTTTCGGGTTTTGCCGGGGTCTAATCGAAGGTATAGTGGAAGCCTTGAAACAGGCACGGGTAGTCGGATGGTCTGACGTCGGCGGGCGCGAAGCCACGCTCGTGCAGCGCTGTGCAGACGGCGACGAAGCGGCCTGCGCTGATCTCGTGTCCGAACATCAGCGCATGGTGTTTCAGCTTGCCCTGAACCTGCTGGGCGACCGCGACGAGGCGCTCGACCTGTCGCAGGAAGTGTTCCTCCGCGTGTTCCGCACCATTCATCGTTTCCGCGGGCAGTCGAGCCTGCGGACCTGGATTTACCGTATCGCGGTCAACCAGGCGCGCAACCGTCATCGGTTCTGGCGCCGCCGCCACCGGGCCGACCAGGTGTCGCTCGATCAGCACATCGAAATGCACGGCGACTTCGTGTCGGCCGGCGAGTCGACGCCCGATCGCGTCCTCGCGCAGAAGGAGCTGGCCGAGCGGCTGCAGCACGCGCTCGACCACCTGCCGTTCGATCAGCGGACGGCGATCGTGCTTCGCGAAATCGACGGCCTCAGCTACGAAGAGATTGCTTTCTCGCTCGGCGTCGCGATCGGCACCGTGAAATCGCGCCTCACGCGCGCCCGCCAGGCGCTGCGTCTCGAGCTGCGCGAGGCGAGGACCGCATGACGCCCCTCAATTGCGCGGCGGCCCGTCGCCGGATTCAGGCGTTTCACGACCACGAGCTCGCGGTCGCGGATCAGATTGCCGTCGCCTCGCATCTCGAATGGTGCGACACCTGCGCGGCCCTCTTCGCCGATCTTCGCGTCATGCGCACGGCGCTGCAGTCGCGGGCGCGGCGCCGCATGTCGCTGTCGAACGAGCAGGCGGCCGTCTTCACGGCCACCGTCGTCAATCGCCTGAAGGCCGAAGACGATGCGTCGCTCTTCGCCCGGCTGCGCGAGATGTTCGACGACATGCACATGGTCTACGCCGGGCTCGGTGCGACCGTCGCGACGGTCTTCTGCGTGTTCGTCATGCTCAGCATGATGCGGTACGCGACCAACGAGCGGCCCGATTCGCTGGCCGCGATCATGACCGTGATGGCGACGCCGCTCGAGTGCGAGTCCGGCAACGATCTGGCGGACGTCTCCGGATGCCGCGCGCGCTGGACCGCGCGGTTCCAGCGGGCGAACGAAACCGCGGAGCAGGACGCCGTCTTCACGCTCGAAGCGGTCATCACGCACCAGGGCCGGCTGGCGGACCTCGAGACACTTCACACCCGCAACCATCACGCGGCGTCGACGAGCCAGGCCAAGCTGATTGAAGGGTTGCTGGATGCGGTGTCGCGCGCGCGCTTCGATGCGACGCAGGCGCTGCTGATGCCCGATTTGACCGGTGTCGTGTGGTTCGTCGAGCACGCCACGGTGCGCGCCACCCCCAGCAAACCCGCGCTGGACCTGCCGCTGCCTCCGAAGAAGCGCGCCGCCGCCACGACTCACGCCGCGCGTCTCGTCCGCGCCTGACACGACGATCGACGCAGAACACGCGGAAAAACCTTGGCTCTGCGGGTTCAGCGGTTTCTGCGTTTACCGTTGTCTTTTGGGAGCGTCGACGTGCGTCGTCGCGACGTTGTTCATCGTGTCGTTCGCCCGCAGCGTGACTCCACGCTCGCCCAGCTCGCCATCAATCGCCAGCTCGTAATGCTCCTCGCGCGAGTCGGCGATGCCGTCCACGGGAAACACGCCGCGCCACCGCTGACCGTCCTGCGAGAACTCGACGCGTTGAATCGGTGAATGGTCGTCCTTGACGTCGAAGGTCACGATGGTCTTGCCGCGCTCGACCTTCACGCCGCTGACGATGATGTCAGGCGCGGTGTTGTCGATCTCGAACGCCGCGCTGTCCATTTCACCCGTGAGCACCGTGCCGACCGGATTCGAGGGCGCATCGGACGCCACCACCTTCACAAAGTACGTCCCATTGGCGACCGTGGTCGTGTCCCAGACGAGAATCGATTCGGTGACGCTCTTCCGCAGTGGCTTCCAGGCGATTTCGCCTTCGCGGCGGTAGAGCACGTCGTACACCAGGTCGTCGTCGTTCTCGTCGTCGGCCTTCCAGACGAGCGTTTCCAGTCCCTTTTGATACGTGCGGCGGCCGAGTGCGGGCGATACCGCGGAGCCCTGCTGCGCGTTCATTGCCGCGGCGGTCAGCTTGCGATCCGGTGTCGTCTGATCCTCGAAGCCTGCAAGGTCGGGCTCGCCCGTCGTGAACGGCTTCTGAAAGACGATGCCGGCCGGATGGACGGTGATCGAACGGACCTGCGGCCGCAGATTCCGTTGGAGATACGCCGCGGTGACGGACGTGAGCACTGGGCCGTCGCCCTTGCCGGTGAGGACGGCGCGCCACTGCAGGTACCGTGCTTTCGGACTGGTGATCGTCGAGCCCTCGGCGTTGGCGTAGGCGCTGGACCAGACGCTCCACGTGTCGTCGGGCGTTTCCGTGTTGCCTGACCGCGTGTACAGCTCGATGCGGTTTCCCGCAGGCGTACTCCCGCGCCAACTGATCGCACCCCACGTCGAAATCATCTGGGCGTCGCGCCCTTCCGATTCGTAGGTGCCGCGCGTCGCGCGATCGGGCGTCAGGCGAAAGAGCTTGCCGGGATTCGCCGTCGCGTAATACAAGCGGCCGCGCGAATCCTTGTGGAACGCGGTGACTTGCTGTGCGCTCGCGCGCGCCAGCAGCGTCGGCCGCAGCGGCTCGCCTTCGAGCCTGTACAACTTGCCTTTGCTGCCGGTCCCGATGATCAACGCGCCGGTCGAATCGAACGTGAGGTCGTACGGCGAGTCGTCGCGCGATTCCCACAACTGATCCCAGACGCCGTCCGGCGTGATCCGGTACACCGCGCCTTTTGGCGACCGGCGATCTTCGCGCGGCGTCGCGCCTGAGCCGCTTCCGCCGACGTCGACGATGGAGATGGACGTGACTTCCGCGGAGACCGACGGCACCGGCGTTCGTGACGCCTCGGGTGACGGCCGGTCGAGGCCGCCGGCATCCGTGGTGACGCTGGGACCGCCAGATCCGCCGCGGCCGCTCAGCGCCGCGACATACAGCAAGCCTTTGTCGTCGAAGCGAAGCGCGCGGATCTCCTGGAACGGCGAGTCGAGCAGCACGAAGGCCTTCGCGTCCTGATCGATGCGCAACACTTTCCCGGACGTGCCGGTCCCGACGAGCAGGTTGCCGCTCTTGTCGAACGCGAGTGCCGTCGCGTGGGTCGCGTTGGTCTTGTAGAACGGCGCGCCCTTTCCATCCGGCGCGATCTTGTAGACGATGCCCTTGTCGCCGGTGCCGGCGAAGACGTTGCCCTTCGGGTCGACCGCGAGCGCCCAGATGTACTTGTCGCCCGAATCGAAGAACGTCGAGGATACGCCGTGGCGATCGACTTTGTAGATCTTGCCGTCGGGCGACGTGCCGACGTAGAGGCCGCCGTTCGGTGCGAGCGCCAGCGCATGCACCTCGAGCTCGGTGCTGTCGAAGAACATCGACCCCTTGCCCTGCGGGTCGACGCGAAACACTTTGCCCTCGTTGCCGGTGCCGATGAACAGCGTCCCGTCCGGCTCCGCAATCATCGACCAGAGGAACGGCGCAGCGGTCTCGTACACGAGCTCGGTCGCCGGGCCGAGCGTCAGCTGGCCGTGATTGTCGATCGACAGGTTTTCGACGTCGCCCTTGAGGAAGTCGTTTTGCGTGGCTGCCTGAAAGAACTTCGGCGACGAGGCGTGGACGGAGACGACCGCAAGCGCGGCGATAGCGACGGCGACGTAAGCGCGCATCAGTTTTGGGAAACGGTAATCGTGACCGTGCGCGATCCGCTGACGAGATGCTCGGTCGGGAGCTCCCATTCGCCAATCGTTGCGCTATGGAGCGGGTTGAACGTGCCGCCGTTGCGATCGCTCTCGAGCACGCCAAGGACGGATGGCGGGAGCGAGGAGAGGAGCTCGCCGTTGACAACCGCACCGGCGTCGGAGCCGAGGAGCTTCACGTACAGCGTGTTGTTGCGGCGGCCCTTGTTCAGCAGCCGGATCATCTGGTCGACGCTGCGCTGCTGGTTCGGCGTGCGCGTCTCGCGCTGCTCGGCCTGCGACAGGCGTGCGCCGTCGGTGACGAGCACCGACAAGCTGCCGCTCGCGTTCGACGGAATCTCGATCGGCAAGGTCCGCACGATATCGTCGCCGCGGTACGTGCGCAACAGCATCTTCAGCGGCACCGTCCGGCCCGCACGCGGACGCGGATCGTCGAGCCACACGCGCTCGAGCGTCGCTGTCTTCGGTTCCTCGGCGGTGCTGAGCGTGATGTCGATGCTCTCGAGCTGCACCTTCTCGAAATCGTTTCCGACCAGATACGTGATCGGCGCGACGATGTAGGCGGCCGCGCCCATCGAGGCCTGTTCGCCCGAGAAGAGATTGTTGAACGCAATCGCGTCGTGCTTCTTGATCTTCGCCGTGCCGCGCACCTGGAACGTCGCCGTGCCGAACTGCCGCTCGTACGAGCTGGCGGTGTTCAGGATCGTGGCGTACGTCATCAGCGGTGTGAAGAGCTGATCGTTGACGAGGCCGAAATTGAACGTCCGCTTCGTCGTGCGATCGGATTCGAGTGTCAGCGTGAGCGGAATCAGCTGCGGCCCTGGGCCGAGGCGACCGGCGATCGTCGTCGCGCGATCCTGCAGGAAGGTGCCAATCACGTCGCCTGTCGACGACAGCTTCATCGACGAGAACAGGCTTGGAAGCACGGTGTAGACGTACGCCCGCGTCATCGGGAATTCGGTCGGACCCAGGTTGTACATCGGATGGCCGAACGCATAGACGCGGTCGCCGTCGATGTGCGTCACGGTGCCGGTGCCGCCCAACTGCAGATCGCCGGTCACGAACGCGACGCCGATCGCGTCACCCGGCTTGAGCGGTCCTTCGTACGGCATCTCGCCGGCGCGAGCACCCGCCGCGCCGCCGCCGGTCGGAATGAAGCCTTGATCCTGGAACGCGCCGCCGATCAGATCCGCGACGTCAGGTTCGAAGCCTGACATGGCGAGCGGTGTCGCGATCGGACGAAGCAGCGTGCCGAGTTGCGCGCCGCCAAGACCCGCCACCGCCGTCGCGCCGGTGAACCGCGCGTCGGTCGGCCGTTCCGCAAACGGCCGATTCCAGTTCAACGCCTTGCGGAACGCGGCGGTCAGGCTGTCGCGTGTGAGCGGGAAGTCCACCTGCACGCGTGCGGCGCTCGGTCGCGTGCCGCCGAACGACGCCGCGTCGGTCATCTCCGCGATCGGTGTAATGCCGGCGATCGGTTCTTTGGAGAAGCTGCCGAGCGCATACGAGACAGCCCCAATCAGCTTGCCGTCGATGTACACCGGGCTGCCGCTCATCCCGGCGATGACGCCGGTATGGGCCAGCGGCCCGCCTTCGAGCTTCGCGAGAATGAGGTTCCGGTGCGGCCCGATGATGTTCTCGAGCACGCCGACGATGTTGACCTTGAATTCTTCAACGCGCGTGCCGTCGAAGACCGTCCGCCCGATGCCGACCATGCCTGGGCGGATTTCATCGACGCCCATCTGAGCGCCGGCGCCGGAAAGCAGCGCGGATAGACCGGTAACGGTCGCAAGCAGGATAAAGATGGTCCGGCGGATTGACATGGGTTCAATTCCAGTTATACGCGGGAAGTCATTGCTGGTCAAGGAGAACTGGGCGATCGTGGTTGACAGCAACCGCTGTGTTTGCTATCGTCGCGCCTTCATGGTTGGGCAGGTGCCGTTGATTCCCCGGTCGTTTTGGTGGCGCTATTGGGCCCCGACTGAGGAGGCGTGCGCCTTGGCCTGACCTGCCACTGCAGAAACGGGAATCCCAAGCCTCTTCAGCCTATCGGGTGAAGGGGCTTTTTTTATGTCTTTACTGTGCATAACTGTGACCGCGCCGACGACGGCCGAGCTCCGTCAGAGGCGCGACGAGGTGCCTGACGCCGACCTGATCGAGCTCCGTCTTGACTCGGTTGGCGATCCGAACGTCGCCGGCGCGCTCGCCGGACGTGACCGCCCCGTGATCGTCACATGCCGTCCGACATGGGAAGGCGGCCTGTTCACCGGTTCAGAGGAAGAACGAAAACGTCTGCTCGCCGACGCGCTCGCGCTCGGCGCCGAGTACGTCGACCTCGAATGGCGCGCCCGCTTCGACGATCTGATCGCGCAGCGCGCCGGACGCGGCATTGTCCTCTCGTCGCACGACTTCGAAGGTGTGCCGGTCGACTTGCCGGCGCGGCTGCGGGCGATGCGATCGACCGGCGCGGAGGTCGTGAAGCTCGCCGCGAAGACCAACACGCTGTCGGACTGCGTGCCGCTGCTCGACATCGGCGCGCAGGCGGGACGTCACGGCGGCCTCGTTCTGATCGGTATGGGCGAGCACGGACTCGCGACGCGCGTCCTCGCAAGCCGCTTCGGATCGATGTGGACCTATGCCGGCCGGCTGCGTGAGATCGGGCAGCCCGACGCGTCGATGCTGTTGAAGGATTTTCAGTTCCGCTCGCTTGGCGAGTCGACCGATGTATATGGGCTCGTGGCGGGATCGGTCGCGCATTCGGTGTCGACCGCGATGCACAACGCGGCATTTCGTACGGCGCGGCGCGATGCGGTGTATCTGCCGTTTCCGGCCGCGAGCGCCGACGACTTCGTGACCTTCGGGCGCGCGATTGGCATCAAGGGCGCGAGCGTCACCATTCCGTACAAGGTGGCCCTTTTCGATCGCATGGATGAGGTGTACGCGGTCGCGCGCCGCATCGGCGCCATCAACACGATTCGCGTGGGTGACGATGGCCGGTGGGTCGGCGGCAACACAGACGCGAGCGGCTTTCTCCACCCACTGCAGGAGCGAGTTCCGCTCTCCGGCCTGCGCGCCTCCGTGCTCGGCGCGGGCGGCGCCGCGCGCGCCGTGGCTGTGGCGCTCGCCTCGTCGGGATGTTCGGTGTGCATACATGCGCGCGACCCCGAAAAGGCCGAGGCGATCGCGGTGCTCACGTCGGCGCAGGTCGGATCCTGGCCGCCACCACCCGGCAGCTGGGACCTTCTGGTCAACTGCACGCCGATCGGCATGTATCCGCGAGTCGACCAGACGCCGATGCCGGCGGAGCAACTGACGGGGCGGTACGTTTATGACCTCGTCTACAACCCGACGGTCACGCGATTGTTGCGGGAGGCGGCCGCCGCCGGCTGCCAGACGATCGGCGGACTCGACATGCTCGTCGCCCAGGCGCACGAGCAATATCAGTGGTGGACCGGAGACAGGGCTCCAGCGGGCGTGATGCGCGAAGCGGCACTGAAACGGCTGGCGGAGTTTGTGCGCGATGAAAATTACGTCGTTTGAACAATTCAAGGAACTGGCGCGGCGCGGGACGTTCGTGCCGGTCTGCAAGGAGATCGTCGCGGATCTGCTGACGCCGGTGTCGGCATTCCTGAAGATCGCCGAGCACGCCGATTACGCGTTCCTGCTGGAAAGCGTCGAAGGCGGCGAGCACGTCGGCCGTTATTCCTTCCTCGGCAAGGATCCGTTTCTCATCCTGCGCGCCAGCGATGGTAAAACGACGATGGAGCGCGGCGGTGCGATGAGCGAAAGCGATCGGCCGTTCATCGAGACACTGCGCCGGCTGATGGCCGATTTCCGGTCGCCGTTCGTGCCCGATTTGCCGCGATTCACCGGCGGCGCGGTCGGCTATCTCGGGTATGGCGCGGCCTCCTGGTTCGAGCCGGTGCTGGGCGATTTGGGCGTCGCGTCGGACGGCGCCGACCAGGCCGGCTTCATGCTGTTCGACACCGTGCTGGCGTTCGATCACGTGCAGCACCGGATCCTCATCATCGCCAACGCGCGCATCACCGCCGACGACGACCTGGAATCGCTGTATCAGTTCGCGTGCGCGAAGATCGATTTTTTGGAGCGCGAGCTGGAGCGCAATCTTTCGAAGAGCCGTCATACCTCATCGACCGGCGTGCAGATGGCGTCGAACCACACGCGGGAGAAGTTCGAGCAGCAGGTGCGGACCGCGAAAGAGTACATCGCGGCGGGCGACATCTATCAGGTCGTCCTGTCGCAGCGGTTCGAGGCGGAGATCAGCGCCGATCCGTTCACCGTGTATCGCGCCCTGCGACACGTGAACCCGTCGCCGTACATGTATTTCATCCGCATGGGCGGCGTGTCGGTCGTCGGGTCATCGCCCGAGATGCTGGTGCGGGTGGAAGGCTCTCGCGTCGAGACGCACCCGATTGCCGGCACGCGGCCGCGCGGACGGACCAACGAAGAGGACCTGCGTCTGGCCGAAGAGCTGAAGCGTAACGAAAAGGAACGGGCCGAGCACGTGATGCTGGTCGATCTCGGGCGCAACGACGTGGGCCGCGTCTGCGAATACGGATCGGTCCGGGTCCCGCAGTTCATGGGGCTCGAACGCTTTTCGCACGTGATGCACCTCACGTCGATCGTCGAAGGCAAGCTCGCCGACGACCGCGATCGGCTCGACGCGCTCGTGTCGTGCTTTCCGGCCGGCACCGTGTCGGGCGCGCCGAAGGTCCGCGCGATGCAGATCATCAAGGCGCTGGAGCCGTCGGGCCGCGGGCTCTACGCGGGCGCGGTGGGGTATCTGGATTTCGCCGGCAATCTCGACTTCTGCATCGCGATTCGTACGATCATCATGTTCAAGGGCCGCGCGTACGTGCAGGCCGGGGCGGGCATCGTGATCGATTCGAACCCGGCGGCGGAGTACGAAGAAACGCGCGACAAAGCCAAGGCATTGGTTCGGGCGCTCGAGATCGCGCAGGAGGGTCTCTGAAGTGCCTCTCGCTGAATGTTCTGCCAGCGGCAAAGGGCTTGTAATCATCGCCGCGAGCGAAGGAGCGAGCGGCGACAGCGCGTGGAGGTGGGGCCCCACGCGAAAGTAAGGAATGGTTCTCGTCATCGATAACTACGATTCGTTCACGTACAACCTGGTGCAGTACCTGGGGGAGCTAGGTGCCGACGTGCAGGTGATGCGCAATGATGTGGTCTCCTTGGACGAAGTGGCCGCGGCCAAGCCGGATCGCATCGTCATCTCGCCGGGACCCGGACGGCCAGAGCAGGCGGGCGTCACGATGAGTGTGATCCGGCAATTCGGCCAGGCGACGCCTGTGCTTGGCGTGTGTCTGGGACATCAGGCGATCGGCGCGGTGTTCGGCGGATCGGTCGTGCGCGCCGGCGTGCCGATGCACGGCAAGACGTCGACGATCGAGCACGACGGCCGCGGCGTCTTCAGCGGCATCAGCGGACCGTTCACCGCGTCGCGCTATCACTCGCTCGTCGTGTCGGACCGAGATTTGCCCGACGCTCTCGAAGTGTCGGCGCGGACGCGCGAGGACGGCGTCATCATGGGCCTGCGTCACCGGACGTGGCCGGTCCACGGCGTCCAGTTTCACCCGGAGTCGATCCTGACCGGAGAAGGGCGGCGCATTCTCCGCAACTTTCTTGGTATCTAGTGTCCGGCTCTAGCCGGACCGTGAGGATCATGTTTTCTGAACTCATCGAGAAACTGACGCGGCACGAAGATCTGACGACCGACGAGGCCTCCGCCGCGATGGCGGAGATCATGGAAGGCCGTGCCGCCCCGTCGCACATCGCCGGACTGCTGATCGGCCTCGCCATGAAAGGCGAGCGGCCGTCAGAAATCGTCGGCCTCGCCCGCACCATGCGTGCGCACGCTGTCCAGGTGTCGCGACGCTTCGGCGATGTCTTCGATACCTGCGGCACGGGGGGCGATCGCTCGGGCACGTTCAACATCTCCTCGTGCGCCGCGCTGGTCGTCGCCGCCTGCGGCGTGCGCGTCGCCAAGCACGGCAACCGATCGGCCTCGAGCCGCACAGGCGGCGCTGACGTGTACGAAGCGCTCGGCATCCGCGTCACGGCGCCGCCCGCCGTCGTCGAGAGATGTCTCGCCGAAGCAGGCATCGGATTTTTCTTCGCGCCGACGTTTCATCCGTCGATGAAGCACGCCGGCCCGGTGCGCCGCGAGCTGGGCGTCCGCACGGCGTTCAACCTCCTCGGGCCGCTGACGAATCCCGCCGGCGCATCGCGCCAGCTCGTGGGCGTACCGCGGCCCGAATTCACCGAGCTCCTCGCGCGGTCGCTCCTGCTGCTCGGGTCGGAGCGCGCGTGGGTCGTGCACGGCGCGGACGGCATCGACGAGCTGACCACCACCGGCTACACCAAGATCTCCGAGTGCCGCAACGGCGCGGTCAACACGTTTTATCTCCATCCGGCCGACGTCGGGTTGCCGAAGGCGCCGCCCGGCGCGCTGCAGGGCGGCGACGCGCACGAGAATTCGCGGATCATCGAGAACATCCTGAACGGCGGGCGCGGGCCGGCGCGCGACGTCGTGCTGCTCAACAGCGGCGCGGCGCTGCTCATCGCGGGCGCCGCGTCGTCGGTCGAGGACGGCATCGTGCGGGCGTCGCGCGCGATCGACCGCGGCGACGCGAAGCGGACGCTGGAGCGGCTCGTCTCGATCTCCACCGCTGAAGAGTTCGGGGCAGGAGCAAGCGCGTGAGCGAATCCGCACTCGACAATAAATCCGCAATAGGTTCGACAGGAGCGCGAGCCGATCGCGGAGCTCGAGAAGCGCGCGGCCGAATCGCCTTCGCGCGCCGGACGCTTTCATACGGCGCTCGGCAGGCTCGATCGGATCAACGTGATCGCAGAGTGCAAGCGGCGGTCGCCGTCGAAAGGCGTGCTGCGTGCCGACTACGATCCGGTCGCGATCGCGCGAGGCTACGCGGACGCCGGGGCTGCGGCGATTTCAGTGCTGACCGAGCCGACGTTCTTCGACGGCGCGCTCGACCATCTCACGGCGGTGCGCCAGGCGGTCGACCTCCCGCTGCTGCGCAAGGACTTCATCGTCTCGGAGTACCAGCTGCTCGAGGCAAAGGCGGCAGGCGCCGACGCCGTGCTGCTGATCGTCTCCGCGCTGCGGCCGGTCGAGCTGAAAGTGCTGCACGATCACGCCGTCCGGCTCGGGCTCGACGTGCTCGTGGAAGTGCACGACGCCCGGGAGCTCGACGTCGCGATCGACAGCGGCGCGCGGATCGTCGGCGTCAACAACCGCAACCTCCGGACGCTCGAAGTCGACGTCCACGCGTCCGACGACTTGATCGCGCGGATTCCCGCGGAAGTCGTCGCCGTCAGCGAAAGCGGATTGAAGACGGCAGACGATCTCGATCGCCTCCGTGAGCTCGGCTATCGCGCATTCTTGATCGGCGAGCGATTCATGACCGCGCAGGACCCCGGAGGCGAGCTTCGAGGGCTACTGGAACGCTGCACGAACACAAAGGACGCAAAGGATACAAAAAAGAAAGGGACGACACCGGCGCCGATCGCGTGGCCCGGGTCGGCAGACAGTGGGTAAGGATTTAGAGACGTTCTGCAAGCAGCACAGGGCACGTAGTCAACGCCGCGAGCGAACGAGCGAGCGGTGGCAGACGATACGCGATTTGGAGACGCCGAATGCTCTGCCAGCAGCAAAGGGCTTGTAACCAGCGCCGCAAGCGAACGAGCGAGCGGTGGCAGGCGATACGCGATTTGGAGACGCCGAATGTTCTGCCAGCAGCAAAGGGCTTGTAACCAGCGCCGCGAGCGAACGAGCAGATCTGCGGCATCACCCGGCTCGAGGACGCGGACGCAGCGGTGACTGCCGGCGCGAGCGCCCTGGGGTTTGTTTTCTGGCCGGGCAGCCCGCGGTTCGTCGATCCGTATCGCGCGCGCGCCATCGTGCAGGGGTTGCCGCCGTTTGTGACACCGGTCGGCTTGTTCGTGAACCAGCCGCGGGAGTACGTCAGCGGCGTGGCGAGCCTCGTGCGGCTCGGCGCGGTGCAACTCCACGGCGACGAGTCGGTCGACTTCGCCGCGTCGATCGCGTGGCCGGTCATCAAAGCGTTGTCTGTGGACCGCGCGAGTGCGTGGCCGGCCGCCACAACGCTGCTGCTGGACGCGCACGATCCCGTGAAGCGCGGCGGCACCGGACACACGATCGACTGGGCTGCCGCCGCGGGCATCGCGGCACGGCGGAGGGTTCTTCTCGCCGGCGGACTGACGCCGGATAACGTCGCCGACGCAATCGCGCGCGTGCGCCCGTTCGGCATCGATGTGTCGTCGGGCGTCGAGCGATCGCCCGGCATCAAGGATCATGGCAAGCTGCGGGCGCTATTCGACGGACTGAGCGTGCCGCCAGCAGCAAAGGGTTTGTAACCAGCGCCGCGAACGAATGAGCGAGCGGCGGCAGGCGGTGCGCGGTTTGGAGACGCCGAAATGCTCTGCCAGCAGCAAAGGGCTTGTAACCAGCGCCGAGGGCGCGAGGCGGCAGGCGGTGTGCGGTTTGGAGACGCCGAAATGCTCTGCCAGCAGCAAAGGGCTTGTAACCAGCGCCGCGAGCGAATGAGCGAGCGGCGGCAGGCGTGGGGGTGGGGCCCCACGCAAAGTACAAAACGATGACAGCCACACCATCAGTCACCCGACGGGATCCCGACGCGCGCGGCTACTTCGGCGAGTTCGGTGGACGCTACGTCCCCGAGACGCTCGTCGAACCGGTCGAAGCGCTCGAGCGCGCGTACCTCGAGGTGCGCGATGATCCGGCGTTCGCGGCGGAACTGAATCGGCTGTTCAAGCACTACGTCGGACGGCCGACGCCCGTGTACGAAACGTCGCGGTTGGCCGAAGCGGCCGGCGGCGCGCGCATCTTTCTCAAGCGCGAGGATCTCACGCACACCGGCGCGCACAAGATCAACAACGCGCTCGGCCAGGCGCTGCTCGCCTCACGCATGGGCAAGCGCCGGATCGTCGCGGAAACCGGAGCGGGGCAGCACGGCGTCGCCTCGGCGACGGCGTGCGCGCTCCTCGGTCTCGAGTGCCACGTCTACATGGGTGCGGAAGACATGGATCGCCAGGCGCTCAACGTCTTCCGGATGCGGTTGCTCGGCGCCGACGTGTGTCGTGTGGACGCCGGCAGCCGGACGCTGAAGGACGCCATCAACGAGGCGATGCGTGACTGGGTCACGAACGTCTCCGACACGTACTACCTCCTTGGCTCGGTGCTCGGACCGCACCCGTATCCGTTGATGGTTCGCGAGTTTCAGTCGGTCATCGGACGAGAAGCGCGTGCACAGATTCTCGAGCTCGCGGGGCGATTGCCGGATGCGATCGTCGCCTGCGTCGGCGGCGGCAGCAATGCGATCGGCATGTTCGACGCGTTCATCGACGACAAGGCCGTTCGCTTGATCGGCGTCGAGGCGGGTGGCGACCGGATCATCCGTGGCCGCCACGCGGCGCGGTTCGCCGGCGGCAGCGCCGGCGTGCTGCAGGGCACGCGCACGTTCGTCCTGCAGGACGAGGACGGGAACATCGAGCTGACGCATTCGATTTCAGCCGGGCTCGACTACGCAGCCGTCGGACCGGAGCACGCGTGGCTGCGCGCGATCGGGCGCGCGGAATATGCGCACGTCACCGACGCCGGGGCGCTCGACGCGTTTCAAACGCTGGCGCGACTCGAGGGGATTCTGCCGGCGCTCGAGTCGGCGCACGCCGTCGCCTACGCGCAGCGCGTCGCGAAAGAGCTCGGGCCGTCAGGCATCGTGCTCGTGAATCTGTCGGGACGTGGCGACAAAGACGTGAACACAGTGGAAAAAGCGCTGGACGCTCGCCAAGCAGCAGAGAGTTTGTAACCAGCGCCGCGAGCGAGTAGGAACGGGGCAGGCAGTGCGAGGATTGGAGACGACGAATGTTCTGCCAGCAGCAAAGGGATGCTAACCAGCGCCGAGCGCCGAGGGGCGCGAGGCGGCAGGCGCGCGGGGGTGGGGCCCCGCGCGCAAAGTAGAGAAAGATGCGCATTGCCGACACCTTCGCTCGTCTCCGAACCGAAGGGCGACCCGGGCTCGTCACCTACACGACCGCCGGCGATCCCGATCTGCCGCGGTCGGCGGAGATTCTGAAGGCGCTCGACCGGGCGGGCGCGGACGTGCTCGAGGTCGGCGTGCCGTTTTCGGATCCCCTCGCGGATGGCCCGGTCATTCAGCGCGCAACCGAGCGCGCGCTCGCGGCCGGCGGTAGTCTGCGTGCGTCGCTGTCACTCGTCGAGCAAGTGCGGCCGCACGTCGCCGCGCCCATCGTCGTGTTCAGCTACGCGAACCCGATTCTGCGCATGGGGGTCGACGCGTTTGCCGCGCGCGCCGCTGCGGCGGGCGTCGACGGCGTCCTGGCGCTCGATCTGCCGATAGAGGAGGCGGGAGACTTCCGCGCTACGCTGAAGGCCGCGGGTCTCGATACGATCTTCCTCTTGAGCCCGACGACGACCGATGCGCGGATTCGGAAGGCGTCCGAACTGGGCAGCGGGTTCTTGTACGGCATCTCGCGGCTCGGCGTGACGGGCGCGCGCGATTCAGTCGCGTCGGGCGCCGAAGCCCTCGTTCGCCGGATTCGGGCGCACACGTCGATGCCGATCGCGCTGGGGTTCGGCATCTCCCGTCCGGAGCACGTCGCCGAAGTCGGCGCCTACGCGGACGCCGCCGTCGTCGGCAGTGCGCTCGTGTCGAAGATCGCGGAGTCGAGCGTGTCGTCGGATTTGATCGATCGCGTTGTGGAGTACGTGCGCTGGCTGAAAGGGGCAGGACGGCCTGAAGGCCGTCCCCTACACGTGTAGATATGCCGACGCTTGACGATCTGCGAAACGACATCGATCGCGTGGACGAGGTCCTCGTCCGGCTGCTGAACGAGCGCGCGCGCGTGGCGTGCGAGATCGGCCGCTTGAAGAAGGCGCAGGGCGTCGACATCTATCAGCCCGAGCGCGAGAAGCAGGTGCTCGAGCACGTGCGGAACGTCGCGGTGGAGGGGCCGCTCGGCGCGGATGCCATCGCGCGGTTGTTCGAACGTATCATCGATGAAGCGCGCCGCCTCGAGCGCCGAGTGGTGCACGGCGAAATCAGCGGCGAGCCGACGAAATGACATCACCGGCATTGGAGACGGAAGCCATGGTCGTAGTAATGCAGGAACGGGCCACCGAGGATCAGATCGCCAAGGTCGTGGCGCGATTGGTGGAAATGGGCATGGACGTGCATCGTTCGACGGGTGTCGAGCGCACGGTCCTCGGCGCCGTGGGGTCGGGACATCCCGACGCCGGGCTGATCGAGATGCTGGACGGCGTACACGAGGTGTTGCGCATCTCGTCGCCCTACAAGCTCGCGAGCCGCACGTTCAAGCCGGACAACACCGTCATCACGATCGGCGACGTGCGGATCGGCGGCGACGAAGTGATCGTCATGGCCGGCCCGTGCTCGGCGGAGAACGAGAAGCAGGTGCGCGCGGCCGCCGCCGCCGTGCGGCGGGCGGGCGCGAAGATCTTCCGCGGCGGCGCCTTCAAGCCGCGGAGCTCACCCTACAGTTTTCAAGGCCTCGGCGAAGAAGGGCTGCGGCTGCTCCGCGACGCCGCGAACGCCGAGAACCTGAAGCTGATCACCGAGGTGATGGACCTCAGTCAAATCGAGGTCATCGACAAGTACACCGACATCTACCAGGTCGGCGCGCGCAACATGCAGAATTTCACGCTGCTGCGCGAGCTCGGACACGTCCGCAAGCCGGTCATGATCAAGCGCGGCATCTCGGCCACGATCGAGGAGTGGCTGTTGTCGGCCGAGTACGTCCTGAGCGGCGGCAACAACGACGTCATCCTGTGCGAGCGCGGCATCCGCACGTTCGAGACGGCGACGCGCAACACCTTCGACATCTCGGCGATTCCGGTCGTGCGAAAACTCAGTCACCTGCCGATCATCGCGGACCCGAGCCACGGCGCGGGACGGCGCGACATGGTGGCGCCGATGGCGCGCGCGGCCGTGGCGGCGGGCGCCGATGGACTGATCATCGAAGTGCATTGCG
>MNEX01000288.1:0-3969 GCA_001917905.1 Acidobacteria bacterium 13_1_40CM_65_14
TACTCGTCGTCGGAACCGCGGGCGCGCAGCAAGGCACGGGCGAGCTGCGCGGAAAAGTCGTGGATGCGCAGAGCGCCGTGCTCCCGGGCGTGGCGGTTGTCGCCAAGAACGAAGCGTCCGGCCAGTTCCGCGAAATCGTCAGCGGCTCCGACGGTTCGTTCTTCATGAGCGCGTTGACGCCCGGTTCGTACGAATTGAGCGGCGAGCTGGCGGGGTTCAAGAAATACTCTCGGAGAGGCGTGCGCGTGGAAGTCGGCAAGACGGTGTCCATCGACGTCCAGCTCGAAGTCGGCGGCATCGAGCAGCAAGTCACCGTGACGGCCGAATCGCCGCTCGTCGATACGACGTCGAAGCAGCTCGGCGGCAGCGTGCCGACCCAGGAACTGCAGGACGTTCCGTCCCTCAATCGCAACTTCACGTCGTATCTCAGCCTGCTGCCCGGCATCACGTCGACGATTTCCGTCGATTCGTTCGGCGCCGACTCGATTCGCGTCAACGGACAAGCGACGCAGAACGCGAACTACATGCTGGACGGCGCCGGCAACAACGACAACTTCAACAACGGCAACGGCGGCGCGCAGGCGCGGACGCCGGTCGAGGCGGTGCAGGAGTTCCAGCTGCTCACGAGTAATTTCGACGCCGAGTTCGGTCAGACGTCGGGTGGCGTCGTGAACGCCGTCTCGAAGCAAGGGACCAACACCCTGCACGGCACCGCGTTCTTTTTCGATCAGAACCAGTCGATGACGTCGCTCGACTACTTCGCCAAGCAGCAGAATCTGACCAAGCCGGAAGCGCAACAGAAGCAGTGGGGCGGCAACCTGGGCGGGCCGATCATCAAGAACAAGCTCCACTTCTTCGTGAACCTCGAGCGCATCGATCAGAATCGCGGCCGGACGATTAACATCAACGCCCGGCCGGAGCTGAATTTCACCGACTTCACGCACGACAACGTGTGGAACTGGATGGCCCGCATGGACCACCAGATCAACGCCAACAACACGTGGGCGGTCCGCTGGCTCCGCGAGTCGTCGCCGCAAACCAATCAGCTCGTCAACACCAACTACACGCGGTCGCGCGCCGAGCAGGAGAACGACGTCGACTGGACGATGGTCGGGACGCTGAACTCGGTGCTCGCCAACACGCGAGTCAACACGCTGAAGTTCTCGTACACGCATGAAGACGTGTTCTTCGGAAACCCCGGCTACTTCGAGACCGGCGACCAGGCGGCGTTGAAGCCGCTGCTCGTCCACCAGACGTTCGAGGATGGTATCGCCACGCGCGCGAACCGGCGCATGGATCCGGCCTATCAGCTCGACGAGACGTTCGCGTGGTTCGTGCCCGGCAAGAAAGGCGACCACGATCTCAAATTCGGCGCAAGCTGGTACTACCTGCCGCTCCACGTCTTCGACGCCGGCAATCAGAACGGGACGTTCACGTTCTCCGCCAGCGATCGAGACTTCAATGCGGCCGATCCGCGCACGTATCCTGACCGGATGTCGATCCGCGTGCCGGGCGAGTCGGACTTCTTCGTGAAGGGCAAGGAAATCGGCATCTTCGTGCAGGACAAGTGGAAGGTGAACAGCCGCTTCACGGCGAGCCTCGGCCTGCGCTACGACGTCGAGATCGTGCACATGGACAATACCGGGAACTTCCTGTTCGCCGCAGGGCAGGACTCACCGGTCGACAAGAACAACTTCTCGCCGCGTGTCGGCGGCACGTGGACGCTCGACGATCGCGGCACCGCGATCGTCCGCGGCGGATACGGCCTGTACTTCCAGAAGACGGCGTATTCCAACTTCACGCCCATCGTCTCGCAGGGCGTGACGTCCAACTCGTTCACGGTCGTCTTCCCGACCAACAACGTCGACGCCGGCCCGTCCAATGGACGGCTGCCGACCGATCCGATGCTCGTCGGCGGACCGACGGTGAATCGCACGCTGTTGAATCAGCAGTATCCTGCCGGCTCGACGACGAAGAACACCGGCACCGTCCGGTTCGACAATCCCGATCGGCATCTGCCGTTCTCGCATCAGGCGAGCATCGGGTTTGAAAAACAGTTGGCCGGCAGCATCGCGGTCAGCGCCGACTACGTCCACGCGAACCATCGCGATCTCTACATGCTCACGGAGCTGAATCCAGGTATCCGCGCGACGACGGCGCGGACGGCGACGGTCACCCGCATCAGACCGACCTCAGAGTTCAACGCCAGCGTGCAGGAGATCACCAACCTCGGCTGGTTCGACTACAACGCCCTGCAGACGAGCGTCCAGAAGCGCTTCAGCAACCACTACCAGCTTCGCATGTCGTACACCTACTCGCGCGGCCGAGGCACGACCAGGGCGCCGGGCGCGACCGATACGATCAACACCTACACCGTCGACCCGGTGACCAGGGTCACTGACCTGCATCTTGACGATCTCATTGCCTTAGGAGACCAGGATCGCCCGCAGATCCTGTCGATCAGCGGCGCCGTGGAAGTGCCGCACACGAAAGGGCTGAACCTCAGCGGCGTCTGGCAGTACAACAGCGGCACGCCGTTCACGATCACCGACAGCACCACCGATCCGAACCGGAACGGCAACTTCACCGACGACCCGTTGCCGGCCGGGACGTACAGCGGAGCGGCGGGGAACGTCAACGCGATCACGGTCGAGAACAAGGGTGGCTTCAACGGCGCCCGCGGCCCCGACTTCTCCCTGTTGAGCGTGCGCGCCGCCTATCGATTCAAGCTTCCTGGCAACGGCAACCGCAGGATCATGGCGTACGTCGACGTGTTCAACGTGACAAACCGTGCGAACTTCAACAACCCAGCGACAAACAACGTCGCCGACCGCCGTGACGCTGCGACGTTCCTGATCGTCCGATCGATCCGCAACGGCGGGCCGAGCCGGACGGCGCAGTTCAACGTGAGGTACGACTTTTAAGCACTGGCGGCGGGGCCCCACCCCCGCCGCCAACTAACGCTGACACCTCGCCGCGGCTTCGCATGGCCGCGGCGAGGTGTGGCCGCAGGCGCTTCTGTCCAGAGCGAACTGACCTAGACTACGACATGCGCAAGCTGCTCGTGGTCATCGTGGCCGCTCTCATCAGCACAATTCTGCGCGCGCAGCCCGCTCCCTTCCGTCTCCCAGAAACCACGATCGCCCAGATTCACGCCGCGTTCCGCGACGGCTCGCTGACGTGCCGCTCGCTGGTCGAGCAGTACCTCCGCCGCATCGAGGCGGACGACAAGCACGGCGCAAAACTGAACGCCATCGTGATGGTCAATCCCGACGCGCTGAAGGCCGCGGACGATCTCGATCGACGCTATCGACAGTCGGGTCCTGTCGGACCGATGCATTGTGTGCCCGTGCTCGTGAAGGACAACTACGAAACGATCGACATGCCGACCACGGCCGGATCGCTGTCGCTCAAGGGCATGATGACCGGGAAGGACGCGTTCGTCGTCAAGCGCCTGCGCGACGCCGGCGCCGTGATGCTCGCGAAGTCGAACATGGCGGAGTTCGCGTTCAGTCCGGTCGAGACGGTCAATTCGATTCTTCCGGGCTACACGCGCAATCCCTACGATACGAGCCGCGTGACGGCGGGATCGAGCGGCGGATCGGCGGCGGCGCTCGCCGCCAACTTCGCGGCGATCGCGCTCGCGAGCGACACCGGCGATTCGATCCGCGGTCCCGCCGCGCACCAGGCGCTCGTCGGGCTGCGCTCGACGATGGGGCTCGTGAGCCGCGCGGGTGTGGTGCCCCTGAATCTGGCCGCCGACATCGCCGGCGCGGTCACCCGCACCGTGGCCGACACCGCGGCGGTGCTGCAGGTGATCGCCGGCGAGGATCCGAACGATCCCGTCACTGCGACGAGCCGCGGTCACGTGAATGCGAATTACATGGCGGCGCTGCGCGCCGATGGACTCAAAGGCGCGCGGCTCGGCGTCCTGCATCAGGCGTACGACACGCCGACGCTCGACCACGA
>MNEX01000288.1:3982-27309 GCA_001917905.1 Acidobacteria bacterium 13_1_40CM_65_14
CTGCGACGCACGCAAAGCGGCGGCTGCAACCAGTTCAAGTACGACGTGAACCGGTATCTCGCGGCGCTCGGCGACAAAGCGACGGTGCATTCGCTCGAAGACATCATCAAGTCTCGGTCGTTCCATCCCTCGATCCAGGCGCGGCTCGAATCGGGTCAAGCGTCTGACGACGTGCCGGGCGAGAGCGCGGGGTGCAAGAGCCGCGATGAATTTCGTGTGAAGCTGCGCGCCGCGGTGCTGAAGCTGATGGACGATCGGCAGCTGGACGCGCTGATTTATCCGACGTGGAGCAATCCGCCGCGGCTCATCGGCGACCTCAACACGCCGGGCGGCGACAACAACCAGTTCTTCTCGCCGAGCACCGGATTTCCCGCCATCACCGTCCCGATGGGCTTCACGCGCGGCGACACGCTACCCGCGGGGCTGCAGTTCTTCGGGCGGCCGTGGGACGAAGCGACGCTCATCCGTCTGGCCTACTCATACGAGCAAGCCACACACCATCGGCGCGAGCCGCCGCTACGATAGACTAAGAAGCTCTCCACCACGGGGGACACGGAGGACGCGGAGGACGAAGCCTGTACGATTGTTCCTCTGTGTCCCCCGTGTCCTCTGTGGTGGAGATGTCTCGTGAGTGAGATATCTGGTTTCTAGGCCGTTTGCTTTGAAGAAGATCCTGATCGCCAACCGCGGCGAGATTGCCGTCCGCGTCATCCGCGCCTGCCGGGAGATGGACATCGCGCCGGTCGCTGTGTATTCGGAATGCGATCGCACGGCGCTGCATGTGCGGTACGCCGACGAGGCGTATCCGATCGGGCCGAGCGAGCCGCGCGAGAGCTATCTCCGCATCGAGCGCATCGTCGACGCGGCGCTCAAAGCCGGCGCCGACGCCGTGCATCCCGGCTACGGCTTCCTCGCGGAGAACAGCGCGTTCGCCGCGGCCGTTCGTGACGCCGGGCTGATCTTCATCGGGCCGACTCCGAAGGCCATCGAGACGATGGGCAGCAAGACCGCGGCGCGCGCCGCCGCGAAGCGAGCCGGCGTGCCCGTCGTGCCCGGCACCGAAGATCCGATCGCCTCTGACGCGCCGGACGCGAAGATTGCCGCGGTCGCGAGCTCGATTGGCTATCCCGTCCTGGTGAAGGCCGTCGCGGGCGGCGGCGGCAAGGGGATGCGGACCGTCACCGATCGTCAGGAACTGTCGAGCGCGGTGCGGGCCGCGCGATCGGAAGCGGGCGCTGCGTTCGGCGACGCCGCGATCTATCTCGAGCGGCAGCTGACGCGTCCGCGTCACATCGAAGTCCAGCTGCTCGGCGACGCGCACGGCACCGTGCTGCCGTTCGTCGAGCGCGAGTGCTCGATTCAGCGCCGGCATCAGAAGGTCGTCGAGGAAACGCCGTCGACGGCGGTCTCCCCCGCGTTGAGACAGGCGATGACGTCGGCCGCCGTGGCGGTCGCGCGCGCGGTCGGCTACACCAACGCGGGAACGATCGAGTTCCTGCTCGACCAGGACGGCCGCTTCTATTTCCTCGAGATGAACACGCGGCTGCAGGTCGAGCATCCGATCACCGAGATGGTGACCGGCGTCGATCTCGTGCAGTGGCAGATCCGGATCGCGCGCGGCGAACGGCTGGCGCTCGATCCCGCCGCGCTCGTCACGCCGAAGGGCCACTCGATCGAGTGCCGCGTCTACGCGGAGGATCCCGACAATCACTTTCTCCCGTCGCCCGGCCGGATCGTCGCGCTGCGCACGCCGGGAGGACCTGGCATCCGCGACGACAGCGGCGCCGCCGCGGGGCTCGACGTCCCGATCTTCTACGATCCGATGATCTCGAAGCTCGTCGCGTGGGCCGAAGACCGGCCGCGCGCCATCGCGCGCATGCGCCGCGCGCTCGGCGAGTACCGCGTGGCCGGCATCAAGACGACCGTCCCGTTCTTCATCTGGTTGCTCGCGCAGGCCGAGTTCGTCGACGCCACATTCCACACGACATATCTCGACGAAGTCTTGCAGGCGCGACATGGACGGCCGTTCGTCGAACCGACGCCGGAGGTGGAGGAGATCGCAGCCATCGCCGCGGCCGTACAGGCCGTCCTGTCGCCGGCGCCCGTCGGACCCCAGAACGGAGCGTCCAGCGCGGCCTGTCGCGGTCAATGGAAATCGCACGCGCGCGCCGAGGCGCTGAGGGGGATGTAGCGCGGGCCTTTCCGCCTTCGCTGAAGCTACGGCGGACCTACAACAGATGATGCAATCCGAGTTCGAGGTGGCGGGACGGACGCGGGAGGTGACGGTCACGCGGACCGGCGACGGTTTTGCAGTCGCCGTCGACGGACACACGTGGAACGTCGACGCGGCGCGCATTGATGGGCAAACGCTGTCGCTCCTGGTGGACAACGTGTGGCGAAAAAGCTATGACATCATCGCCACGCCGGACCCTGCGACCAAGCAACTGACGGTGCACGTCGGCACCACGCCGGTGACCGTCGCCCGCAACGGACGGCGGCGCGGCCGGAAAGAGAGCGGCGCTTCCGGCGCCGGGCCGCAGCGCGTCTTTGCGCCGATGCCCGGCAAAGTGGTTCGGATCCTCGTCAAGGCCGGTGAGGCCGTACGCGCGCGACAACCGCTCGTCGTCGTCGAAGCGATGAAGATGGAGAACGAGCTGCGAGCCGGTCGCGACGGCACCATCGCCGATATTCATGCGCAGGAAGGTGCGTCGGTTGACGCCGGCGCGCTGCTCATCATCATTCAGTGAAGGTCTTCAAGCGCGTCTTTGATCGTATCAGGGCCAACCGCGTCCTTCGCTACATCAGCCTCAGTCTCACGATGCTCGTCGCGTTGCTGGCGGCGGCCATCGTGGTGTCGGTCACCGTCGATCTCGGTCCGTACGCGCGCGCGGCTGCGGAACGCGAGGGCTCCAAGTACATCGAGCGCGGTCTGCACATCGGGACGCTCAAGATCCATCTGTTCACCGGCAAAGTGCTCGTCGAGGACCTGATGATCGACGGCGTGCACGAAGGCGACCGGCCGTTTTTCACGGCGAAGCAGATTGCGGTGAGCCTCGACTGGACGCCGGCGTTCAACCGCAAGCCCGACATCACGATCACGTCGGTGGAAATGACCGACTGGCAGATGCTCGTCGAGAAATGGCAGGACCAGCACAACTTCCCGAAGTTCACGCGCGACAACCAGCCGCAGGGCGAGCGCCGCGTGACGGTGACGATGAAATATCTGCGGGCGTTTCGCGGCCAGTTCACGTACGAGGATCACGAGACGCCGTGGGGCATCATCTGCCGCAATCTCGACATCAACATGGGCAACCTGCCGAAGTACCACGGCACGGCGACGTTCACCGGCGGCACGGTGGCGATTCAGAACTACGTGCCGATGTGGACGAACATGAAGGCGCGGTTCGTCCTCGATGGCCCGCGCATTCACCTCGATCGCGTCGATCTCGAGAGCGACGGCGCGAAAAGCGTCGCGATCGGGGACGTCGATCTCGCGCACTGGCCCGAACAGACGTTCCGCGTGCAGTCCCGCGTGCACTTTCCGCGGATGCGCGAGCTGTTCTTCAAGGACGAGACGTGGAATCTCACCGGCGACGGCGACTTCAACGGCACGTTTCATCTCTTCAAAGGCGGACGCGATCTCGCGGGCACCTTCAGCAGTCCGCTCGCCGGCGTGAACGAGTACCGCTTTCCGTCGCTGTACGGATCGCTCCGGTGGACGCCCACGGCGTTCGAGGTGTGGGACGCGGGCGCGAAGTTCTTCGGCGGCGACGCGCGCTTCGCGTACTCGATCAAACCGCTCGGCGCGAAATTACGGCCGGCCGCGCGCTTCGACGCATCGGTCGATCGCATGGACCTCGCGCAGCTCACCGACTTCGAGCAGCTGCCGGGTTTGCGCTTCGCCGGCACTGCGGCGTGGCACACCCTGCTCGAGTGGCCGCTCGGACAATTCTCCCAACATCGCGGCGATGGACGCGTCATCGTGACGCCGCCTTCAGGGGTGACGACGATGACGGCGTCGCTGGCGGCTTCTCCAGATGACCCGCGCGCTTCTGGCATATCTGATGACCCCACAGGTAGAGGCGAGCGCACATCACGCGGCGCGCCCCCGCCGCTCGCGAAGCATTTGCCGATTGCCGGCGAGCTGGCGTATCGCTACGGACCGGACGATGTGACGATCGACACGGGCGTGTTCGCGACCGAGCGTACGCACGTCACGTTCCAGGGCACAACGGCGTGGCGCGGTCGATCGCGCCTGCGGTTCCACGTCACGAGCCGTGACTGGCAGGAAAGCGATCAAGTGCTCGTCGGCATCATGAACGACTTCGGATCGCACGCCGGCCCTGTGGCGTTCGGCGGCCGAGGCGAGTTCGACGGCGTGATGACCGGCGCGTTCCGGCAGCCGCGCGTCGAAGGCACGTTCAGCGGCGACGGCGTGCGCGCGTGGGACACGACGTGGGGCGGCGCGTCGAGCCGACTCGTCATCGAGAACAACTACGTGACCATCACCGATGGTCTGGTGCGTCTCGGCGACTCGGAGATTCACGCCAACGGCGTGTTCTCGCTCGGATATCCGCGCGACGACGGCGGTGAGGAGATCGACGCGCGGTTCCGCGTCGTCCGGCGCGATCTCGACAGCCTGCGCCACGCGTTTCAGATCGACGATTACCCGGTGTCCGGGCGGCTCAGCGGCGAGTTCCACCTGACCGGCGAGTACGAGCATCCCGTCGGCTTCGGTGGGATGACGATCGACGACGGCGTCGCGTACGGCGAGCCGTTCGAGAAAGCGAACGCCTCGCTGCGCTTCGACGGCACGGGCGTGCGGCTCGACGGCATCGAGATCGCGAAAAACGGCGGCGGCGTCACCGGTGCGGCGTTCGTCGGCTGGGACTCGACGTACTCGTTCAACGCGGACGGCCGGCGCATTCCGATCGAGAAGATCGCCGCGTTCAGCTATCCGCGCGCGCCGCTGTCCGGCGTCGCCGAGCTCACGGCCGGCGGCAGCGGCACGTTCGACGCGCCGCGCTACGACGTGCGGTTCCGTTTGAGCAATGTGTCCGCCGGCGACGAACCGATCGGTCAGGTGACGGGCACGCTCGCCCTGCGAGGCAACGAATGGAGCGGCGACGTCGACGTGGCCTCGTCGCGGCTGGCCGTGACCGGCACGGGCCGCATCGCGCGCACGGCGCAGGCGGACGCCGAGCTGACGTTCCGCTTCCACGACAGCTCGCTCGATCCGTACGTGCGGCTCTTCGTGCCGAAGCTGTCGCCGTACACGACCGCCGTCGCGAGCGGCTCGATGCGCGTGGTTGGCGAGCTCGCCAACCTGGATCGTCTCCTCGTCGATGCGACGGTCGATTCGCTCGAGATGAAGTTGTTCGACTACGCGATTCGCAACGGCGGTCCGATTCGTCTCGGGCTCGACCGGAATCAGGTGAAGGTCGGCCAGTTCCAGCTCGTGGGCGAAGACACGCGCCTCGGCATCACCGGCGGTCTCGATCTCGGGAAGCGGACGCTCGGACTGCAGGCGGCCGGCGAAGCGAACCTCGGCATCCTTCAGGGTTTCTTCCCGGGCAGCGTGCGCGGATCGGGACGCGCGGAGCTGACCGCCGCCGTCAACGGATCGATCGACAAGCCGCTCTTCTCGGGCAGCGCCACGATCACCGACGGCCGGATTCGTCATTTCTCGCTGCCGAACGCCCTCGACGCGATCAACGGCACGCTCTCCTTCGACGACCGCGGTGTTCGGCTCGACGACGTGACGGCGGTGATGGGCGGTGGCCAGGTGCAGTTCGGCGGGCGCATCGGTTTCGACGGCTACGTGCCAGGTGAGCTGAACGTCACCGCGCGCGGCACCGAGATGCACCTCCGCTATCCCGAAGGGATCCGCTCGGTCGTCGATGCGGACCTCGCGATTACCGGCAACTACGCGACGCCGACGCTCGGCGGCGTCGTGACGGTGAAGAACGCGGTATGGAATCGCCGCATCGACGCGCCGGGCAGCATCTTCGATCTCGCGTCGCGCCGCGCGTCCTCGTCGGCGGGTCTGCCGTCCAACGAGCCGGAACCGTCGCAGACCGTGCCGCTGCGGTTCGACCTCCAACTTGTCGTGCCGTCGACGCTTCGCATCGACAACAACCTCGCGCGCATGGTCGCCAATGCCGATCTGACGCTGCGCGGCACCTACGATCGTCCGGTGATTTTCGGGCATGCGGATATCGAACGCGGAGAAGTGACGTTCGAAGGCCAACGGTACCGGATTACGCACGGGTCGATCGAGTTCACCAACCCGAACCGGATCGAGCCGTTCTTCGACATCGAGGCGGAGACCAACGTCCGCACGCCAGGTCAGACGTACCGCGTGACCGTCGGCGCCGCCGGCACGGCGGATCAGCTCCGCCCGACAGTCAGCTCGGATCCGTGGCTGCCGTCCGCCGACGTGCTGGCGCTCCTGTTCACCGGCGTGCGGCGCAACCGGACGACCGACATCGGCCCGGAGCTGCGGGCGCTGCAGAATCCGACGCAGGCGCAGACCGACATTCTCGCCGCGCGCGCGACGCAGGCGGTTGCGGCGCCCATCTCGTCCGAGGTCGGCAAGGTCTTCGAGCAGACCTTCGGCGTCGACACGTTCCAGCTCACGCCCTCCTTCTTCGATCCGTACAGCCAGCAGACGTCGCGGGTGAACCCGACGGCGCGGCTGACGATTGGCAAGCGCATCTCGGATCGCGCGTACCTGACCTTCTCGCGCAGCCTCGGGACGACGCAGAACGATCAGATCGTGCTGCTGGAATACGAGCAGAGCGATCGGCTGTCGTGGATTCTCTCGCGCAACGAGGATGCACAGACCTACGCGCTCGAGTTCCGTCTGAGGCGCGTGTTCTGATGCGTAGAACTCTCCACCACGGAGGACACGGAGGAAAGGAGGTAAGGTCGGCTCGGACTTACAGCGCAGGATTGATCCTCTGTGTCCTCTGTGTCCTCCGTGGTGGAGAGCTGACGGTCTCGGGTGCGGTCTCCGACTTCCTCGGCAAGCCCGTCGCCTCCGTGCGCTTCGTGTTGGAAGGTCGCGACGTCACCGACCCGACGTTCGCGCAGATTGTCGAGACCGCCGTCGATCGGCCGCTGTCGATGGTGCAGGTACGTGAGTCGATCGCGCATCTCTTCAGCCTCGGCCGCTTCGAGGACGTCAGCGTCGATGCCTCGCTCGACAACGGACGCGTCGCGCTGCAGTACATCCTGGCGCCCATCCATCCGGTGACGCGCATCCGGTTCGGACGCCGCACGCACGCGCCCGGCTTCGATGACGGCGCGCTGCGGCGCGTCATCACCGATCGCTACGGCTCCGCGCCGCCGGTGGGCCGCACCATCGACATGGTGCGCATGCTGACCGACGCGCTCGGCGAACGCGGGTATCTCCACGCCAGCGTCACGCCTCGCATCCAGATCGATCACGCGCCCGAGCGGGCGACGCTCTCGTTCGACATCGACCCCGGCGCTCGCACGACGATCGGCGAGGTCGAGATCGTCGGGCGAGCGACGGTCTCGCGATCCGAATTCCTGCAGCGGCTCGGCCTCACCGCCGGTGCGCCGTACCAGCGCGAGCAGCTTGCCACGCGCATCGAGCGGTACGTCGAGGAACGGCGTCGCCGCGGCTATTACGAAGCGAAAGTCGCGCCGTCCGTGCGGCTCGCCGACGGCGATCGCGTGGCGAACGTCACCGTCACGGTCGATCCGGGACCGCTCGTCCGCGTGGTGTTCGCCGGCGACTCGCTGCCCGCCGACAGGCGCGACGAGCTCGTTCCGGTCGCGCGCGAAGGATCGGTCGACGAAGACCTCCTCGAGGATTCGAGCAATCGTATCGAGGAATACCTGCGAGCGCTCGGCTATCGCGACGCGAAGGCGCCGCATACGCGCGGGACGTCGAACGGCGAGCTCGCCATCACGTTCACCGTCGCGAGAGGTCCGCAGTATCGCGTGTCGCGGCTGGAGCTCTCCGGCCACGCGGCGGTGTCGACCTCGGAGCTCGCGCCCGCGCTGCGTACACGGGTCGGCGAGCCGTTCTCCGACAGCCGGCTCGACGCCGACGTCGCGACGATCGAGGACGCGTACCGCCGGCGCGGGTTCGCGGCCGTGCGCGCGCCGTCGGCGGCCGAACCGCAGCGTACCGCCAACGCCTCGGCGCAGGTGCCGGTCATCGTGCGCATCGTCGTCAACGAAGGCGCGCGGAGCATCGTCGACGGCGTCGCGCTCGAGGGCAATCGCGCCCTCGACGATGCGGCGCTGCGGACGCGGATTGGCCTGGCGGCCGGCGCGCCGTTTGTGCCGGGCCAGCTCACCATCGATCGCGATGCCATTCAGGCCGCCTACAACGACCGAGGGTTCGAGAACGCGTCGGTGACGGCGCGCACCTCGTTCAGCCAGAGCAACACCCGGGTCGCCGTGACCTACGCGATTCAGGAAGGCCCGCAGATCTTCGTCGACCACGTGCTGATTGTCGGCAACGTGCGAACGAGCACCGAGACCATCGAGCGCGAGCTGCAGGTCGCGCCAGGCGATCCGTTCGGTCTTCACGCGCTCAACGAGAGCCAGCGCCGGCTGTCGGCGCTGGGATTGTTCCGGCGCGTCCGCCTGGCGGAGCTGCGGCACGGCGAGGACACCAAACGCGATCTGTTGGTGACGGTCGAAGAAGCGCCGGCGACGACGGTGGGGGGCGGCCTGGGCGCCGAAGGGCGCGTGCGCGTCGTGAGCGAGGGCGCCAACGGCGGCGTCGCCGCGCAGCGCTTCGACGTCGCGCCGCGCATGTTCTTCGAGTACGGCCGCCGGAATCTGTTCGGCAAGAACCGCTCGATCAATGTCTTCGGCAGCGTGAGCCTGCACCCGCAGAACAGGGACGCGTTTGCCACCGGGCCGCGTCTCACCGAATATCGCGTGCTCGGGACGTATCGAGAGCCGCGCCTGCTCAACACGGCGGCCGACGGCCTGCTGACGGCGACGCTGGAACAGCAGTTTCGTTCGAGCTTCAGCTTCCGCCGGCGCGGCGCGAGCGCACAGGCGGCGCGGCGCCTGACGCGCGAGTTGAGCATCACGGGGGCGTATCAGATTCAGCGGGCAGAGCTGATCGACGTCAACGTCTCGACCAATCAACCGGAGATCGGCTCGCTCATCGAGCGGCTGTTTTCGCGCGAGCCGCTGCGGCTGTCGTCGTTTTCGACGTCGCTCATCCGCGACACGCGCGACGACACCGTGAGCCCGACGTCGGGCGACTACGTCAGCGCGAGCGGACAGCTGGCCGCGCTCGCCATCGGATCGCAGGTCGGGTACATGAAGTCGTTTTTCACCGCGCAGAAATTCCACGTGCTTGGCGGTGGCAATGGCATCGTCCTCGCCGGCAGCGCGCGGCTGGGCATGGCCGCGGAATTCGACACCGCCAATCCGATTCCCGAGCCGGAGCGTTTTTTCGCGGGGGGCGACACGACGGTCCGCGGCTTCGCGCTCGACACGCTCGGCGTTCGCCACAACCCGACCGACGCGCAGTCCGACACCATCGACAAGAACGGATTCCCGATCGGGGGGAATGCGACCGTGATTCTCAACGGCGAGCTTCGCGTGCCGTTGAGCGGCGGCTTGAGCGTCGTCAGTTTCTTCGACACCGGGAACGTCTTTCAGCGCGTCAGTCAGCTCAACGTCACCGATTTGCGCAACGCCGTCGGGTTCGGCGTTCGCTACAAATCGCCGTTTGGTCCGCTGCGGGTCGACCTCGGGTTCAAGACGCACGTCGAGGCGATTCCGTGCAAGGCCGACAATCCAACAGTCGCCTGCTTCGAGACGCGGCCGGCGCTGCACATCAGTTTTGGACAGGCCTTCTAGCCATGCGGATTGAGGACTGCGGATTGCGGATTTATTGCCGACGGTCGATTGGGGCGCTCGTGCTCCTCGCATGTTTTTCGAGCACGTCGATCGCGGAGACGATCGATCGAGTTCTTGCCGTCGTTGCGGGTCAGATCATCACGCTCAGCGACGTGACCGCAGCGCGGGCGCTCGGGCTGCAGGCGCCGGGCAACACGGCCGATCCCGTCCGAGCCGTGCTGTCGAAGCTGATCGATCGCGAGCTGGTGCTCGCGGAAGTCGAGCGCTATGCGCCGCCCGAGCCGCCGGCCGGCGCCGTCGAGCGTGAGATCGACGCCGTCCGCGCGCGGTTTCCGTCCACTGAGACCTTCGACGACGCGCTCGCCCGCTCCGGTCTCGACGACACGCATCTTCGCGAGAGAGTGCGGCAGGATCTCCGCATCCGCATCTACGAGGACCAGCGGTTCGCGGCGGCCGATCCCGGCCGTCGTCAGACGCTGATCGACGAGTGGGTCGCCGGGCTGCGCCGGCGCGCCGAGATCATCGATCTGTATCTGACGACACGGTAGCCGTTACTCTACGAGCCACGAGTGACGAAGAACTGAACGATCTGAATCAGGTCGAAGCCGGCGTGGCTGACCATCGGCGCGACGGCCGATCGCCGCCGCAGGTACACGACGCCCCAGAATGCGCCGAGCAACCCCGTGGCGATCGCTGCATCCACGCCCTGCAGCAGATGGCCGGCGCCGAACGCGATGCTGGTCACGATCACACCCACATGTCCGCCACCGAGCCACTGCTCGAAGCGATGCAGCAGGAACGCGCGCTGGATCTCTTCGCGCACGCCGCCCGCCACGAGCACGACGAGCGCGAACAGCCACGCATCGCGTGGAGACGTCAGCAGCGATTGCAGCGGATTCTTCTCGACGGTATGGAGGGACGGCGCCACCTTCTGAATCGCCAGCAGCACGACGATGGCGATGCCGATGGCGGCGAGAATCAGCGGGATGCCATGCACCACCTCGCCGGCGATCGAACGGTGGCCGACGATCACATCGCGCGGCCGTTCACCGTGCGCGTACAGGAACAGCAGCACGAGACCGATGAGCAGCGCTGAATCGGCCAGCGAGATGCCGACCACGTAGCTGACGCGCAGTCCACCGTGCGCGACGAATGGACCGTAGCCAAGGGCTCCGAACGTGGCGCCAAGCGCGAGCTGTGTCGGGTAGTCGGAGCAGATCAGAACTTCGAGGACGGCGACTATTCGATGGCTGACGGCTGAGGGCTGATGGTTATGGTCGGATAGCTGAGGATCGGATGGCAGCTGGTCGGACAACCCGACCATGCTGCCATAAGCGATGAGCCATTAGCCATCAGCCATCGTGAGGCATCAGCCTTTGACTCGGATGGTCAGCGGCTCCGTCAGGCGAAGCGTCAGCGCCGCGCCTTTGCCGAGCCGCACTTCTTTCCCGCGTTGATTCAACACGACCGCCGTGCCCGCGCCGCCGGCCGCCGCGCCGCCGATGACCGCGCCCTTCTTGCCGCCGAGCAGTCCGCCGACGACGGCGCCGCCCGCCGCGGGAATGCCGATTTCCATGGCATCGCGTTTCTTCGTGCCAGACGCCGTCCGCGCGACCGGGCCCGTGCGGATGGTGTAGCGCTCGTCGTCACCACGCGGCGTCAGTGTATTGAAGCGGACAGCCACGTGCGCCAGCCCCTTCACTTTTCCCGACTGGGTGGCGTCCGTCACCACGCCGCTCAGCCGCGAGCCTTCCGCCAGCACGGTCTGGCCGTGCACGACGATCGGCTGAGAGAGATGCGCCTGGACCGCTTCTTCCACCTTGCTCGTGTCGGATCCCACCGACGTATCGAGCACGATCGGCAGCCGCGTGCCCGCGGGGATTGTCACCTCGCGGATCGCCACGGTGGCGACCGGTTCAGTGCGCCCCGCCGTCGCGACGGGCCGCCCACTCGCGTCCACACTCGCCGCGGCTGCGGGCGCCGTACTCGCGGCGGCAGGCGCAGTACTCGCGACTGCGGGAGCCTCCGCGCGGTTACACGCACCGGCCGCGACGCCAAACGCCAGCACGCCGATGATTATCAATCGCATGTGTCCAGCCTCCTTACAACAGCAGGGTCGTGACCGGATGCGCTGCAAGTTTCCCGCCACCTGATGAGGTCGAGAAATCTCTTCAAATGTTGAGCTTGCGCATGAGTGCGTGCCGCGCACACACTGTAAAAATGACATGGCTGAGCGAGGACACACGATGACTGTTACCGACGCGAGCGTAGCAACCGTAGTGGACGTTTCCCCGAAAGCGGTCGCCGAGCGTGTGCTGATTGTCGAGGACGACACCGCCGCGCGCGTCGGGCTCGAGCAACTCGTGAAGAGTTGGGGCTTCGTGGCCGAATCGGCGGCCGACGGCGAGGAAGCGCTCGAAAAAGTCACCAGCTTCCGCCCGGCCATCGTCATCACCGATCTCGTGATGCCGCGCATGGACGGCCTCGCGCTGCTCCGCGCGTTGCAGCAGCAGGGCGCCGATGCGACCACACTGCTGCTGACCGCGCAAGGCACGGTGGAAACCGCCGTCGAGGCGATGAAGGAAGGCGCCTACGACTATCTGACGAAGCCAATCGATATCCAGCGGCTGAAAATCCTCCTGGACAAGATCGTCGAGCGGCTCGAGACGATGCGCGAGGTGAAGACGCTGCGGCGTCAGCTTCGCGAGAGCGGGACGTTTGGATCGCTCATCGGCAACGCACCCGAGATGCGGAAGATCTATCAAGTGATCGAGCAGTCGGCGCCGACCGGCGCGTCGGTGCTCATTACGGGCGAGTCGGGCACGGGTAAGGAGCTGGTCGCGCAGACGATTCATCAGCTCAGCCCGCGCGCGACCTTTCCGTTTGTCGCGATCAACTGCGCGGCGATTCCCGAGACGCTCCTCGAGAGCGAGATCTTCGGCCACGAGAAAGGGGCCTTCACCGGCGCGGCCGATCGGCGGGCCGGCTGCTTCGAGCTGGCGGACCGCGGCACGCTGTTCCTCGACGAGATCGGCGAGATGACGCCGGCGACGCAGGTGAAGCTGCTGCGCGTGCTGCAGGAGCGCACGTTCCGCCGCCTCGGCGGCCGCGCCGAACAGTCGGTCGACGTGCGCGTGATTGCCGCGACCAACATCGATCCGGAAGAAGCGGTGAAGGCGGGGAAGCTGCG
Source organism: Acidobacteria bacterium 13_1_40CM_65_14 (assembly GCA_001917905.1). Lineage (GTDB taxonomy): Bacteria > Acidobacteriota > Vicinamibacteria > Vicinamibacterales > CAVVIG01 > QHWF01. Next base: position 17,040 of record MNEX01000288.1, read on the forward strand.
CGAGGATCTCTACTATCGCCTGAACGTGTTCGCCTTCCGGCTGCCGGCGCTGCGCGAGCGCAAGGAGGACCTGCCGCTGCTCACGCAGGCGTTCATCAACGAGTTCAACTCGCGGAACCAGAAAAACATCGCGGGCGTCGACCAGCAGGCGATGCGGCTGCTCGAGCAATACATGTGGCCGGGCAACGTGCGCGAGCTGAGGAACGTGATCGAGCGTGCGACGATTCTCTCGCCGGGACCGTTCATCGAGGTGAAGCATCTGCCGGCGCCGCTCTCGGCCGATCCGGCGCCGGAGCATCAGCCGCAAGTCGCGCTCGGGCCGGGCACGACGGTCGAGGAAGCCGAGCGTCGCCTGATCATGATGACGCTCGAGCACACGCGCGACAACAAGACCCGCGCCGCGGAGATTCTCGGCATCAGCCTCAAGACGCTTCACAACAAGTTGAACAAGCTTCGGTTGAGGAAGAAGCCAGAGTAGGAACTTGGAACACATGCAACCACGAAGAGACGAAGACACGAAGGACTTCTCGTACAACAAAGTCTTCTTCGCGCCTTCGTGCCTTCGTGGTGGCGTTTAGTCTAGACGAATCCCACCATGCGACTCGGCATCAAAGGCAAGCAGGTCCTCGGCGTCACGTCGATCGTCGGCACGGTCGTCGTCGTGCTGAGCCTGCTGCAGCTCTCGCGCCTCGCGCGCGTGAGCCTCGATGAGAGTCGCGCGCGTGCGCAACTCCTGTCGAATACCATCTATCACCGCGCGCGCGAGGTGGTGAACCCAGGCGATTTCGCGAAGGCGTTGCGCGACGATCCCGGATTGCGATCGATCCTCGAGGCGAGCCTCTACGACGACAACGTGACCTACGCCGCCATCGTCGACACCTCAGGCCTTGTGATCGCACCGTCGATCGAAGGGCAGACGCTGCTGCCGCCAGCCGACGATCTCCCCACGCTGCTCTCGAAATCGGCGCAGGCGCAGCTCGCGGCGATTTACTCGGGTCAGGGACGAACGCTCGAAGTGCGGCAGCCGCTGCTCCTCGGCGACACCGAGTTCGGATCGATTCGCATCGGCGTGTCGACGCTCCTGATTCGCCGGACGCTCAACGACGCGCTTCGTCCCGCGGTGGCGATGGCGCTCGCCGCGCTCGCGGTGTCGGTGGTCGGCGCCATGCTGCTCGCGCAGCTGATGCTGCGGCCGATCCACGTGATCCGGAGCGGCCTGACACGGCTGGGAAAAGGCGAGTTCGGCGTCCGTCTGGATCTCAATCAGCACGACGAGTTCGGTGAGCTCGGCACGTTCTTCAACGCGGTCAGCGAGCAGTTGTCGGCCGACCGGACGCAGATGGCCGGCCAGGTGGCGAATCTGGAATCGGCGGTCGAGCACCTCGAGGACGCGGTCGCGATCGTCAACCCGCGCGGGGAGCTGATGTTCGCCAACCCCGCCATGCGCGCGCTGCTGCCGGCGGCCGCCGCCGGCGCCAAATTCGACGAGGTGCTGCCGGCAGATCATCCACTGCGACGACTGAGTGAGCAGACGCTGATGAGCCGCCAGTCACGCGGTCCGTTGTCGGCCACGTTCAGCGAAGGCGCCGAGCGGCTCATCATGACGCACGCCATCAACGACCCACAGGGCGAGATGGTCGGCGTCATGCTGATTGCGAGAAACCTCGAGTACCTCAGCCAGGTGCAGTCGACGATCCGGTACTCGCGCAAGCTCGCCGCGCTCGGACGGCTCTCGGCCGGCGTCGCGCACGAAGTCAAGAATCCGCTGAACGCGATGATGATTCACCTCGAGCTGCTGCGTCAGCAGTTCGCGGCGCATCTGGCGCCGGTCGCCGCTCGACGCGGGGGTGGCGCGGTAACGGTCGCGGAGCCGCCGCCGCTCAATCGGGCGCGACCGGCGGTCAGTACGCCGGGATCGGCGCTCAAGGCGCCGGGACCGGCGCTCAATGCGCCGGTTGATGAGCAAGAAGCGCTTCAGCACGTGGAGGTCATCGCCAGTGAAATAAGGCGGCTCGATCAGGTCGTTCAGGGATTCCTGAAATTTACGCGTCCCGAGGATTTGAAGCTGCAGCCGATTCGTGCCGCCGCGCTATTCGAAGAAATCGTCCCGATCGTGCGGCCGGAGGCGGAGCGCGCCGGCGTCGCGCTCGAGGTCACCTGCGATGACGCGCCGGACGTGAACGGCGATCCGGCGATGTTGCGCCAGGCGTTCTTGAACCTCGCACAGAACGCCTGTCAGGCGATGCCGCAGGGCGGCACGCTGCGGATCCGGTGCGAGGCCGCGAGCGATCACCGCGTGTCGATCGCGTTCACCGACAGCGGCATCGGCATCAAGCCGGAGCATCTGCAGCGGATCTTCGATTTGTATTTCACGACAAGGGAGAAGGGCAGCGGCATCGGCCTGTCGATGGTGTACCGTACGGTCCAGATGCACGACGGCGAGATCGAGGTGCAGTCGACGCCTGGCGCGGGGACCACGTTCCGCGTCCTGCTGCCGCAAGCCTGAACGCGCATGACGAAACAGCTTTCCGTGCTTCCCGCGGTCGGACTGATGGCGCTCCTCGCCATCCTGCCATCCGGCTGCGCAAAGGCGCAGGCAGCCCGGACGACGCCCGATGGTCCGCCGCTCGACATGCCGGCGCCGCCGCCGCGCGACGTCGAAGCCACTGGCACCGACGCGCCGCCGCCGATGCCGCTGCCACAGGAGCCGGCGCGGAATGCGCCGCCGCGTCCGCGTCCCGCACCGCCGCCGCGTGAGAATCGTCCGGAACCTGCGAAGCCTGAGCCACCAAAGCCCGAGCCGGCGCCGGAACCGCCGAAGCCCGCTCCTGCGAACGAAGAGTCGAAGCCCGCCTCGACGCTACAGACCAAGCCCGCTGGTGAAGAGGGAGATGTCGAGCGCGGGATCCGCTCGACGCTGACGCGCGCGACGACCGATCTCAATCGCGTCGACTATCGAACACTCAACACCGACGCGCGCGCGCAGTACGACTACGCGAAACGATTCGTTCGTCAGGCGGAGGATGCGTTGCGGCAAAAAAATCTGGTCTTCGCCAAAACAGTCGCAGACAAAGCGGCCGCTCTCGCTGCTCAGCTAGCGGGTAGGTAGCACTTTACCCACCCCAGCTGAACGCGAATTCTCATCTCGTCATTTTCGCTCGCCATCGGTTCGCGCGAGATCGCATCGCGCGATTCTCGATCATTCGCGATCACCACCACTGCACGCGTGTCATGCGTGGCACTTCACTTGCTCATTCGGATCGCAACCTCGTTCTTCTCGCGACCTGCGAGGAGAAAAACAACCTGCCAAACATCCTGCCTGTGCACCACGGGAGGTCGAAAGTGGACCTCCCCGCCCGCCATGTTACGGCTGAGTTTTGGAATCTCAGCAGCGATCAACAAACATCAACATCTTGCGACTGACCTAAAAGAAAGGCACAATTAGTAGTGTTTACACGCTTGACAAACGGTTGGGGCGAGCGCATATTTGCACGCCGTAGCGGAAAGGCATTCACCGAGAAACCTCCCAGCTTCTCGTAGCCACCGCCCAATCCAACTACAAGCAGTCGGTCGCAGTCGGGGCAGATTGCGATCGCGCCGGTGGAGGGAAATCTGATGAAGGAACGCGCTGCTTATCAGGCCGCGAGTGCTGCGCAGCAGATCGTGGACAGCGGGACCGGTGCGTCCGCAGCGCCGCCGAATGTCGACACGCCTCGCTCGAAACCGAAGACGGCAACCGCCGTCCCCGGCCTGACCTTCCCGCGTTTCTTCACCGACGCCGGCGTCGACCCGTTCGACGAAATCGAATGGGAGCTTCGCGCGGCGATCATCGGCAACGAGCGTGGCGAAGTGGTGTTCGAGCAGCGCGACGTCGAGATTCCGAAATCCTGGTCGCAGCAGGCGACGAACATCGTCGTCTCGAAATATTTCCGCGGGCAGATCGGCGCGCCCGAGCGTGAGCGCAGCGTCAAGCAGCTCATCGGCCGCGTCGTCGACACGATCACCGCGTGGGCGCGCGCGCAGAAGTATTTCGCGACCGACGAAGACGTGGTTCAACTGCGGATTCGAACAAGCGCCGCAGTGCTCGGCCTGCTTCATCAACTCGGTCGAGGACACGATGGATTCGATCCTGACGCTCGCGCGGACCGAGGGGATGCTGTTCAAGTTCGGATCCGGTACCGGCACGAACCTGTCGCCGATTCGATCGTCGAAGGAGCTGCTCGCCGGCGGCGGCACCGCGTCGGGGCCGGTGTCGTTCATGAAGGGCTATGACGCATTCGCCGGCGTCATCAAGTCGGGCGGCAAGACGCGGCGCGCCGCGAAGATGGTCATCCTCAACGCCGATCATCCCGACATCGTCGAGTTCATCAACTGCAAGGTCGAGGAAGAGAAGAAGGCGTGGGCGCTCATCGACGCCGGCTACGACGGATCGTTCACCGGCCCGGCGTACTCGTCGGTGTTCTTCCAGAACTCGAACAACAGCGTACGCGTGACCGACGACTTCATGCGCGCGGTCCTGGACGATAGCGACTGGGAGACGCACGGCGTGGTGGATCCGCACCCGGTGATGGACACCTACAAGGCGCGCGAGCTGATGAAGCTCATCGCGGAAGGGACGCACGTCTGCGGCGATCCGGGCATGCAGTTCGACACGACGATCAACGAGTGGCACACGTGCCCGAACACCGATCGCATCTACGCGAGCAATCCGTGCTCCGAGTACATGTTTCTCAACGACTCGGCGTGCAACCTGGCGTCGATCAATTTGATGAAATTCGTGAAGAGTGATCAAGATCTCAATAATGCCGAGTTCGACGTCGTCTCCTATAAAGCCGCGATCCGTACGCTCATCACCGCGCAGGAGATCATCGTCGACAACGCGAGCTATCCGACCAAGGCGATCGGCGAGAACAGCCACGCCTATCGTCCGCTCGGCCTCGGCTACGCCAACCTGGGCGCGCTCCTCATGTCGCGCGGCCTGCCGTACGACAGCGACGCCGGCCGGGACTACTCGGCGGCGCTCACCGCGCTGATGACGGGCGAAGCCTACGCGCAGTCGGCGCGCATCGCGCGCGACCACGGCGGTCCGTTCTCCGGCTACGACAAGAACCGCGATCCGTTCCTCCGCGTCATGCGGAAGCACCGCGACGCGATGCGCGACGTCAACTCGCGCAACGTCCCGCCTGATTTGTTCGTCGCGGCAAAGACCTCTTGGGATGACGCGGTGGAGCTGGGCGAGCAGTTCGGCTATCGCAACGCGCAGGCGACCGTGCTCGCGCCGACCGGCACCATCGGCTTCATGATGGACTGCGATACGACCGGCGTGGAACCGGACATCGCGCTCGTCAAGTACAAGAAGCTGGTGGGCGGCGGATTGATGAAGATCGTCAACCAGACGGTACCGATGGCGCTCAGGAAACTCGGCTACGCGCAGCCGCAGATCGATGCCATCGTCGAGTACATCGACAAGAACGAGACGATCGAGGGCGCGCCGGGCCTCAAGGAATCGCATCTGCCGGTCTTCGACTGCGCATTCAAGGCGGCGAAGGGGCAGCGCTCGATTCATTACATGGGGCATATCAAGATGATGGGCGCGACGCAGCCGTTCATCTCGGGCGCGATCAGCAAGACCGTCAACGTGCCGAAGGACGCGACCGTCGACGAGATCATGCAGGCGTATATCCAGTCGTGGAAGCTCGGGGCCAAGGCGATCTCGATCTACCGTGACGGCAGCAAGCGGACGCAGCCGCTGAACACGTCGAAGGACAAGTCGGCGGCCCAACAACTGGCCGAGGCCGCCGCCGCTCTGCCGCGGACGCCGGTCCGCTGCAAGCTGCCGGACGAGCGCCAGGCGATCACGCACAAGTTCGACATCGCCGGCCATGAGGGCTACATCACCGTCGGTCTCTTCGAGAACGGCCAGCCGGGCGAGATCTTTCTCGTGATGGCGAAGGAGGGCTCGACCATCTCGGGCTTCGCCGACGCCTTCGCGCAGGCGATCTCGTACGCACTGCAGTACGGCGTGCCGCTCCAGGCGCTGGTCGACAAGTTCAGCCACGTCCGGTTCGAGCCGTCGGGCATGACCCGCAATCCGGAGATCCGCTTCGCGAAGTCGATCGTCGATTACATCTTCCGGTGGCTCGCCTCGAAGTTCCTGTCGCCGGAGGCGCAGTATCACGCGGGCGTCAACGGCCGCGAGCTCGACGATCACAACGGCCACACGTTGACGCCCACCTCCGCCGCCGCGCACGACGAGGCGGCAACTTCGGTGGGCAAGCCCACCGTTCCGAACCCGCACTCGACGATTCAGAATCAGGAAGACGCGCCGCCCTGCTCGACGTGCGGCGCAATCATGATCCGCAGCGGCGCGTGCTACAAGTGCGTCAATTGCGGCAACACGTCTGGCTGCGCGTAGAGGTTGACGACGACGATCGCGCGACTTCCTGGGTTTTTACTCTCCTGTAGCGCGGCCCTTTCAGGGCCGCGTCCGCGGGGCTGAAAGCCCTGCGCTACCGATCACACTCAGGGCCGGGCTCACGCCCGGCCCTTGGTGTTTGTGCATCACGCAGTAGAATCCACCGATGAGTCATATGACGCTCGATCAAGCCACGACCATTCTGCAGTCCGTCGGACTTCCGTCGTTGAATGCCGAGCACCCAGTGACCAAACGCGTCATCGCGGCGATTCCAGACGACAAGGTGGATTACCGGCCCGACGAAATCGTGAAGAGCGCGATCGACCTCGCGTGGCACATCGTCACCGCGGAGGTTCGATTCCTCAACGCTGTCGCCGCAGGCGCGTTCGATCTCACGCCCGCCCCGCGACCCGAGACGATCCGCACAGCCGATCATGTGAACCGGTGGTACTCCGAGCAGTTCGCGATAGCCGTCGAGCGCCTGAAGCAGACCTCAGGCGATCAATTAATCAAGACCGTCGACTTTCGCGGTCTCTTTCAGTTCCCCGCGGTCGTGTACGTTCAACTCGGATTGAACCACTCAATCCACCACCGCGGACAGTTGTCGATGTACCTGCGCCCGATGGGTGCGAAAGTGCCATCGATCTACGGTGAGAGCTTCGACGCGCGCGAAACGCGCGAGCGCGCTCAAGCCAAGTCCGGCTGACGCCGGCCGGCGCCTCCATATGGTCAGGGTCCGGCTAAAACCGGACGCCACCGATGTGCGGATGCCACCGATGTGCAGACCTGATAATGCAGATCGCCAGCCTGAGCAAATGGTTCATCGGATGCGCGATGCTGATCGCCGCGTGCGGCAGCGGCTGCTCGAAGTCTTCCATGCAGCCCTCGTCAACGACTCCGACGGTCAGGATTGTGTTTCGAGGGTCGACGACGCGCCGGCCGGATCTGGCCGCGTCGGCGCAGGCGTGCATTGACGGCGTCGGAGTGACGCACACGCATCCGGGCTGGCGGAACTTCGCCGCCATTCCGCTGATGCCTGTTCCGCCGGATCGCTACGAGATCACCTTTACCGACGTGCCGATCGACGCGCGAGTGTCGTTCCGGATCAACGACCAGAACTTCTGCGATCAGAATCCGACCGGTGCCGTGACCCGGAACGTGTTGGCGAACGACGTCGAGCTCGCGCAGAACACGACGACTCCCGGCAACGGCGACGAGCCGGGCTTCGCGTTCATGGTAAGCGCGAATGGTCGCGTCACACAGTAGGCACAGATTCTGACGGGAGGCCCTGACCACCTCCGCCAAGGCTACGGTGGTCCGCCGACCACCTCCGCGCAAGGCTACGGTGGTCCGCCGTAGCTTCAGCGAAGGCGGAAGCTTTAGAGGCGAAGGCGGAAGGCCTGCGCGACGGATGTGGGGTGCCGCGCTCAGCGATGACGCGGCGCAGGCGAGCGTACAATCGGCTTCGTGACGCGACTGGCCCAGTTAGCCGCCGTCGCCGGCGCCATCGCCGTCGTCGTCGCGTGCCGGAATCCGATCGCCGGCGGCGATCGCGTGGCAGCGGGAACGTGGGGCGGGACGAGCATTCGACTCGAGGTCACGGCCCAGGGCGCGACGATTGAATACGACTGCGCGCATGGGACGATCGACGAGCCGCTCGTCACCGATCGAGACGGACGCTTCACGCTCGCCGGCACGCACGTGCGAGAGCACGGCGGACCGATCCGTCAGGACGAACAGCCGGATCGTCATCCCGCCCGCTACCAGGGTCAGCTGACGGGCGATACGCTGCGGCTCACCGTCATGCTGACCGACCTGCAGCAGAACGTCGGGACGTTCACGCTCATGCGCGGCGTGACCGGGAGAGTGTTCAAGTGTCTGTGAGCCAATTCACGAACCGCTGGTTGTCACCCGCAGGTCCCGGAAGAATGCCTCCGTGCCGGCGCCAATCCACAATGCCACGCCGCCTGACGCAGGCGCCAGCTTGAGATCGTTCACGATGAGGATCGGCTGTGGCGCGCGGTTGACGTACAGCGTGGCGCGGCGGTCGCGGAAGTCGATGCGGACGTGCGTCCACTCACTCGGCACGAGATCCACGTACGATTCGTAGACGCCAGGCGTCTCCTGTCGCAACCTCTGCCACGGGAAGTCCGGATGCGAGACGTACTGCGTCGAGTGATTGCGGCGTAGTTGATCGTCTGCGCGGCCGTTCGTAGGCCTGAGGTAGAAACACTCGAACGCCGAGTGATCGGACCGGACTCTGAAGGCGATGCCGACGAAGCCGCGCGCCGCATCGTTCGCGCCTTCGGCGGGACGCCCCGCCACCTCGACCTCGATGGCTCCGTCCTGCAGTGCAGGTCCTGGAACGATGGCGTACGGTTCGCCGTTATAGCCCGATTCTTCCACGAGCCGCACTGCGCGTTGCCCGTTGTGCGTCACGACCGACGCGTGTGCACCGTGGAGCACGAGGCCCGTCGCGCTGGTGAGCGCGACCTGCCAGCTCTCTCCAGGGGCCGCGTGGACGACGACGAGGGCGGAAGCAATCAGAGCGGCGCCGCTGCTGACGATCGCGCGAGCTGGTTGATTCATGTCGCGCGCCGAAGCACAACACGCGCCACGTTATTGGCGGGCGTTTTCCAATCCTCGAGCCGCGAATCGCGCCGGATCCGAACAGCGCGATGTTCAGATCCGGACAAGCCGCTGAATGTTAACGGCCGGCCGCGAAGCGGCGTTGCTGGATGCGGCCCGCGGCGACGATGTTGTTGGTGGTCGCCCAGACTTCGACCGCGACCAGGGCGGCGGACCAGGTGAGCGCCCAGCGTGGGTGAGTCCGCTCGACGCGCTTGATGACGGTCACCTGCAGGATGTCGATCGCGCTGCTGACGCCGGTGAGCAGGGACGGACGCGCGGCGAACGGCTTCAGAAACGGATTTCGCTCGGTCGCGCCGAACGCCCGCCCGCGCGTCAGGTCATACGTGGTCGAGATCATGTCGGCCGAGTGCAGCACGTCGTGTGCGCCGAGCATCACGTCGACATTCGACAGCATGCGCGACTGTGCACGTGCAAACGCCGCGTTCGACAAGCCGATCACGACCACCAGCGCGAGGCAGCGCATGGCTCTATCGCGGTGTTCAGTCGTTGTACAGCCCAGCGCTACGAAACGAAACGTTAGACGCGCGTGCGCGAACCGGCGACGACGAGCGCGATGCCGCCCGCGACCGCCGCGATGCCGACGATGGGCGACAGAGGAATGCTGTGGTGTTTCTCCTCCGTCGCCTCAATCGGCCCGATGTCCAGGACCTTCTCACGCGTCGTGTATCGAATGCCGCCGGCGGCGAGGGCGACGACGCCGAACACGATCAGCAGCGCACCGATGAGCTTCACGAGTACCTCCAAGGTCCGGCTGAAGCCGGACGCCACAGATGTGCTGAGATGCACGGAGCGGGCCAGATGAGATCAGAGCAGGGCCGTCACAATCCGCTGCCACTCGGCGTCGAGCGAATCGGTGGCAATCGGTTGACGGGCACGCTCGTACCAGTAGGCTGCGTTTCCCAGGTCGCCTTCTTTCCGGTGCAGGTACGCATGAATCCATGCGCCGGTCGCGTCATCGATGTCCTGCGCGACCGTGTGCGCCGCGTCCCACTCGCCTCGCGCGTCGTGCCACAGCGCCCGAAGCGGCGCCGACAGGGTCGTCGGAACCGCTTCGCTCAACGTCGCCTTGAACTGGTCGAACGTCATTCCTGATTCTCAGGATCGCGGCGCGCTCTTCATCGCCTTGACGATGAATTCCTGGATCTCAGGCTTGATGGTAAAGCGTTCGCGCTCCTGCGTGGGCCAGTTTTCTTTGTCAGCCCA
>MNEX01000131.1 GCA_001917905.1 Acidobacteria bacterium 13_1_40CM_65_14
GAGCAACCATGACGACGTCCGTTTCTGACTAATCCTGGACCGCTCATCGGGCTAAGCTGCCGAGAGATGGATCTGGATCAACGCGTCTGCGACCGCGCGCGCCGATCGCGCGACGCGCGGTTCGATGGCCGCTTCTTCATCGCCGTGACGACGACCGGCGTCTATTGCCGGCCAATCTGCCCGGCGCGTGCGCCGAAGGACGAGCACGTTCGGTATTTTCCGACCGCGGCGGCGGCCGAAGCCGCCGGGTTCCGGCCGTGCCTGCGGTGCCGGCCCGAAGCGTCGCCGGGCACGCCCGCATGGCTCGGTACGTCGGGAATCGTGTCGCGCGCGTTGCGGATGATCGGCGACGGCGCGCTGCGCGGCGAGGGAGCTGCCAGCGTACTCCGGGGGGCAGGGGCCCCCGGATTGAACCTCCGGGGGGCAGGGGCCCCCGGATTGAACCTCCGGGGGGCAGGGGCCCCCGGATTGAACAACGACGGCGTCGAGCAACTCGCCGGCCGGCTCGGCGTGACCGCACGACATCTGCGCCGCCTCTTTCTTCAGCACCTCGGCGCGACGCCGCTCGACGTCGCGCTCACGCGGCGTGTGCACTTCGCGAAGAAGCTGCTCGACGAAACGAGCCTGGCGTTTCATCAGGTGGCGATCGCGTCGGGCTTCGGAAGTCTTCGGCGTTTCAACGGCCAGATTCGCCGCACGTACTCACGAACGCCGACCCAGTTGCGCCGGCTCGCACGCCAGAAGGCCGCCGCGGATCCTGATTGCTATCGCTTCCGCCTCGCCTACCGTCCGCCGTACGACTGGGACGCGATGCTCGCGTTCCTCAGCGCTCGCGCGACGCCGGGCGTCGAATCTGTTATTCCCGCACCGCGACCAACGACGAAGAACGCAAAGACCGCAAAGGGCGCAAACGACGAAGCCAGACAATCTTTGCGGTCTTCGCGGCCGTTGCGTTCATCGTGGAGCTCTTCCGACGGGTCCCGCTATCGGCGCACGATCTCGGTCGATGGCCGCCACGGTTCGATCGAGGTGTCACGCCTCGAGTCGCGGTCTGCGCTCTCGTTGGAGGTTCGCTTCCCCGATCCTCGCGCGCTGCTCTTCATCGTCGAGCGCGTGAAAGCGATGTTCGATCTCGGCGCCGATCCGGCGATCATCGCGGAACACCTCCGCGCCGATCCACTGCTCCGCGGGCCGCTCGCGAAGCATCCGGGGATCCGGACGCCTGGCGCATGGGACGGTTTCGAGCTCGCCGTGCGCGCGATTCTCGGTCAGCAGATTTCCGTTCGCGCGGCGACGACGATGGCGGGACGGATCGCGACGATGTTCGGATCGCCCGCGATCTCTGGAGACCAATCCGAGTGGCTGTTTCCCACGCCGGCGCAGCTGGCACACGCGGCCATCGAACGAGCTGGTGTTGTGTCCGCACGCGCTGAGACGATTCGCTCGCTTGCCCGTCGCGTGGCGGACGCGACGATCACATTCAATTCCTCCGTCGATGCACGCGAAATGGTCTCCGCGCTCAAGGATCTGCCCGGCATCGGCGACTGGACGGCGGAGTACATCGCGATGCGCGCGCTCGGCGAGCCCGATGCGTTCCCGAGCGGCGATCTGGTGTTGCGCCGCATGGCCGGCGGCTGCGCGGCGCGCGAGCTCGATCGCCGATCGGCGTCGTGGCGACCGTGGCGCGCGTATGCGGTCATGCTGCTGTGGCAGAGCGCCCGCGATGAACACGACACATCATCGAGGAGAAGGCATGCGCAACGCGATGGTCGTTCGAAGCTGCACGATGGCAATGGCCGCTCTGCTCGCGTCTCCTCTGCTCACGGCGCAACGTGAGAAAGCCGAGGTCAGCCCGATGGTCGAGATCCGCTCGTACAACCTCACGCCACGGACGCGCGACCGCTTTCATCAGCGCTTCGAGCGCGACTCACTGCCGATGCTGCGGCGCTGGAAGGTGGACGTGGTGGCGTACGGGCCTTCGCTCCACGACCAGGACTCGTGGTACTTGATGCGTGCCTATCCGAGTCTCGACGAGCGCCAGCGGAGCGAAGACGCGTTTTACGGCAGCGACGAGTGGAAGAAGGGACCGCGCGAAGCGGTGCTCGCCGACATCGACAGCTACACGACCATCATCGTGCGCCTCGACGAGGCGACGCTGCGAGGCCTTCGCCGAAACGGCAGGGAGGACGGCATGGATCTCAAGACGCTGCTCGAGCTCAATCAGGACTACATCCGATCGGTGCAGACGTCGGACGTCCAGCGATTCAAAGAAATCCTCGCGGACGATTTCCTCTGCTCGCTGCCCGACGGATCGCTCGTCGATCGCGATCGGTTCCTGCAGCAGACCGCGCAGCCGGTCACCATCTCGAAGCTCGAGGCGCACGACGTCAACGTCCGGCTCATGGGCGACTTCGCGATCATCCACGCGCGGACGACGTACAACACGGCGGACGGCCGCTCGGCGTCGGGACGCTACACCGACGTCTGGGCACGCCGCAACGGACGCTGGCTCGCCGTCTCCGCGCACGTGACGCGGAACTAGCGGCGTGTATGCTCCATTTCGGGACCGTCATTCGCACTGCGGTTTTAGTCACGAAACCACGAAATCACGAAACCACGAAAAGGATTTGCGCGCTTTCGTTTTCGTGCTTTCGAGTTTTCGTGTTTTCGTGGCTGCTTGTCGGTACTGAATCAGCGTAGACAGTCACTAGTGGCGTGTCTCTTCCGAATTACTACCGGGCCGCTCCGCTGTCGCGGCCCGAAAACCGCGTTCGAAGGCTCGTTGTGACTCGTACTCCTTCAGCTGATACGGTCCACTAGACAATGTTCTCGCCCTCGTCTCGCGCGCGGCTCACCGATCGCGATCTCGATCGCTTTCCCGGCAACACGCTCTTTCATCGGCTGGCTCGCGCCACCTGCCACGGCGGACGCGTCGTCGACCTCGGCGGCGGACACGGGCTGCTCGCCCAGGCGATGCTGCTGCTGGACGATTCGTCACCGTCGGCGCTCGTGGTCGACAAGACGTTGCCGCCGTCGAGCACGAAGCTGCACGCAGCGCTCGTTCAGGCGTGGCCCAGACTGACCGGACGCGTTGAGTTCGTCGCGCGCGCGCTGGAGGACGTCGAGATTCTTCCCACCGACGTCGTCGTCTCGAGCCACGCGTGCGGCGACCTGACCGATCGCGTGCTCGATCGCGCCGCCGCAGCGCGTGCACGCGTTGCCGTCCTGCCGTGTTGTCACAATCTCTCGACGTGCGATGCGGGTGAGCTGTCAGGCTGGGTCGAGGATCCGATCGCAATCGACGTGGTTCGCGCGCTGCGCCTCAAACAACAGGGCTATCGCATCTGGACGCAGACGATTCCCGCCAACATCACTCCGAAGAACCGCTTGCTGCTTGGCGCGCGTACGCAATCAACTGTTTGAGATTCCCGACGGGCTGCACGCCGCTCACTTTCGTGCCTTCGTGTCTTCGTGGTTGCATTTCGCTACGGCTGCGAACGAGATCCCGACGCCGGTTTCAGGTAGCGATCGAACCACTCGAGGATCCGGCGGTTGACGTCGAGGGCGTCGGCGCGCGAGTGTCGCGACAGGCTGTGATCGCCGTTCGCGTACGACACGAACTCGGCACTCTTTCCGAGCTGCCTGAGCGCGTAGAACATCATCTCGCCTTCGCCGAAGAGAATGGTCAGATCCTTCTCGCCGTGCAGGATCAACACCGGCGTGTTCACCTTGTCCAGATGAAAGAACGCGGACTGCGAGAGATATCGCTCCGGGAATTCGAACGGACTGCCGCCCATCCGCGCCTGACCGGTCTCGATGTTGCGCGAATCGCGATCGCGGCCGCTCGCCCAGTTGCGAAAGAGCTCAGGCGGCGTGGCGCCCGAGACCGCGGCGGCGAAAATATCTGTTCGCGTGATCAGGTTCGACGTCGCATACGCGCCGAAGCTGTGACCCCACAGGCCGAACTTGCCGTTGGTGAACCCCATCCCGCGCACGGCATTCACCGCCGGCACGACGCACTTCTCGAACGAGTCGGCCGTCTGTCCCACCTTGACCTTCACGTTGGGCATCAGCATCGCGTAGCCGTGGCTGATGAACATCTGGTTGCGCGCGTCGAACCGATGGATGGCCGGCGTCATCTTTTCGTAGACCCACGTAATGACTGGCGCCTTGTCGCTCGCGGCGAGACCCGTCGGTTTGTACAACAGCGCGCCCAGGCGCTCGCCGTCGGCGTTGTGGAAATAGAACAGCTCCGGCTTGCTGAACGTGAAGCGCGCGAGCTGCGGATTGAGATCGGTGATGCGCGTGCGCTGACTGCCGGCGACGAGCCAGAGATCGCTGGCGTGCGTCGCGTCTTCGATCGCCGACACGACGCCTCCCGGCGTCGCGACGAATCGACCGTACGATTCCTGGCCGCGGACGATCGGCTCGAGCTTCTCGCCGGGAATCGTGTAGCGATAGACGGTTTCGTCGTAGGTCTTGTTGTTGACCGCGCGGAAAAAGAGCGCGCTGCCATCGCTGCTCCACACGGGATCGGAGACTTGATCGTCGAACGCGGCCGTCACGTTCTTCGACGATCCGTCGGCCGAGGCGATGACCACGTCCATGAACGGCTGCGCTGTGGTGTACATGCCGGGCTTCACCGGCTCCAGCTCCGGATCGCTGACGCCGGGATCCGCGACGAGCGTGGCGAAGCGCGATCCATCCGGCGACCACACTGGCTCGCCGGCCGCGAGCGTGAACGACTCGCGCCACGGTTTCGCCTCGCCGCTGCCGTCGGCCGGCAACGCCATCAGACGATTGCCCTTCGAAAAGAGCAGCTGTTTACCGTCCGGTGACCACGAGAATCGTCCGCGCTCGGGGAGGTTGCGGGCGGCCGCGGCGCGAGCGCCTGTCGTGATGTCGATCGGCAGGACGTACGTGTCGTTCTGTTCCTTGCCGATCACGCCGAGCGTCTCCGGCACCGGCGCGACGTAGAGCAGCTGTCGTCCGGTTGGCGACACGCGGAACGATCGCAGGACGACCGGCGTCTGCGTGAGCGGCGTCGATGCACCGCTCGTGACGTCGATCGCCGTGAGCATCGCCGTGCGCTCGTCGGTGAAAAACTGATCGCCGGGAATTCGCGCGTCGCTGCTCTTCACCGTGCGGACGCGATACGGCTGCGCGGTCGTATCGGGAAGCGCAGCCGCGACGATGATCGCGTGGCCTGACGGATCCCACTGCGGCGCGAGGTAGATGCGCGCCGTGAACGGATCGCCGATCGGCGTGATCTGATCGCGTTCGGCGTCCCAGACGACGGCGCGGCCGCGGCCCTGTTCATCGCGGATGAACGCGAGACGACGACTGTCCGGCGACCACACGGGAAACGCACTGTGGACCGCGCCCGACGTCAGCGCGCGCGGCGTGCCGGCGCGGCCGCCCGTCAGCGTCTGCACGAAGACGTAGCCGGTGGGACGAGGCTCCTGCACGTTCCATGCATCGTTCTGGTCGGTGAGCACGTACGCGATCGAGCGGCCGGTCGAGGACACCGCGATCGGTTGACCGCCGGCGAACGTGCGAATCGCGAGCATGTCCTCGGCGGTGAAGACGGGCGGCCGCTGCGCGATTGCGTGCGCGCTCGCGGAGAAGAACACCAGCAGAACGGCAATCGATCGTGTGCCCATCAGAACCTCAATACGATTCATCACGAAAACACGAAAACACGAAAACACGAAAAAGATACTTGGCTGGAGAGCATTTCGTGGTTTCGTGGTTTCGTGGTTTTCGTGGCTTGACATTTGCCCCGTGGGCTTTCTGTTCTTCATCGCCTCGTGACAAGCCGTCGCCGTCGTTCGTCCCGGGTAGACTACTCCGATGCTTGGCGCGCGCGCCTTCACAATCGTGTGCCTCGCGATCCTGGCGATCTCGTCCGCCGGGTGTCGAGCCGAACGCCCCGCAAAGGCACCGGACCAAGTCGTGACCGGCCGGCCGATCGTCCTCGTCACCGTCGACACGCTCCGCGCGGATCGACTCGGATCCTACGGCTCCGCGCGCGGGCTGACGCCTGCGCTCGATCGCTTCGCACAAAGCGCGGCGCGTTTCACCGCCGCCGTCACGCAGGTGCCGATCACGCTCCCGGCGCACGCGACGATCCTCACCGGTCTTCATCCCGCACGACACGGCGTTCGGACCAACGACGGATTTCGACTCGCAGCTGATGTCCCGACTGTTGCCGACGCGATCCGCGGGCGCGGCTACACGACCGGCGCGTTCATCGGCGGATACCCGCTGCAAGCTTCGTCGGGGCTCTCACGCGGATTCGATCGCTACGACGATGACTTCCTGCGGAAGGCGGGAGCGGTTGAACGTCCCGCTGACGCGGTCGTCGACGCTGCGCTCGGCTGGATCGACCAGTTCCGCGCGCGGCTATTCTTTGTGTGGCTGCACCTGTTCGATCCGCACTCGCCGTACACGCCGCCGCCGCCGTTCGGTGCTGCGCACGCGGACGCGCCGTACGACGGCGAGGTCGCCTACACCGATGCGGCGATCGGACGATTCTTCAATCGCCTGCGGCAACTGGGCCTCTTCGCGCGCTCGACGGTGATCGTCGTCGCCGATCACGGCGAGTCGCTCGGCGAGCACGGCGAGCGGACGCACGGCACCTTTCTCTACGACGCGACGGTGCGCGTGCCACTGCTCGTCAAGCTTCCGGACAGCACGGACCCGCGCGTCGTCGAAGATCCGGTGGAGACGTCCGATCTCGCGCCGACGATCGCGGCGATGGCTGGCGCAACGCTTGGCTCTGTCGACGGCCGCAGCCTGCTGCCGCTCGTCGACGTTCATCGGGGCGCCGCCGGCGATCCGGATCGCCCTGCGTACGCAGAGTCGTACTACCAAAACGTCCTCCTGGGATGGAGTCCGCTGCGCGCGGTGCGGACGCGCCGGTGGAAGTTCATCGAGGCCCCTCGGCCCGAGCTCTACGATCTCCAGAACGATCCGGGTGAGCAGCAGAACCGAATCGATGATCGCGATGCGCTCGCCAGCGGTCTCCGGCGTGCGCTCCCGGCATCCGGGGACACGGTGCGAGCGAGCCACTCGTCAGCGCCGACTGAATCGGCTGAGCGGCTCCGCAGTCTCGGGTACGTCTCCGGATCGACCGCCGCGACGCCGGCGACTCGCGCCGTCGATCCCAAGGATCGCGTCGAAGTGTGGGCCGCGATCGAAGACGGCATCGACCAGATCGCGCGCGATCCGCGCGCGGCGCAGCAGGCCTTCGCGCGTGCGTTGAGTCTCGATCCCGGCAACGGCCTCGCGATGAAGTATCTCGCCGACGTCAGCTTTCGCGCCGGGAGGCTGCACGAGGCGCGTGAGGGATACCGTCGCGCGATCGGCGCCGGCTTCCGCCATCCTGACGTGTTCGTCAACCTGGCCTCGATCGCCGAGCGCGAAGGCAATATCGACGAGGCGCGTGCGGCGCTGACTGACGCCGTGCAGATGAACGCATCGGACGCCGATGCGTGGAACCGGCTCGGTCTCGTCGACGCGCGACGGGGCGATCTCGACGCCGCTCGCCGCGCATTCACCAGTGCGATGGGCGCCGCGCCCGATCGCGCCGAACCGTACTACAACCTCGCCATCGTCGAGCGGCGCGCAGGGAACGAGGCGGCGGCCCAATCGCGATTGCAAGACGCGCTCGCGCGCAACCCGTCGTATCCGGAAGCGCACTACGAGCTCGGCACGGGCTACCTGATCGCGAGACAGCCCGCTGGCGCGCTGGACGAGTATCGCGCCGCGCTCGCCGCGCGCCCTGACTATGCGGAAGCGTTGTTTGGAGCCGCGCGTGCGGCACTCGATTTAGGACGGACCGGCGACGCGCGGCGCGACTACGAACAGTTCATCCGTGTCGCGCCGCCGGAGTACAAGCAGCAGGTGAGCGCCGCGCGCGAGGCGCTTCGACGGCTCAGCGCACCGCACCGCTGATCACGGTCATCACGAAGTCCAAACCCGCATGCGGTGACGAAGAACGACAATCAACGCAGAAACCGCAGAATCCGCAGAAACCGATCGGCTTTTTGCTCTGCGAGTTCTGCGAGTTCTGCGTTTGACGTCGTCTTCGCGCGCCTTCGTGGCTTCGTGAAAAGCCGTTGCTAGAATCGATACCGCACGGCTATCTGCGCCTGACGCTGATCCCGAACGCCCGTCACCGTCCGGAACGTCGCCGGCGGATTCGAGGGATCGAGCCCGACGATGTTGTTCACGGTCATGATATTTTTCCGGTTCGCGACGTTGAACGCGTCGAGGCGGATCTCGAAGCGCTGCGCGCCGGCGATCTTGACGTCGTAGGCGAGACTCGTGTCGAGCGTGACCGTCGCGGTGTAACGGAACGAGTTGCGGCTCAGGCTGGCCGGCCGATCGACGTAGCTGCCGTTCAACGAGAATCCGTCGCCGTCGGCATCGAGCCCCGCGACGCCGGTGAACGGGAATCCCGATCGCGCGAACAGCGCCGCGCCGGCTCGCACGCCGAACGGTCCGTCGTACATCCCGGTGACCGCCAGCACGTGTCGCGCATCGGTATCGCTCGGTCCCCACTGAAAGCTGCGATCGCCATCGATGGCGGTCATCCCCGGCACGAACGAAGTCGCCAGCCTGAAGTTGTCCACGTCGCCGCGCGCGCGCCCGAGCGTGTAGTTCGCCTGCAGCGCGTAGCGGCTCGACATCCGTTTGTTGAGGCCGAACTTGACCGCGTTGTACTCGGTGTGCCCGCCGTTGAACTGCAGATAGAGATTGCGAAAGCCGGTGAAGGGAATGCCGTACGGCCCCCCGGTCCGGTTCGGAACGCCGAGCGGACGAAGGGCGTTGGCCTGCGCGACGGTACGCGTCTGCCCCGGACCGAGCGCGAAGATCGGCGGCGCGTTGATGTCCCACGTCACGAGCATGTCGTAGCCGTAGACGCGCGCGTAGTCGGCCGACACCGCCCAGTTCGGTCCCAGTTCGTGCTGCACGCCGATGTTGCTGTTGAAGAAGTAGGGTGCGACGCGGTGAAAGCTGTCGCCGATGCTGCCGGGAAACGCGTCGCCCTTGAAGATCGGCACGTACACCTGCGCGCGCGCGACGGTGGCGGTGCCCGACGGAAACGCGCTCAATCGGTTCGGGAACGTCGGGAACAGCGGATCGCCCTGCCGCAGATCGATCGTCGTCTGGCCCACCGGGCCGGTGTTCGACTCGCGATTGATCGCAGACGACTCGAGCGTGTCGTAGAAGATGCCGGTGTTGCCGCGGATGACCGTGCTCGATTGTGCTCCCCGGGTTCCCACGTTCCACGCAAATCCGACGCGCGGAGCGATGTTGTTGTTGTCGCCCTGGAAGAGCGAGTCCTTGTCCCAGCGAACGCCCATGTTCAGCGTGAGCCCGCGCCGCACTTCCCAGTCGTCCTGGGCGAACACGCCGGCCATCGCGTCCTTGAAGTTCAGACCGGAGGTGCCGAAGGTTTGCGTGAACTGGAACGGGAACGTCGCCGGATCGCTCGTGTTGAACGGCAACCTCGCGGTCTGCGCGAAGGTGTAGGTGCCGGCGAAGTTGTTGAAGAAGGTGACGAAGCGCCACGAGCCGATCACGTCGACGCCGGTCTTCAACTGGTGCGAGCCGCGGACGATCGAGAAATGATCCACCCACTGTGCCCGCTTCTCGACGAGGTTCTGCGGGAAGGACGGATTCGTGCCGAGGTTGCCGACGCCGGTGTAGGTGACGGTGACCGGCGCCGTGCTGAAATCGGGCGTGCGCGACGCGGCGCCGGTCGGCGCGGTCAGCGGCGAGTAGAAGTCCACCACGTCGAAGGTGTAGCGGAAGCGGGCTTCGTTGACTTTGTTCGATCCGAAGTTGCTGACGAGCGACGCGATGAACGCGTCGGTGCGTCCTTCGGTGTTGCTCCGGCGATCGTACGTGTTCAACCCGCCGATGGTCTGTCCTTCCTGAGTGTTGCGGTTGAAGCTGTAGCGCGCGTCGAAGCCGTTGCGATCGTTGAAGCGGTGATTCAGCTTGAAGAAGCCCTGATGCTGGCGCTGCGGCGCGGGAAACGTCCCCGGCGCCAGCACCGAGGTCACCACGACCGCGTCGTCGATCTTGGTGTCTTCGTAGTTGGCGAAGTAGTGCGACACGTTCTTCTTCAGCGGACCGCCGATCGTCCCGCCGAACT